>NZ_JVHE01000056.1:0-213 GCF_001072925.1 Streptococcus pseudopneumoniae | reverse complement strand
TTGTTCGTCTTTTAGACTCCAAAAAGCTCCTAATCATCCTCGCGGGGCTGGGACTACGAAATCAAGACTTTGTCTATCAATTTCTGTCCCACCGCCTTTTCTTTCACCTTCTAAGTTATAACCTACCTTAGCAGAAATCTGAAACAAACCTTATACTCAATGAAAATCAAAGAGCAAACTAGGAAACTAGCCGCAGGCTGTACTTGAGTACGG
>NZ_JVHE01000055.1:0-381 GCF_001072925.1 Streptococcus pseudopneumoniae | reverse complement strand
CTCATTCAACAGGATAGCCGTAAACTTAGTAATAAACGTTTTTATCGCCCTACTTTTCGCTCATACTTGACCAATAATGAGATTCTCGAAAAGCTCCTTGAATCCTCTCAAGAACTTAGAGAGCACTATGAACTCTATCAACTATTACTATTTCATTTCCAAGAGAAACAAACAGACCATTTCTTTGAACTGATTGAAGAAACGATTTCTTGTGTAAATCTTATTTTTCAAACTGTTTTTAAGACCTTTTTGAAAGACAAGGACAAAATCATGAACTCACTGGAACTGCCCTACTCAAACGCGAAACTAGAGGCTACGAATAACCTCATTAAGGTCATCAAGCGCAATGCTTTTGGCTTCCGGAACTTTGAAAACTTTAAA
>NZ_JVHE01000054.1:0-63612 GCF_001072925.1 Streptococcus pseudopneumoniae | reverse complement strand
TTACTCCCTTTGGTATTGTCTAGAAAGCCTATTACAGAAATGATGAAAAAATTGGTCGTGACGACTGAAAATCTTGGCATCAACCAATTGCAGGAGAAGTACCCTTATGAAATCTCTGGAGGGCAAAAACAACGGGTTGCAGTTGCACGAGCTATCATCACAGAACCAGAAATCCTCCTTGCGGACGAGCCAACAGGTGCCCTAGACTCTAAATCATCTGCAGCCCTCCTTGATATCTTTGATCAGATCAACGAGCAAGGGCAAACCATTCTCATGGTAACCCACTCAACAGCAGCAGCTAGCCGTGCAAAACGTGTTCTTTTCATCAAGGACGGTATTCTCTATAATCAAATTTACCGTGGTGAAAAGACGGATCGTCAGATGTTCCAAGAAATCTCTGACACCTTGACTGTAATGGCAAGTGAGGTGAACTAGTATGTTTCGATTAACCAATAAGTTGGCCATATCCAACTTGATCAAAAACCGCAAACTCTATTACCCTTTTGCTCTGTCTGTCATTTTGGCAGTCACTATTAGCTATCTCTTTTATTCCCTAGCCTTTAATTCTAAAATTGGTGATTTGCGTGGTGCATCTGCTATACAATTTACCCTACAACTAGGTCTTATCGTAGTGACACTCGCATCTGCCATTATCGTGCTTTATGCCAATAGTTTTGTCATGAAAAATCGCTCCAAAGAACTGGGTGTATATGGCATGTTGGGCTTAGAAAAACGCCATTTGATTGGTATGACCTTCAAGGAACTCTTGATTTTTGGTCTGGTAACAGTGACTGCTGGTATTGGGATTGGTGCCCTCTTTGACAAACTCATCTTTGCTTTATTGCTTAAACTTGCAAAGATGAAGGTAGAGCTAGTCGCAACCTTTCAATGGTCCGTAGCTCTTTCAATACTTATGGTATTTGGAGTCATTTTTTTAGTCATCGTCTTCCTGAACGCTGTACGCATTATCCGTATGGATGCTCTCCAACTCTCTCGTGAGAAAGCAAAAGGGGAGAAGAAGGGACGTTTCCTAGTCCTTCAAACTTTACTAGGTCTAATTGCACTAGGTAGTGGCTACTATCTAGCACAAAGCGTAAAAGATCCAGTTTCAGCGACTGTTACTTTCTTTATTGCCGTCCTGTTGGTCATAGTTGCGACCTACCTCTTATTCAATGCAGGTATTACAGTTTTCTTACAGCTACTCAAGAAAAACAAAAGATATTACTACCAACCCAATAACCTCATCTCTGTTTCTAACCTTATCTTTCGTATGAAGAAAAACGCTGTCGGTTTAGCAACCATTACCATCCTTTCCACTATGGTTTTGGTTACTATGTCAGCAGCAACCAGTATCTACAACGGTTCTGAAAATATAAAAAATATCATGTATCCTCATGATTTCGATGTTAAGGCTAAGGGAAATAATATTGAAGTTGAGAATTTAGACCAACTATTGACTCAATATGCCAGTGAAAAGAACTTGACGATTAGCAATAAAGACGTTCTTAGCTATGCTAGCTTTGGCCTTTCTAGTCAAGATGGAACTAAATTAACCATCATGACTAAAGAACAAATAACGGAATTACCTAAGACAGTTTTTCTAGTATTTGATCAAAAAGACTATGAAAAAATGACTGGACAAAAGCTTGATTTAACGGATAATGAAGTCGGACTGTGGGCTAAAAATGACCAACTAAAAGGTCAGAAAGCATTTAGTCTTAACAATCAAGAGTATCGTATCAAGGAAGAAATCCAGCAAGATTTTATCATCAATCATGTTTCAAATCTCTATATCCTTTTAGTTTCAGATTTTAACTACCTAGTTGTACCAGATCTTCAAAGCTTTTTGGATCAGTACCAAGATTCTGCTGTCTACACTCAGTTCTACGGTGGTATGGATGTCACCGCAAGTCTAGAGGAACAATTAAAGCTATCTGATGATTTTGATGCGTATGTAAATAATTTTAGCCATAATCTCAAGAGTGAAGATGCTATGGTATACGGGGGTAATGGTTCAAGTGATGCAATTGCCCAAATGAATGTTCTCTATGGAGGTGTCCTCTTTATTGGTATTTTCCTCTCTATCATCTTTATGATAGGTACTGTACTGGTTATTTACTATAAACAAATCTCAGAAGGTTATGAAGACCGTGAACGCTTTGTGATTTTGCAAAAGGTGGGCTTGGACCAAAAACAAATCAAGCAAACCATTAACAAGCAAGTCTTGACTGTCTTCTTCCTCCCTGTAATCTTCGCCTTCCTACATCTAGCCTTTGCCTATCACATGTTGAGTTTGATTATCAAGGTTATTGGTGGTGTGGATACAGCTATGATGTTAAGCGTAACACTTTCCATTTGTGGTATCTTTGCTTTAGTCTATGTCCTAATCTTTATGATTACTTCAAGAAGTTATCGCAAGATTGTTCAAATATAATAAAAAATGTTTGTCAAGGAATCATAGTATTAACCCAAACGAATATTTTGGGAACGTTAAAGTTCACGATAAAAAAGATTATAGATAGACATTTCAAGAAAAAATCTTGAAACAATTTTCGCTTAAATGCATATTGAGATTATTATAGATTTTAAAAATAATTTATGAAAACAAGAGAGCCGATTATAAGTTAGGGTCTTTTGTAATATGGTAAGTGCTTATGAAATTAAAATTATGTATCATTGGATTCTTCTTTTGTTTGATTGCTGCAATTGGTCTGGTCACTATTAGTGATACCGAAACGCCCATACCTTTACCAATTGATGGTGCCTTTTCTATTCAAGGGAAAAGCAATCTTTCTAATAACGAAATTTACGAAATGATTCGTGACCTATCAAAAACGGAAAATGTTACCATTTACAAGCCGGTCGTTCAGAGTTCTGGTCAGTTGAAGTATGTAAATTTCGATGATGTAAATAATGAACAATTAAAGTCAGCACCAATAATAGGGATGTATTACACCCTTGGAAAAATAAATATAGACAGTTTGAAACCACTTACGATGACTGGACTACAAACAGTCTATATGGCTTATCCTTGGTATATAGGAGGAATCTTACAATTTACTGGAACTTTAAGAATACTGTTAATGGGGTCAATTTACTTAACCTTATTAGTTGTGTTATTTGTTGTTAGAACGAAGCAGATTAAAGAAGGAGTGATACGACGTTCTTTGGGATTGCCTGTATACGATCTAAGAAGAGAGTATGGCATTTCTCTTATTTTTGAACTGATTATGATGGCTTTATTGATGATTTCTTACAGTTCTTTTTTGGGGAATGGTTTCTTCACTTATAGTTCTAAGTTATTTTTCTCTCTGCTTTTAACGAATTTTATACTATTTCAAATCATTGATCTCATCACCTTTGTTTTATTTTGGTTGACGATTCAGGTTGAAAAGCCCATTGAAATTATCAAAAACAAGGCAAAAAACAAGCTTATTTTTGTCGTATGGCTTGCCATTATTTCGATTATCATACTTATCTCAGGAATTTTTTTACAAGAAACAAAGAGTAGTCAATCCAGTATTAACATCCAGATACAGAATTTAGTACCATGGGACACAGTAAAAGACTGGAGAAGGATTGAGTTCCTTGGAATTGAAAATAACTCTGCTAAAAATGGAGAAGTAAGTGATTCTGATGGTCAGTATCTACAGATAGCTGCTTCCTTAAAAAACTTAGATTATTTATATATAGAACGATCCTCAGCATATGTTCCAGAGTTTATGGAAACATCTCATGCTTTAGAAGGCTTTTCTAAGCAATTAGAAAATGACGGAATAACGAATCCAGAAATAAATAAAGAGTTGATTTATATCAATCAAGCAGGTGCTAACCTACAAAATAAAGTGAATGGAACAAACTATCATCTTTTAGATAATAAGATAGCAACCATCTATATTCCTGAAAAATGGAAAGAAAACCAGAAATCCATTGAGAATACAGTTGTAGCAGAACAATTTATTGGAACAAACTATACAAAAGAAGAGCTTGCAGTACAAATAATTCCTGATGGTAATAAAATTTTTTATTTCAATGAGGATGCTGATATCGATCATAAAAATAAAGATATTTTACCAATGGCAAGTCTAGCAGATAGTAAAGATAACATTGTTGTTGTGTTAGATACAGACAAAATGATCGAAAACAACAAGTTTACTTTGGCTAGTAATATAACTAATAAGTCTCTTTTTAGTCCTGAGGCGGTAAAGAAAATAAATGAGATGGCTACCCAGTTGAATGTTTCAATGAATCCAGTAGATGTTTATCAAATTGTGAAATTAAAGATCCTGTCCTTAGAGCACCAAATTCTACTTTCACAAATCTTGCAGAAGATAATTTACAGTATTGTCTTTATACTCATTTATCAATATGTCCAACTTTATATTGCCCTAAAACAGAATGAATATGTGAAAAAAATCATTTTGGGTCTGTCAAAAACATATATAGCAATTTCAAGTCTCAAGTATTTTATGATTATTATTACAATGGTTATCCTATTTACATTTCTTATGACAGGTCAAATAGAGTTGCTGTATATTGGTCTTGCTTCTATACTAGTTTTGATGTTGTCAATCATAATGAGTTTTAGAAAATTATCTGAAAGCTACACTAAAATTTTAAAAGGAGATGAAACATGACAATTGACCTTTTGAACGTTTCAAAAAGTTTTGGATCAAAAAAGATTTTTACAGACTTAAATTTAAAATTTGAATCTGGAAAAAGCTATGCATTGATTGGAGGTTCTGGCTCTGGTAAGAGTACTCTTCTTAATATTATAGGAAGATTAGAAAAAATTGATAGTGGGAACGTTTTAGTTGATAAACAGGATATTTGGAAGATAAAAGAAAGAACCTTCTTTAAAAATACTGTTGGATATGTATTTCAGAATTATTCTTTAATCGAAAACAAAACAGTATATGATAATCTGAAACTTATCACTAAAGACAAAAAAATAATAACTGATGTACTTGAAAAAGTAGGACTGTCAAGCGACTATTTACATCAAAAAATATATGAATTGTCTGGAGGGCAGGCTCAACGTGTAGCTATTGCCAGAATGTTAATGAAACCACGTAAAATTATCTTAGCAGATGAACCCACAGGAGCTTTAGATGGTGAGATTGGAAAAGAAATCATTCGTTTATTATTAAATGAAAGAGATGAAGAAAAATATGTTATTATAGCGACGCATGATCCAGCTGTCTATAACAAAGTTGATGTGATCATTGATATGAAAGATATAGGGGATAATGTATGAAAAAGATAATTTATATTGCTTTGATCTTTGTAGCTGGGTTACTTGCCTTCTTCTTTTTTGGAAAACAAATGATCATAAAAGAAAATACCAATAAACCAACACTGGAGTTAACCGTTTTTACGGTTTCTTCTAGTGATACAGAAAAATGGAATAAAGTGAAACAAGTAGAAACAGAAGAGGCCACATACTTCATAACTGTGAAAGAAGTAGCGTCTTCAGAAGAAGTGTTTTCAAACATCATTGCAAATGGAGCTGCTATGGGGTTCGGAGTTCGTGAAGAAGAAGTGAAGCAATTTAATAATAATTTAGGAGACACTATAGAGGACTCTAAGCATAATAAACTCATTGAAATAGAATTTTTTACTTTTTCTAATGATGACGAGGGATTTGTAGTAGCAAATTTTGACTATGGTAAAGAAGAGTTGAATTCTCAGAAAAAAGATATAAAGGAGTTATATAAAAAATTATATGAATCTTTTAAAGAAAAAAGTAAGTGATTGCGATTTATTTGCCTGTTTTGATAGAAAAAAGTCAATTTTTAATTCTAGTATCTTATCTTGATAATCGCGCTTTTTAGTTGATAAAACTTACAAATAGTCCTGAAGAAAACAATGACATTCAGTTTACTTATTTGCATCGTGTGTATACAAAGTTAGGTTCATAGCACCATCAATTTATGTTTATCAATAATTGAGCAGTTGTTGCTTCATTTGATATTTCAGAGGTTCAGTACCAGTATTTTATGAAAGAATCACTTTCTCATGTCATGCTTTATAATTACAGTAACAAAGAACACATAGAAAATCCTGATAATGTTTACAGGTTATAACATAAATCGGTTGAGTTTGGAAGTAATTCTGTTCTGTTATATTCTAACAACTCATGAATATTAAATGATTAGTTTATTTGTTGACAGTATCCCAAGTCAAATGTTTCTATAGGAAAATTCTCATACTGGTTGCCCTAGATTTCATCCAACTATGTTTATGAAGATGCACTGTTGACTTATGCTCTTCAAGTGTTATCTGTAAGTAAATTCGTTCTAATTAACTGTGATAATGTAGAGTAAAGATTGTTTTTTTCCTGCGAAGAGTTCATATTTGAGGCAAACAAGCCATTTAAACAGAGTTAGGATTCACTTTCATGACTATGAATTTCACAAAATTAGTCAAGAATCCAGCCTCTAAAATATCTATTATTCAAAAACCACACAGTATTTCTTTCTTCTTGATGGAATTCAAGACTGAAATCACTGTGTGGTTTTATTTTAAAGCTAGTTTTTACCCAGCATCATTTTTTTCTCTTAAATACTAAACAACTGTCCGAATAGATAGGTAACTCCCATAGTCAACAAACCGATACAAAGGTTACGGATCATGGCTGTTTTTGTTGGGGCTTTCCCGAGTTTGGCACTGGTGTAGCCGGTAACTAATAGAGAAATCGCGACGATAACAACAGTAGCAGGGATTCGGTAGTCACTTGGAAAGATTGTAACGGAAAGCATTGGTGGTAAACTACCAAGAACAAAAGCGATGAAGCTAGATGCTGCAGCATGCCAAGGATTTGTAAACTCTTCATACTCGATTCCGTATTTTTCCTCAACCAAAGCCTTGAGTGGATTTTTCAAAAAGGCTTTGTTGGTTAGTAGTTGAGCTGATGTTTCACACTCACCATTTTGAAGATAAGCAGCATAGAGGGATTTTTTAGCAGCATCCAAATCCTTATCTAAAAGAAGTTGTTCACGGGCAACAGCGGCTTCCTCAGTATCTTTTTGAGTTGATACAGAGACATATTCACCTCCAGCCATAGAAAAGGCACCTGCTAAGATTGCTGCTAAACCTGAGAGAAAGATAATCCAGATGTTGGTGGTTGCACTAGCAACCCCGATAACAACTCCAGCGATAGAAATAATCCCATCATTGGCTCCTAGCACACCAGCACGCAAAATGTTTAAACGGCCAGCAAAGTTTGTATCTATTTCATGTTTATTTTCTGACATAGTATTCTCCTTTTTATCCATTATAAAGTATAGGAATAATGAAGACAAACTTTTTTAACTATCTGAAAAAAGTTCTACAATTCTAATAAAAGATATCTCCTTTTCTCAATCATGCATTGCCATAGCTATTTCTTATGTCAAGATATAACAAAGTTGTATTTGTAACCTGAGTGATTAGGTGATACAATGAACCTAATGAAATCTTTGGAGGTCTGATGATGACTCGTGAATTTAAATTTGAAACCCTACAATTGCATGCAGGGCAAGTGGTAGATGCGACTACCAAGTCTCGTGCTGTACCAATTTACCAAACAACATCCTTTGTATTCGATGATACACAAGAAGGTGCAGAACTCTTTGCACTTCAGAAAGCTGGTAATATCTATACTCGTATCACTAATCCAACAACTTCAGCCTTTGAAGAGCGCATTGCAGCTCTTGAAGGTGGTGTTGGTGCTCTTGCCACAGCTTCTGGAATGGCAGCTCTTACTTACACTATTCTTGGACTTGCTCACGCAGGCGATCATATTGTTGCAGCTTCAACTATCTACGGTGGTACCTTTAACCTTTTGAAAGAAACCCTTCCTCGATATGGCATTACCACAACTTTTGTAGATATCGATAATCTAGAAGAAGTGGAAGCTGCTATTGGGGAAAATACCAAACTTGTTTTGATTGAAACTTTTGGTAATCCAGTTATAAACATTCCTGATATCGAAAAAATAGCTGAAATCGCTCACAAACAACAAATTCCTTTAGTTGCTGATAATACTTTCGCAACACCTTACCTTATCAATGTATTTTCTCACGGTGTAGATATCGCAGTTCACTCGGCTACCAAGTTTATCGGTGGTCACGGTACAACAATTGGAGGTGTTATCGTTGATAGTGGTAAGTTTGATTGGGCAGCTTCAGAGAAATTCCCTCAATTCGTCAATGAAGATCCAAGCTATCATAATTTAAGCTATACTCGAGATGTAGGTGCAGCAGCCTTTATCGTTGCTGCTCGTGTCCAATTGCTTCGCGATATGGGTGCCGCCCTTTCACCGTTTAACTCATTCTTGCTCTTACAAGGTCTTGAAACACTTTCTCTCCGTGTTGAACGCCATGTTCAAAATGCTGAGAAAATCGTTGATTTCCTTGTTAACCATCCAAAGGTTGAAAAGGTAAACTATCCAAAACTTCCAGATAGTCCATATCATGCATTAGCTGAAAAATACCTACCTAAAGGTGTAGGTTCTATCTTTACTTTCCATGTTAAAGGTGGAGAGGCAGAAGCACGTAAAGTGATTGACAGCTTAGAAATCTTTTCAAACCTTGCCAACGTAGCAGATGCAAAATCATTGGTAGTTCATCCAGCAACTACAACACATGCTCAGTTGTCTGATTCAGATCTGGAAGCAGCAGGAGTGACAAAAAATCAAATTCGTCTTTCAATCGGTCTTGAAAATGTTGATGATTTGATTGAAGATTTACGTCTTGCTCTTGAAAATATTTAAAATTAGATAAAATTTACTTGGTTTACCGTCCTTCTCACGAATAATAAAGCGAGGAGGATTTTTATGTATAGTATTTCATTTCAAGAAGATTCGCTTTTGCCAAGAGAACGCCTGGTATCAGATGGAGTAGAGAGTTTGAGTAATCAGGAATTACTAGCTATTTTACTAAGAACGGGAACTCGTCAATCTACTGTTTTTGAAATCGCTCAAAAAGTATTAAATCAATTAAGTTGCTTAACTGATTTGAAAAAAATGACCCTGCAAGAATTACAGACTTTATCAGGTATCGGTAGAGTGAAAGCTATTGAACTGCAAGCCATGATTGAGCTGGGAAGTCGTATTCACAAGCAAGAAACCATTGAGTCAGAGAGTATCCTCAGTAGTCAAAGGTTGGCTAAAAAGATGCAGGCTGAGCTGGGAGATAAAAAACAAGAGCACCTGGTGGCACTCTATCTTAATACTCAAAATCAAATTATTCATCAGCAAACCATTTTTATCGGCTCAGCTACTAGAAGTATTGCTGAACCACGGGAAATTCTCCACTATGCTTTGAAGCATATGGCAACCTCCGTGATACTGGTTCATAATCATCCATCCGGTGCTGTTATGCCTAGTAGAAATGATGATCATGTTACCAAGCTTGTTAAAGAAGCCTGCGAATTAATGGGTTTGGTCTTATTGGATCATCTTATCGTCTCACACTCCGATTATTTTAGTTACCGTGAGAAGACGGATCTGGTATAAAAAACCTGTATATGATACAGGTTTTACAATTCATTGACGACATAGTCGAAAAGTGTTTTATCTTTGGGGCGATTTTCAAAGAGAAATTCTGGATGCCATTGAACACCGAGGAAAGGGAAACCATCCGTTGTTGTAACAGCCTCGATAATTCCATCTTTAGGATCATGAGCTACAACCTTGAGATTTGGAGCTAGGTCCTTAATACTCTGATGGTGGAAAGAGTTGATATGGGAGATTTCTCCATAGATATCTCGAAGAATAGTATCAGGCTCGGTGACTAAACGTTGAGTTGTATACTCGGCTGAAGTATCCTGCCAATGGTCTTCAATATCTTGATAAAGAGTTCCTCCCATAGCCACATTAAAGAGCTGAGTGCCTCGACAAACAGAAAAAATTGGTTTCTTTTGTTTGATTGCTTCTTCAATGAGTGCTAACTCAAAAATATCGCGTTGAAGGTGGTAGTCATCACTATCGATTGTTTTAGGCTCACCGTAGAACTTTGGATCGACATTTTGTCCACCTGTTAAAATGAGTTTATCAATCAAGCCAATGTAGTAACTAGCCATTTCTTGATCACCAATTGGTAGGATAATGGGAATTCCCCCAGCTTCCTTGACTCCTTCAACAAAGCCTTTCGCAGCATAGCTCATCATAAGCTCATCATCAGGATGAGCTTTTTCGTTTCCTGTAATCCCAATAACTGGTTTTTTCATAAATGCTTTCGCTTTCTAATCCTCTTTTCTCATGAAATAGAGGAGAGTTTGCAATTCACTAGTTAAATCTACATACTGAGCTACCACATCTTTTGGTAGTTGGAGATGAACGGGTGAAAAGCTTAAAATTCCTTTAATACCTGCTTCAACAAGAAGATTAGCTACTTCTTGTGATTTGACACTCGGAACTGTTAAGATTGCAGTTTTAACATCTGCATTCTTTATTTTATCCTTGATTTGGGAAATTCCATAAATTGGGATTCCATCAGGAGTTTTTGTCCCAACTTCAGGATGATCATCCAAATCAAAAGCCATAATGATTTTCATTTTGTTTCGTTCGTGAAAACGGTAGTGAAGGAGAGCGTGCCCCATATTACCAATACCCACCAACATAACATTTGTAATAGAATTATCATTTAGAAGATCAGCAAAAAACGTCATTAGTTTTTTGACATCGTAGCCAAATCCACGGCGACCAAGTTCACCAAAGTAGGAAAAATCTCGTCTAACAGTAGCAGAGTCAATACCAATGGCATCGGCAATTTGTTTTGAGTTGGCTCTTTCAATTTTTTCTGCATGAAATCTTTTAAAGATACGATAATAAAGAGAAAGTCTCTTTGCTGTTGCTTTTGGAATAGCAGACTGTTTTTCTTTCACAAAATCACAACCTTTCTAAATACTATTTTATAGAAAGATTGTGAAAAAATCAACAAAAACAAGAAAAAACTAAGAAAAATCTTAGTTTATCTTCGTAAAATCATAGTGAGATAGAAAACGATAGAGATTTCCCAGAAGCCCCTGATAGATTTCTTTTCCATTGTAGGTCAGAGAAGTAATAACAGTAGTATCTGGAAGAGTCACACAGCCTGAAAGTGATAGCATGAGTGCTTCATAATCTTCGTATTCTAAAACGCGATCGACTTGATAGGTGTCTTTGTAAGTTAATCGAAACATAATTGCCTTCTATCTTTCACTTTTAGTAAAGACATCACGTTCAACAAGACTATCCATCAAGAAGTAAAATTTCTCTTGGTGGATATGAGTTTCTTCTGACTTAAAGATATCGACTAAACGTAGACCGAATTTATCAGTGATGTTGATTTTTGCACCTGTTAAGTCTTTGTTGATGATAATTTTAAGTTGGAAACCTTCCCCACTATTTGGAACTTTTTCAAGAAGACGTGTTAGTTCATAGTTACCAACCTTAGTTTCAAAAAAAGTGTTATCTTTTAGAGTGAACTTTTTGACGGTTGGGCTAAGTGTGTAATCATAACGGCAATTTTTAAGACTAATGGTTTTTTCGAATGCCATTGAGTTAACCTCCAATGATTTCTTTTAGAGTTTGTGCGAGAGTGATTATTTCTTGCTCTGTATTTTGAGGTGAAATGCTGACGCGAACGGATTCGTGTAAGCGAGGAGAGTCTTCACCGTAGAAAGCCTGAAGAACATGACTAACCTGAACGACACCTGCAGTACAAGCAGAGCCAGTTGAAATAGAAATACCTTCAAGATCTAGACGAAGGAGTAGTAGATCATTACGTTGACCTGGGAATCCAATATTAAGGACATAAGGTAGCTGGTCTTTCCCTTGATTGAGATAATAGTCTGTGTCAGCCATTTCCTTTAAGAATGTTTCTTTTAGTTTTTGAACCTTTTTAAAGTTTTGTTCTTGGTTTTCAAGATCATCCTTTAGAGCTGCTACCATTCCCACAATGGCAGGAAGATTTTCTGTTCCTGCTCTTTTTTTCTGCTCTTGATCGCCACCATGAAGGTAGGAGTCAAAATCTGTAGATGCAGCATAGAGAAAACCAACTCCTTTTGGACCATAAAATTTGTGTGCAGAAGCGCTAAGAAAATCAATTCCCAATTTTTCGGGAAGAATCTCTAATTTACCAACTGCCTGAACCGCATCGACATGATAGACGGCTGGATGATTTTTTAGAACTTCACCAATTTCAGCAATAGGTAAAAGTGTACCAGTTTCATTGTTTGCAAACATAGTAGAAACAAGAATGGTATCTTCACGCAGTGCATTTTCGACCTGGTCTGCAGTAATTTCTTGTTTTTCAGGCTGTAAAATAGTCACTTCAAAACCGAAATTTTCAACCAAGTATTTGATGGGTTCTAGAACAGCATGGTGCTCAATCGCAGTAGTGATAATGTGCTTTCCACGATTTTGATGGCGAAGGCAGTAGCCGATGATAGCAGTATTATTGCTTTCAGTACCACCAGTGGTAAAGAATATATGTTGTGGCTTTGTTCCTAGTAAACTTGCTAGTTCTTGACGAGCTTCTCGTAATAGTTTACCTGCTTGGCGCCCATGTCCATGAATACTAGAAGGGTTGCCATAAGTTTCTTGCATGACTAGAGTCATTGCTGAGATAGCTACTGAAGACATCGGAGTCGTTGCAGCATTATCCAAATAAATCAAAAACTCACCTAATTTCTATTTAAATAGTGGACTAACTGGTTTTCTTTCATGAATACGAACCATAGCATCACCAATCAATTCGCTAGCAGTGATATATTGTACGTTTTTAGGTTTTCTACTTTCTGTCAATACAGAATCTGTAACCAAGATTTCCTTGATATTTGTTGCATCTAATAACTCTGCTGCACCGTTAACGAATAGTCCATGACTTGAAACCGCATAGATTTCAGTTGCGCCGTCGCGTTCCAAAATTTTAGCAGCTTCAGAGAAGGTGCGGCCAGTGTTCAGAATGTCATCGATCAAGATTGCCTTTTTACCTTCGACATCTCCAATGATGTAACCTTGACTGCGTTCAGAATCATCTTGTGCATAATCAATGATGGCAATTGGAGCATCAAGATATTCAGCAAGACTACGAGCACGTTTTACACCAGAGTTTTTAGGACTAACAACAACCACATCTGAACCAGTCAAACCTTTATCGCAGTAATGTTTTGCAAAAAGTGGGATAGTATAGAGGTTATCTACAGGAATGTCAAAGAATCCTTGAACCTGAACGGCATGGAGGTCAAGAGTTAATACACGACTAACTCCTGCTTTCACCAACATATTTGCAACCAGTTTTGCAGTAAGTGGTTCGCGCGAAGAAGCGATACGGTCTTGGCGAGCGTAGCCGAAGTATGGAAGTACAACGTTAATGGTATTAGCACTAGCACGAACACAAGCATCAACCATAATCAAGAGTTCCATCAAGTGGTTATTTACTGGATAACTAGTTGATTGGATGATATAAACATCATATCCACGAACACTTTCTTCGATGTTAACTTGGATTTCACCATCTGAAAATTGGCGTGAAGATACTTTTCCAAGTGGAACACCTGCAGCATCTGCGATTCTTTGAGCAATTTCCTGGTTGGAAGATAGTGCGAAAAGTTTCATGTTTTTTGTATCTGACATCGATAAACCGTCCTCTTTAAACTAAGTGAATCGCTGTAGTAAAACACTTTTAGTGATAAATGTTCTCTACAACAGATTCTATTATTTTTCATCCCTTTTATTTTATCAAAAAAAGAAGATTATTTCAGTATTTTTTCATATTTTCTATAAAACGAACCAATTTCGAAGGAGCTTTTTTGTAATGGATTTCATTGACTTGTAAAAATTCTTGGAAATCAAGGCTACCTTGCTTACCATCTTCTACTTCTAATTCAAGCTCATAGTCAACAATATCAAAGTATTCGCTTTGATCAAGAGCCATGAGTCCGATAGGAGTTTCCTTTTCGTAACGAACAGTAGTTAGGCAACCTAAAACTACCCAGCCACTGGTTGAAAGTCCACGGCTAGTCAATTCGTCAGAAATCATTCCTTGTGGAAGTTTACATTCTTTAAGACAATGGTTTGCTTCCTCAAGGCTTAGATCTTGATTGTACTCCATATTCCCAACTGCTTGGGGAATTTTTATGGTCAATTCAGCGCTATTATCAAAAGTACGAATGCGCATAGCGATTTTATGTTGGCGAAGGTAAAAATCAGGCGTGTCTAGGTAGTAATTTTTTTGTGTAATAGGTGTGACTCCTGAAAAGTGCTCCTGTAATCTTTGATATTCATCCTTTTCTAGAAGTGTTTTCATTTCAATTTCTAAATGTTTCATTTTTTTTACTTTTTCCTTATCTTTGAAAGCGATTGTATGGTATAATAAGCATTGTATTTATTGTATAAGATTTTTCCTAGAAAATCAAAAACTAGATAAATCGAAGTGTATAGAGAATTGGATGAAAAAGATATATGATTACAGAATGGGAAGAATTTTTAGATCCTTACATTCAGGCTGTCGGAGAGCTGAAGATAAAACTCCGAGGTATTCGAAAACAATATCGCAAACAAAATAAACATTCTCCAATTGAGTTTGTAACTGGTCGAGTCAAACCGATCGAAAGTATAAAAGAAAAAATGGCTCGTCGAGGGATTGGATACGATACGTTGGAACAGGACTTGCAAGATATTGCAGGTTTACGCGTCATGGTTCAATTTGTGGATGACGTGAGCGAGGTTGTTGCCATCCTTCGTAAGAGGCAAGACATGAGAGTTGTTCAAGAACGCGACTACATTACTCATCGAAAGGCTTCAGGCTATCGTTCTTACCATTTGATTATTGAGTATACAGTTGATACGATCAATGGGGCAAGAACGATTCTGGTGGAGATTCAGATTCGTACCTTGGCTATGAATTTCTGGGCTACCATCGAGCATTCTCTCAATTATAAATATCAAGGGGATTTTCCAGAAGAAATTAAGAAACGTCTGGAAATCACAGCAAGAATCTCTCACCAATTGGATGAAGAAATGAGTAAAATTCGTGATGATATCCAGGAAGCACAGGCACTCTTTGATCCATTGCATAGAAAGTTAAATGACGGGGTAGGTAATAGTGACGATACCGATGAAGAATACAGGTAAACGAATTGATCTAATCGCTAATCGCAAACCTCAAAGTCAACGAGTCTTATATGAATTAAGAGATCGACTAAAAAAGAATAACTTTATATTAAATGATAAACATCCCGATATCGTGATTTCCATAGGTGGGGATGGGATGCTTTTGTCTGCTTTTCACAAGTATGAAGACCAGCTGGATAAGGTTCGCTTCGTTGGTGTTCACACAGGTCATTTAGGTTTCTATACGGATTATCGTGATTTTGAACTAGATCAATTGTTTACTAATTTACAGTTGGATACTGGGGCTCGTGTGTCTTACCCACTGTTAAATGTAAAGATATTTTTGGAAAATGGAGAAGTGAAAATTTTCCGAGCTTTGAATGAGGCTAGCATTCGGAGAGCTGATAGGACTATGGTTGCCGATATTATCATTAACCAAGTTCCATTTGAACGTTTTAGAGGAGATGGCCTGACGGTATCGACGCCAACCGGGAGTACAGCCTATAATAAATCTCTTGGTGGAGCTGTTTTGCACCCTACTATTGAGGCCCTACAATTAACAGAAATTGCGAGTCTCAACAATCGTGTCTACCGAACCTTAGGTTCGTCTATCATTGTGCCTAAGAAGGATAAGATTGAATTGATACCGACTCGCAATGATTATCATACGATTTCTGTTGACAATAGCATTTATTCTTACCGTAATATTGAAAGAATAGAATACCAAATAGACCACCACAAGATTCACTTTGTCGCAACACCAAGTCATACTAGTTTTTGGAATCGTGTCAAGGATGCCTTTATTGGTGAGGTGGATGAATGAGGTTTGAATTTATTGCTGACGAACATGTCAAGGTAAAGACCTTTTTAAAAAAAAACGAAGTCTCGAAAGGTTTACTTGCCAAAATCAAGTTTCGAGGTGGAGATATTCGCGTAAACGGTCATCCACAAAATGCAACCTATCTCTTAGATATTGGGGATGTGGTTGTCATCGACATTCCTCCTGAGGAAGGTTTCGAGACACTGGAAGCAATTGATTATCCACTGGATATTCTGTTTGAAGATGAGCATTTCTTAATTCTAAATAAACCCTTTGGTGTGGCCTCGATTCCTAGTGTCAATCATTCCAATACCATCGCCAACTTTATCAAGGGCTACTATGTGAAACATAACTATGAAAATCAGCAGGTTCACATTGTAACCAGACTAGATCGCGATACTTCGGGTCTCATGCTTTTTGCTAAACATGGTTATGCTCATGCTAGACTAGACAAGCAGTTGCAAAAGAAAGCCATTGAAAAGCGCTATTTTGCACTCGTTAAAGGAGATGGTTTTCTGGAACCTCAAGGTGAAATCATTGCCCCGATTGCCCGTGACGAAGATTCCATTATCACTAGGCGAGTGGCAAAAGGTGGTAAATATGCCCATACTTCCTATCGCATAGTGCAGTCTTATGGCAATATTCATCTAGTTGATATTCGACTACATACGGGAAGGACACACCAGATTCGTGTTCATTTCTCCCATATCGGTTTCCCTTTGCTTGGTGATGACCTCTATGGTGGTAGTCTTGAACATGGCATAGAGCGTCAAGCTCTGCATTGCCATTACTTATCGTTTTATCATCCTTTTCTTGAAGAGCAGTTGGAGATGGAAAGTCCACTGCCGGATGATTTCAACACTCTTATAACTCAGTTATCAAATAATAATTTATCTTAAAAGGAGTCAAAACTCATGGAAGTTTTTGAAAGTTTAAAAGCCAACCTAGTTGGTAAAAATGCACGTATTGTCTTGCCAGAAGGTGAAGAACCACGTATTCTTCAAGCTACAAAACGCATCGTAAAAGAAACAGAAGTTATTCCCGTCTTACTAGGAAACCCTGACAAAATTAAAATTTATCTTGAAATCGAAGGAATCATGGATGGTTATGAAGTCATCGATCCAGCACATTATCCTCAGTTTGAAGAAATGGTAGCATCACTTGTAGAACGTCGTAAAGGAAAAATGACTGAAGAAGAAGCTCGCGAAATCTTGGTTAAAGACGTGAACTATTTTGGTGTTATGTTGGTTTACATGGGCTTGGTAGATGGAATGGTTTCAGGAGCTATTCACTCTACTGCGGCAACTGTTCGCCCAGCCCTTCAAATCATTAAAACTCGTCCGAATGTTAGCCGCACTTCAGGTGCCTTCCTCATGGTTCGTGGTACTGAACGTTACCTCTTTGGTGACTGTGCCATCAATATCAATCCTGATGCTGAAGCTTTGGCAGAGATTGCGATTAACTCTGCAATTACAGCTAAGATGTTCGGTATTGAACCAAAAATTGCTATGCTAAGCTATTCAACTAAAGGTTCAGGTTTTGGTGAAAGCGTAGATAAAGTTGTTGAAGCAACTAAGATTGCTCATGATCTTCGTCCTGACCTTGAAATTGATGGGGAATTGCAATTTGATGCTGCCTTCGTTCCAGAAACAGCTGCTCTTAAGGCGCCAGGAAGCAAGGTTGCTGGACAAGCAAACGTCTTTATCTTCCCAGGTATCGAAGCAGGAAATATTGGCTACAAGATGGCAGAACGTCTCGGTGGCTTTGCAGCAGTTGGTCCAGTATTGCAAGGTTTGAACAAACCAGTTAATGACCTTTCTCGTGGATGTAACTCAGATGACGTCTTCAAACTTACATTAATCACAGCTGCACAAGCTGTACACCAATAAAATATAAGATAGCTCCTTTTCTGTTAAAGGAGCTTTTCGTTGAATTTCAAATCTAAAGATGATAAAATGTATTTACAAATCATCTTTACAAAGAGGTATTAATCATGGCAAGTACTCAACCTGTTAATTTTCGAGCAGATTCGACTTTTTACCAACAAACGAAAGAAATCTTAGCTGATGAAAAGTTAACTCTATCAGATATTTTTAATGCTGCACTTCGTAAAATTGCGACAGGTGCAGTTGATCCTAAAGAGTTCGTATTTAGTGATTTACAAGAGACTCAATATCAGGTTGCTTTTGAAGACTTGAAAAAGGAAATCTTGATGGGACATCAAGAAATTGAGCAAGGTAAACTAACGTCTTTGGCAGATGTAAGAAAGGAATTTGGACTTGACTAATCATAAGCGTTACCATGTTTCTCTTACGGATCAAGCTAAGAAAGACTTGAGAGAAATACATGATTATATTGTACTGAATTTTTACAGCCAGCAATCTGCCGATAGTAAACTAGACCTTATTCTAACGGCACTAGAAACTTTAGAAACCTTTCCAGAAGCATGTCCTTTGGTTTCAAGTCGAGGTTATGGTGAATTAACAGATGACGGAAAACGTTATCGATATATGCCAATTGAAAATTACTTAGCTTTTTATTATATCGACAAATATGAGGTTTATGTCTCCAGAATTTTAAATTCCAAGCAGAATTGGGCTAAGTTATTCAATAAGTAGAGGTAAAATTTTTTATATTTTTTTGAATCATTTAGTCCCACTCTTTGTCACCCCAAGAAAGGAAGTTTTTAAAATTGAAATACAAATTTCTATTATTCGACCTCGATCACACCTTACTCGATTTTGATGCTGCGGAGGATATAGCTCTAACGCAACTCTTAGAAGAAGAAGGAGTAGAGGATATCCAAACTTACAAAGATTATTATGTGCCCATGAACAAAGTCCTTTGGAAGGATTTGGAACAGAAAAAAATTACAAAGGCTGAGTTAATAAACACTCGTTTTGAAAAATTGTTTGCTCATTTTGGTATTGAAAAAGATGGGTCCTACTTAGCAGAGCGCTACCAGTTTTTCCTATCAAAACAGGGACAAACTTTCCCAGGTGTGGAAGATTTATTAAAAACTTTGATACATCAGGGCTATGAACTCTATGCTGCTACAAATGGAATTACCTTTATTCAGACAGGTCGTTTGGAACAATCTGGTATTGCACCATTTTTCAAGGAGATTTTCATTTCAGAACAGCTCCATACTCAAAAACCAGATGCTGCATTTTATGAGAAAATTGGAGCTCGCATCCCTAACTTTGATAAAAATCATGCCCTTATGATTGGTGATTCCTTATCAGCTGATATTCAGGGTGGAAATAATGCTGGTATCGATACCATCTGGTACAATCCTCATCATCTGGAAAACAAGACCCTAGCTCATCCAACTTATGAAGTCGACTCTTATCAGGCTCTTCTTAATTGTTTGGGGATCCTTTAAAAATCACAAAATTTAAAAGGTTCTGGAAAACATGGTGCATGAAGTGCAAGAAATTTTGATAATATTTTGAAAACGTTTTATTTTTTGATATAATAAATCATACAAGGATATAATGACAAGAATATTGTGATTGTCATGTATCGTTAAGCTCTCAATGGGCATTGAAGTAATAGTGCTGTTTATCAAATAGATGTTAAAAAAGGGGCATCAAAGCTAGTCAATCATTTGCCTATTAAGCTGCTAGACAAATTGGAAAGCCTTATAACAAATAATTTTCAATCGTGATACTAGTAACAAATTTTAATCTTCTCAGTAGTTGCAACAGGGATTAACCTGTGACTGGAGTAGATGTGGGTACCTGAGATTAGGTTTATGCTATTCATCTGTTTGAACTTCTTAAATTGGTATAAAAAAGCTATATAGGAGCAAATCAGTATGATATTGAAAAGAAATAAAAGAGCTATGAACTTCATGTTGATGATTATAAGTGCTTGTTGCTGTCTTATTTGGCTAAGTGCCTGTCAGTCAAATAAGGTAAATTCGGTAGATGATTATAAAATGGCTATCTGGGATAGCGATAAAATAGCTGTCTTTGATGATTATGATTTAAATGAGTTCAAGGGTAATATAGCCAGAAAAGAAAAATACATCTATTGGGCAGAAAGTTTTTCAGATGCAGGATCCTATTCAACTGCAAAAACAAAAGATACCCCTGCTCTAAAAAGATTTGTATCTAGAATTAATAAGGAAACTTTAAGTGAAACATTTAAATTAGCAGAAGGAAATGATGCTTATGCCTCCATAACAGATGGGGATTATTTGTATGCAACTGCTGTCTTTACAGATAGAATTGAATTTTATAAATATGATAACAATTTAGAAGTTGTAACTAATGTTGCCATGAAAAATGATGGACAACTAAATGCTAGTCAACAGTTTGTTATTGTAGATAATTATTTATACTTACTTGTAAGCACATTGGATTTATCCACTCAAGTTCCTAATGCTGAAATTTGGAAAATGGATAAAGAATTCAACATCGTAGAAAAATACAATCTAGACGAAACATCAGCATATATGAGAATGGTTAATGTAGGTGATGTCTTGTATATTGTGGAAGCACTTGATGGACGTAATTCTAATGGGGAATATAAGTCAGGAAATAAATTATTGGTTTTTGATATAAAAAGTCAAAACAAGGATTATATCGATATTCCAGATAAGTATCCAACAAATATTCACTTTGATGCTAAAAATAACCAATTGATTATAGAAAATGAGGGGTTGTATAATGGCGAATTTTCCTTTACTACTGTCAATCTAGCCAATTTAGAAGAAGATATTATTCATCTAGAAGGCTTTAGTACAGAGCAATATATTGCACCGTATTTTACATTTAAAAACAACATCTATTATTTCTTATTTAATGATTTTCTGGTTAAATATGATATTGTTGATAAGAAACAAACCATTATCAATCTAGAAAAATATAAGATAAAAGACGCACATTATTTGATTGTTAAATAGTTTATTTAGAAAGTTTTAAAAATAAAAGTTTAATCTAAAGGATTTAATTAAGTATAATTCTAGTAATCTAGTTTATTACAGATGATATAGAAAATTCTGCAAGGAAAAGATTTGAAATATTTTATGATAGTTTTTGAAATGCTTAGCTATCTTTCTAATTGGTGAAGCTGTTATAGCGAAGCTTTTGTAGGATTTTTGTATTATCGACAAAAATTAACTGATGAATTTAAGAACTGTGCCACAAAGAAATTGAATAAATAGTTTAATGAAAATCTAAATAATCGAATTCAAATGATTTTCTATGAAATTGGCAAAGATTTTATACTTTCTAATACTTCACAGGGGATTGAATAAATGCTCTTTTGTATAGATTCTTTGCAAAACCTTGTAAAATATTTAGAACTTTTTAAAAGTAGATAGGAGTCTATAAATTATGGGAACATGGGATGCAACGATTTTTGGAAATGACACTTCCTTAGATATTAAAGAAGAATTCTTCGAGAGATACAATCAAGGAGAAGATGCAAATACAATCAAAAATGACCTGACATCAGATTTATATGATGACGATATGTATGATGTCTTGTTCGCCTTAGCACACTGTTTATGGGAAGTTGGGCAATTAGATGACGAATTCTTGCTTGAAATTAAAGAAATCATTCTTAACAAAGAAGATTTAGAACTAGCCCAAGAATTAGGGGCAGATAGTGAATTTTTAGAACAAAGAAGTGAAAATCTAGATAAGTTTTTAGAAAAGATAAGTGAAAAAAAGACAAGCCCAAAAAGAGAATTGCTCCACCTGTTCCTGTAGAAAGCAAATATAGGAACGGTGCTGTGATGGTGTTTCAGTATGAAGATGGTATGTATGGTGCTTTGATAGCGGTAGATGGAGCTTTCTTTGATAAGGAAACCTATTATGCTTATCTGCAGACTGATATTAAAATGACCACAAAACCCACCATGAAAGATGTGCGATTAGCACGAATTCTCGATCCAAGTTTTCATAGTGTAGAATTCAATTCATTTCGTGACTCTAAGTATTACTACTCTTTTGTAAATTGTATTTCAGGCTATCTAAAAAGTTCTGCAACTAAAAAATTTGAAAAATACAATGATAGTGTTTTTGAAATAATAGGCTATCTTTCAGATTGGGGGAGTTGCTGTAGTGCGGCTTCTGGAGGATTTGATTACTATAAACAAAAATCAAGTGATGAGTTTAAGATAAGCGTTGTAAAGGAATTGAATAAGAGATTTGATGAAAAACTTAATACTCGAACAGAATTGATTATTGATGAAATTGACAAAGAATTTATCCTTTCTAATATGAGAAATGGGGTTGAATAAAGGCTCTTTAGTATAAATTCTTTCTAAAACTTCTCAAATCTTAATAGATACTTTTAAAAGTGGTTTAGATAGCCACTTTTTGCTATAATAGAGGCAGTATTAACGAAGGAGTAGTTAACGATGTCAAGGCCAGAACTTTCTCTTTATGAACCATTGTATACACTAAAGGAAGTTGATCAAAATATCTGGATAGTAGATGGTGATTTGATTCAAATGGATATGAAGATCTTCAAGCTTCCTTTTCAGACACGTATGACGGTGGTTAAGTTAAATGATGGCAAACTTTGGATTCACTCTCCGATTGCGCCAAATGAGGGACTGTTTACTGAACTAGACGCTTTGGGCAAAGTCGCTTACCTGATTTCACCAAATAAGATTCACTACGCCTATATTGCAGATTGGAGAAAAAGATATCCTTATGCGCAAGCATGGTCTAGTCCAGGAGTTGAAGAGAGAGCGAAAAGTCAGAATGTCAAGGTGAAATTTGAAGCTTCCTTAACAGATAAGGCTCCTGACTTATGGTCTGATGAGATTGAACAGCTTATTTTTAAGGGAAGTTCTGTCATCGAAGAGGTCGTGTTTTTTCATAAATCAACTAAAACACTTATTGTAACAGACCTTATAGAGAATTTTGAACCAGAAAAAATAGCTAGTCCAATCCGCAGAAAATTCTATCGTTTAGCTCGTGTAACAGCCCCTAATGGTCAAACTCCTATCGATTATCGGATGACTTTTTTAGGAAGACAAAGGGAAGCAAAGGTTTCCTTTTCCCGTATGTTAAACTGGAAACCGGATAAAATCATACTCGCACATGGTTTATGCTTTTTTAAAAATGGTACGGATGAATTAAAACGTGCTTTTAGATGGATACTATAAAGGAGATTAAGATGCAACACTCATCCTGGCATGCTTTGATTAAAGAGCAATTACCTGAGGGTTATTTTGGGAAAATCAATCACTTTATGGAGCAAGTCTATGCTCAGGGAACTGTTTATCCGCCAAAGGAAAAGGTTTTTCAGGCTCTTTTAACAACTCCTCTAGAAGAGGTTAAGGTGGTGATTCTGGGGCAGGATCCTTATCATGGGCCTGGGCAGGCGCAGGGATTGAGTTTTTCCGTTCCAGATTCTATTCCAGCCCCTCCTTCTTTGCAAAATATTTTAAAAGAACTTGCGGATGATATTGGGGTAAAACCGTCTCATGACTTGACCTCTTGGGCTGAGCAGGGAGTCTTGCTTCTCAATGCTTGCTTGACTGTCCCTGCTGGCCAGGCTAATGGTCATGCTGGTCAGATATGGGAACCATTTACAGATGCTGTTATTAAGGTCGTCAATAACCTAGATAGGCCAGTAGTTTTTGTACTTTGGGGAGCCTACGCCCGTAAGAAGAAGTCCTTGGTTAAAAATCCTCAGCATTTGATTATCGAATCAGCCCACCCAAGTCCTCTTTCTGTTTACAGAGGATTTTGGGGTTCTAAGCCTTTTTCTAAGGCCAACGCATTCTTAAAAGAAACAGGACAAGAGCCAATCGATTGGCTTAGATAAGGAGAGAATATGCCTCAGCTAGCGACAATTTGCTACATTGATAATGGAAAAGAATTGCTCATGCTTCATCGCAATAAAAAGCCTAATGATGTCCATGAAGGAAAATGGATCGGTGTAGGTGGAAAGTTAGAGCGTGGAGAAACTCCACAAGAATGTGCTGCTCGTGAGATTTTAGAAGAAACTGGTCTAAAAGCAAAACCAGTATTAAAAGGAGTGATCACCTTTCCAGAGTTCACACCGGACTTGGACTGGTACACCTACGTCTTTAAGGTAACAGAGTTTGAGGGTGAATTGATTGACTGTAATGAAGGAACATTAGAATGGGTTCCTTACGATGAGGTTTTGAGTAAACCGACTTGGGAAGGAGACCATACCTTTGTTGAGTGGCTTTTAGAAGATAAGCCCTTCTTTTCAGCAAAGTTTGTCTATGATGGTGATAAATTATTGGACACTCAAGTGGATTTCTACGAATAAAGGAGTATAGTTATGTTAGTAATCAAAAACGGCCGTGTGATGGATCCAAAGTCTGGTTTGGATCAAGTTTGTGATGTTTTGGTTGATGAAGGGAAAATTGTTCAAATCTCTCCTGAAATCCAGGAAGAAGGTGCTCAAGTAATAGATGCTACTGATCTTGTGGTTGCGCCTGGATTGGTAGATATCCATGTTCATTTCCGTGAACCTGGTCAAACACATAAAGAAGACATCCATACAGGAGCACTAGCAGCAGCTGCAGGTGGTTTTACGACAGTCGTAATGATGGCTAATACCAATCCAACTATCTCAGATGTTGAGACTTTGCAGGAAGTCCTTCAATCTGCGGCCAAGGAAAAAATTAATGTAAAATCTGTCGCAACGATTACCAAAAACTTTAATGGCCAAGATTTGACAGATTTTAAGGCGCTTTTAGAAGCTGGTGCTGTTGGTTTTTCTGATGACGGAATTCCTCTTGAAAGTAGTAAAGTTGTCAAGGAAGCTATGGAAAAAGCTAAAAAACTCAACACCTTTATTAGCTTGCATGAAGAAGATCCTGGTTTAAATGGTACGCTTGGTTTTAACGAAAATATCGCAAAAGAACATTTCCATATCTGCGGTGCTACTGGGGTTGCAGAGTATGCAATGATTGCGCGTGATGTCATGATTGCCTATGCAACCAAGGCTCATGTTCATATCCAGCATTTGTCTAAGGAAGAAAGTGTTAAAGTTGTAGAGTTTGCTCAAAATATGGGAGCAAACGTAACTGCAGAAGTAGCACCCCAGCATTTTTCTAAGACTGAAGCTCTGCTTTTGACTAAAGGAAGTAACGCTAAGATGAATCCACCTCTTCGTTTGGAATCAGACCGTCGCGCCGTCATTGAAGGTTTAAAATCTGGAGTCATTTCTGTCATTGCTACTGACCACGCGCCTCACCATGCTGACGAAAAAAATGTTGAGGATATTACCAAAGCTCCATCAGGTATGACAGGTTTGGAAACTTCTTTGTCACTAGGTTTAACCTATCTGGTGGAAGCTGGCGAGTTGAGTTTAATGCAATTGCTAGAAAAAATGACCTACAATCCAGCCAAACTTTATAATTTTGAAGCAGGTTATCTAACTGAAAATGGTCCAGCTGATATTACGATTTTTGATGATAAAGCTGACCGAATCGTTGACACACATTTTGCTTCTAAAGCAGCTAATTCACCATTCATTGGTGAACAATTAAAAGGGCAGGTTAAATATACTATCTGTAAGGGACAAATCGTTTATCAAGCAGATTAGGAGCTTGAGGATGAATTATTTTCGTAAACTTAGAAATCGTAAACGAAATGCTTGCCATGGAGTATATTGTCCAGCCGCTAACCGTGCTAAAATTCAGTATGAAACCAAGGGAAAAGCTGACCATGCTGTAGAGTATGATAATGGTGGTTTGGTTAGAAGCTATTATTGCGTCTCATGTAATTGTTGGCACACGACATCAAAAGCTAGTAATCCACCCTTGAGCTTGAGAAAATATGGCTTAAAGCTTTTTGGCTTGGATGAAAAGGAGTAGAAAGAGTAGGTATGCATACAACAAAAACTATTAAAGACAAAATCATCTTATTTTTAAAAATTTTCTTTCCTATTCTAATTTATCAATTCGCTAATTTTTCCGCATCTTTTATCGATACCACGATGACAGGCCAATATAATACACTGGATCTAGCGGGTGTTTCAATTGCAACTAGTTTGTGGAATCCTTTCTTTACCTTCCTGACAGGGATTGTCTCGGCCTTGGTCCCTATTATTGGTCACCATTTGGGACAAGGAAAAAAGAAAGAAGTTTCTTCGGATTTTTATCAATTTCTTTATTTGGCTTTAGCCTTATCTATCGTACTTTTTGGCTTGGTTTTCTTTTTAGCACCAATTGTCTTACAATTCATGGGGCTGGAAGTGGCTGTATCCAGTGTTGCCATACGTTATCTGTGGCTCCTAGCCATCGGTATTATTCCACTTTTGCTTTTTAGTGTTATTCGATCGCTACTTGATACGCTAGGACTGACAAAGTTGTCTATGTATCTTATGCTTCTTTTACTTCCTTTAAATAGTGGATTTAACTATTTACTAATATATGGAGCTTTTGGTTTTCCTAAGTTAGGAGGTGCAGGAGCAGGTCTGGGGACTTCCCTTGCGTACTGGGCTTTGTTGCTGATTTCGACTTTGGTCTTGTTAAAGCATAAAAAGCTCAAGGAATATCAACTCCAAAAACCTATGCCCCTACAAATCAAAAAAATCAAGGAAGCTATTTATCTTGGTCTACCAATTGGTGGGACGGTATTTGCTGAGGTAGCCATTTTTTCAGTTGTTGGTTTGATTATGGCGAAATTCTCATCACTTATTATTGCCAGTCATCAGTCAGCTATGAACTTTTCAAATCTGATGTATGCTTTTCCTATGAGTATTTCAACTGCCATGGCCATTGTGATTTCTTATGAGGTTGGAGCTAAACGGTTAGATGATGCTAAACAGTATATCCATATTGGTCGTTTAACAGCTTTGGTGTTTGCAGTTTTAACACTTAGTTTTCTTTACATCTATCGTGAAAATGTAGCCAGACTATATGGTCAAGATTCAGAATTTATCCAACTGACAGCATCTTTTATGACCTATAGCTTGTTCTTCCAGTTAGCTGATACCTTTGCGGCACCTTTACAAGGAATTTTAAGAGGTTACAAGGATACGATTGTTCCTTTTTGTCTTGGTCTTCTTGGATACTGGGGTGTTGGGATTCCGCTTGGGTTATATCTTGATTATTCGACTAGTTTAGGTGCGTACTCCTATTGGATTGCTCTTATCATTAGTTTAATGGTAAGTGGAATTCTTTATCAGTGGCGTTTACAAGTTATTATGAAAAGATTCAAATAATTTGTTGAAAAATGATGAAAAAAGCTTGTGAAATTTGTATTTTATATAAAGAAAAGTCTTGATTTTACTGACTTTTCTTTTTTTATATTGTGAAAAATTGCAAGCATATTTTTTGACACTAATTAACCTATAAAGTAAAATAGAACTATAAGAATTTAAACTTAGAAAGGCAAGATTATGTCAACTTTAGATAAAAATCTTTTGCTTGAGATGTTCCGTAAGATGGAAGAAATTCGTCGTATGGACTTAAAAATTGCTCAATTAGTAAAAAAAGGAAAAGTGCCAGGAATGACGCACTTTTCTGTTGGTGAGGAAGCTGCTAACGTCGGGGCTATGTTAGCTCTAAACGCAGATGACCTGATCACTTCAAATCACCGTGGTCACGGTCAAGCCATCGCTAAAGGTATTGACCTTAATGGTATGATGGCTGAAATCCTAGGTAAATATACTGGAACTTGTAAAGGTAAAGGCGGGTCTATGCATATCGCTGACCTTGATGCAGGTAACCTTGGTGCCAACGGTATTGTAGGTGGTGGTATGGGAATCGCAGTAGGTGCTGCCCTTACTCAACAAATGAAAAACACTGGTAAAATCGTTGTCTGCTTCTTTGGTGACGGTGCAACAAACGAAGGTGTCTTCCACGAAGCGGTGAATATGGCTTCAATCTGGAATCTTCCTGTTATTTTCTACTGTATCAATAACGGATACGGAATTTCAGCAGATATTAAGAAAATGACCAATGTTCAACATATCCATGAACGTAGCGCAGCTTACGGTATTCCTGGTATGTTTATCGAAGATGGTAACAATGTAATCGATGTCTACGAAGGATTTAAGAAAGCAGTGGACCATGTTCGCTCTGGTAAAGGTCCTGTATTGATCGAAAGTGTAACCTACCGTTGGCTTGGTCACTCATCTTCAGACCCAGGTAAATATCGTACACGTGAAGAAGTAGAAGAGTGGAAACAAAAAGACCCAATCGAAAATCTTCGCAAGTACCTTGTTGAGAACAAGATTGCAAGTGCAGAGGAACTTGAAGAAATTCAAGCACAAGTTAAGGAAGCAGTGGAGGCATCTGTTAAATTTGCAGAAGAAAGTCCATTCCCTCCACTAGAATCAGCATTTGAAGATATTTACGCAGACTAAGGAGAAGTAGAGAAAATATGGAAACTAAATTAATGTCTTTCCGCGATACCATTATCCTTGCAATGTCTGAGGAAATGCGTCGTGATGAAAATGTGCTTTTGATGGGTGAAGATGTCGGAGTTTTCGGTGGAGACTTCGGTACTTCAGTAGGTATGCTTGAAGAATTTGGTCCAGAACGTGTTCGTGACTGTCCGATTTCTGAAGCTGCAATTTCTGGTGCAGCTGCTGGTGCTGCAATGACTGGACTTCGTCCAATCGTAGATATGACTTTTATGGACTTTTCTGTAATTGCCATGGATGCTATCGTTAACCAAGCCGCTAAAACTCGTTATATGTTTGGTGGAAAAGGTCAAGTACCAATGACAATCCGCTGTGCAGCTGGTAATGGTGTAGGTTCTGCAGCACAACACTCACAATCATTAGAAACATGGTTTACGCATATCCCAGGATTGAAAGTAGTAGCTCCAGGTACACCAGCTGATAT
This sequence comes from Streptococcus pseudopneumoniae, assembly GCF_001072925.1. GTDB lineage: Bacteria > Bacillota > Bacilli > Lactobacillales > Streptococcaceae > Streptococcus > Streptococcus pseudopneumoniae_Q. The sequence goes on along the minus strand of NZ_JVHE01000054.1, from coordinate 34,902 downwards.
GAAGGGACTTCTCAAGTCTTCTATTCGCGATAACAACCCTGTTATCATTCTTGAATACAAATCAGAATTCAACCAAAAAGGTGAGGTTCCTGTTGATCCAGACTATACTATCCCACTTGGTGTCGGAGAAATCAAACGCGAAGGTACTGATGTAACAGTAGTAACCTACGGTAAAATGCTTCGTCGTGTCATGCAAGCAGCTGAAGAATTGGCTGAAGAAGGGATTTCAGTAGAAGTGGTAGATCCACGTACTTTGGTTCCACTTGATAAAGACATCATTATTAATTCAGTTAAGAAGACTGGAAAAGTAGTTCTTGTCAACGATGCCCACAAGACAAGTGGTTTTATCGGTGAAATCTCAGCTATCATTTCTGAATCAGAAGCATTTGATTACTTGGATGCACCTATTCGCCGTTGTGCAGGTGAGGATGTACCAATGCCTTATGCACAAAATCTTGAAAATGCAATGATTCCGACAGTTGAAAGCATCAAAGATGCCATTCGTAAAACTCACAACAAACAATAATACATAACATAAATTATGTAATATGCATTAGTATTTTATCTTTCGTTTTAAATTGATAAAAAGCGACAAGGAACGAATCGAATCGTTATCATTCGATGAGTGACTTAGTAAGACTACTAGGTTGATCGCTTGATAGCTACAACAGTTGTAACTTGAGATATATTTTGTATCCAAGTTGATTGTATAGTTGCGACAGTTTTTTGACGAATCGATAATATTTGGCAAAAAACTTAGTAAGTCTACTAGGTTGGCCGCTCGATAGCGGCAACCGTAGCAACTTGAGACACGTTCCGTGTCCAAGTTGCTTGTAGAGTTGAACTCGGGCTAAAGTCTGTGTGAAAAAGATAAACTTTCCTGGAAACTAAAGTTTCTTCGTCAAGTTTCCTATTTTCACTGTGACTTTTGACGCCCTTAGTATCTTATAATAGAATAGGAGAGGCCATGGCTGATGATAAGCTAAGAGCGACTCCTGCAGCTAGAAAATTAGCAGATGATTTAGGGATCAATCTCTACGACATTTCTGGCTCAGGCGCAAACGGTCGTGTCCACAAAGAAGACGTGGAAACATATAAAGACACTAATGTGGTTCGCATTTCACCACTCGCAAAACGAATTGCACTAGAGCATAATATTGCTTGGCAGGAAATCCAAGGAACTGGTCACCGTGGTAAGATTATGAAGAAGGATGTTTTAGCCTTCCTTCCTGAAAATATCGAAAACGATACGATTAAATCACCTGCTCAAATTGAGAAAGTCGAAGAAGTTCCAGATAACGTGACACCTTATGGAGAAATCGAACGTATTCCGATGACTCCTATGCGTAAGGTTATTGCACAACGTATGGTTGAATCATACTTGACTGCTCCAACCTTCACGCTTAACTACGATGTAGATATGTCTGAAATGCTTGCCCTTCGTAAGAAAGTTCTTGATCCGATTATGGAAGCAACAGGTAAGAAAATCACTGTTACAGATTTGCTTTCACTTGCGGTTGTTAAAACACTTATGAAACACCCATACATCAATGCTTCATTGACAGAAGATGGTAAGACAATTATCACCCACAACTACGTCAACCTTGCGATGGCTGTTGGTATGGATAATGGATTGATGACACCTGTTGTTTATAATGCAGAAAAAATGAGCTTGTCTGAATTGGTTGTTGCATTCAAAGATGTCATCGGACGTACTTTGGATGGTAAACTAGCTCCTAGCGAATTGCAAAATTCAACCTTCACAATCAGTAACTTGGGGATGTTTGGTGTTCAATCATTTGGTCCTATCATCAATCAACCAAACTCAGCAATTCTCGGGGTTAGCTCAACAGTTGAGAAACCAGTTGTAGTTAATGGTGAAATCGTGATTCGTCCAATTATGAGTCTTGGATTGACAATTGACCACCGTGTCGTAGATGGTATGGCTGGTGCTAAGTTTATGAAAGACTTAAAAGCTTTGATTGAGAACCCAATCTCAATGTTGGTTTAAAGTATTTGTTTTAGAAAAATAGATAGAGGAAGTAAGATATGGCCTTAGAAGTAATTATGCCAAAAGCCGGCGTGGATATGACAGAAGGACAAATCGTCCAATGGAATAAAAAAGTCGGAGAATTTGTAAAAGAAGGAGAAATCCTTTTGGAAATCATGACTGACAAAGTCAGCATGGAATTGGAAGCAGAAGAAGACGGTTATTTGATCGCTATCCTAAAAGGTGACGGAGAGACTGTCCCTGTTACTGAAGTTATCGGTTATCTTGGTGAAGAAGGGGAAAATATCCCAACAGCTGGAGCAGCTGCACCAGAAGCTAGCCCAGCACCTGCAGTAAGTGCCTCAAACGATGATGGTAAGAACGATGATGCTTACGACATCGTTGTTATCGGTGGTGGACCTGCTGGTTATGTTTCTGCCATTAAAGCAGCTCAATTGGGTGGTAAGGTTGCTCTTGTTGAGAAATCTGAACTTGGTGGAACTTGCTTGAACCGCGGATGTATCCCAACTAAGACTTACCTCCATAACGCTGAAATTATCGAGAATATCGGTCATGCAGCAAATCGTGGTATCGTGATTGAAAATCCTAACTTCACTGTTGATATGGAAAAACTATTAGAAACTAAATCTAAAGTTGTTAATACTCTTGTTGGTGGGGTTGCAGGATTACTTCGTAGCTATGGAGTTGATGTTCATAAAGGTATCGGTACTATTACTAAAGATAAGAATGTCTTGGTAAATGGTTCTGAATTGCTTGAAACTAAGAAGATCATCCTTGCTGGTGGTTCAAAAGTAAGCAAAATCAACGTTCCTGGTATGGAATCATCTCTTGTGATGACTAGTGATGACATCCTTGAAATGAACGAAGTACCAGAAAGCCTCGTTATCATCGGTGGTGGAGTTGTCGGTATCGAGCTTGGCCAAGCCTTCATGACATTTGGTTCAAAAGTAACTGTTATCGAAATGATGGATCGTATCGTTCCAGCTATGGATGCTGAAGTATCTAAGAATCTTCGTTTAATCCTTGAACGTAAAGGTATGACTATCTTGACAGACACTAAACTTCAAGAAATCATTGAAGAAGATGGCAAACTTCGTATCAAGGTTGAAGGAAAAGATGATATCATTGCGAACAAAGCTCTTCTATCAATCGGACGTGTTCCAGATCTTGAAGGTATTGGTGAAGTTGAGTTTGAATTAGAACGTGGTCGTATCAAAGTCAACGAATACATGGAAACTTCTGTTCCAGGTATCTACGCACCAGGTGATATCAACGGTACTAAGATGTTGGCTCACGCCGCCTTCCGTATGGGTGAAGTTGCGGCTGAAAATGCGCTTAAAGGAAACCACGCTGTTGCCAAATTGAACTTGACTCCTGCAGCTATTTATACACTTCCTGAAGTAGCAGCAGTTGGTTTGACAGAAGAACAAGCTCGTGAAAAATACGATGTTCAAATTGGTAAATTTAACTTTGCAGCAAACGGTCGTGCCATTGCATCAGACGCAGCTCAAGGTTTCGTTAAAGTTATTGCTGACAAGAAATATGGTGAAATCCTTGGAGTCCACATCATTGGTCCTGCAGCTGCAGAATTGATTAATGAAGCGTCAAGTATCATTGAAATGGAAATCACTGTTGAAGAAATGCTTAAGACTATCCACGGACACCCAACATACTCTGAAGTAATGTACGAAGCGTTTGCGGATGTTCTTGGAATGGCAATCCATTCACCTAAGAAAAAATAAAGATAGATAGACTAGACTGGAATTATTTTCCAGTCTCTATCGTATTAGAAGGTAACTTATGAAATACATTATCAATCATTCAAATGACACTGCCTTTAATATTGCTTTAGAGGAATATGCTTTTAAACACCTTTTGGACGAGGATCAAATTTTCCTGCTTTGGATTAACAAACCATCTATCATTGTAGGTCGTCACCAAAATACCATCGAAGAAATCAACCGAGACTACGTTCGTGAACACGGAATTGAAGTAGTACGTCGTATCAGTGGTGGTGGAGCAGTTTATCATGATTTGAACAACCTCAACTATACAATCATTTCAAAAGAAGATGAAAACAAGGCCTTTGACTTCAAGAGCTTCTCAACTCCAGTTATCAATACCTTGGCGGAACTTGGTGTTAAAGCTGAATTTACAGGCCGCAATGACCTTGAGATTGACGGTAAGAAATTCTGTGGGAATGCACAAGCTTATATCAACGGACGCATCATGCACCATGGTTGTCTTCTATTTGACGTAGATTTGTCAGTCCTAGCTAACGCACTTAAGGTTTCTAAAGATAAGTTCGAATCAAAAGGTGTTAAATCAGTTCGAGCACGAGTAACCAATATCGTAGACGAACTGCCTGAAAAAATCACTGTTGAAGAGTTCCGTGACTTGCTTTTGGAATACATGAAAAAAGAATACCCTGAGATGACTGAGTATGTATTCTCAGATGAAGAATTGGCTGAAATCAATCGAATCAAAGAAACTAAGTTTGGAACTTGGGACTGGAACTATGGCAAATCACCTGAATACAATGTCCGTCGTGGAACTAAATTCCCAAGCGGTAAGGTTGAAATCTTTGCTAATGTTATTGAATCAAAAATTCAAGACATCAAGATTTACGGTGACTTTTTCGGTATCGAAGATGTTGCAGCAGTAGAAGACGTTCTTCGTGGTGTCAAATACGAACGTGAAGATGTCCTCAAAGCACTTCAAACCATTAACCTAGGTCGTTACTTCGCAGGGATTACTGCTGAAGAAATTGCTGAAGCGGTAGTAGAATAAAATCAAAAGAGATCCATGTAATGTGGATTTCTTTTGTTTAAATTTGATATTAAACATTGATGAGAGTATAATATAGTAGAATTAAAAATAAAAGAGGAATAACATCAATGATAAAAGTTCCAATTGAAAATCTTGGTCTATTTGAACAGTTAGATCGTACTGTGGTAGCATTTTTTAAGAATCAAAAAACTACAAATCCATACGATTTGAATGTCAGTATCACACAAGAGCACTTTGATAAGAAAAGACAAGAGTTAGAGCCTTTAGGTTTTCAAGCTGTCCAAATCCCTCTTGGAATGGCCTTAGACAATGTTATTCAGCAAGCTCATTTTAAAGACTTGATTATTGGGGGTCTTGCACCTAAAGAAATTATCGTTAGTAAAGAAGCTTTGCTGTATATGAAAGACATCGTGGATAGTTTTTGTATTATGTATGCTGCAGCGAATAACCGACTTGAAAATACTAAAGCTTATGAATTAATGAAAAATAAAACAGTCTACTTTATTGGAAAACTTCTTACTGACATTCCTCAAAAAGGTGATGAAATTGCTTATATGGGTATTGATCGTACAGCTAGTGATGGTACGCGATATGAAGCTGTTAAATGTTTTTTAACGAAAGAAAGTGCTGAGAAGTACAATGAAGAAAAAAGACCCGTAACCCCTGCGAATCTGGCTTATCTAAAGTCATTTTGGGGAAAGCCAGTCATAATTGAGCCACACAGAAATTATTGGATCGAATTTTTATAGAATAATAAAAGAGCGTAAGATTCGAAAAAATCCTACGCTCTTTTTCTAACTCTAAAACGTTACATAATTTATATTATGCATCTTATAAACTATCCAAGGCATTCTTTTGCTCATCATTAACGATATGGGTATACAAATCGGTAACTTGTGTGCTTGCATGTCCCAGCTGGTGACTGACCAAAACCTGTGATTTGGTTGCATCATATAGACGCGTTGCAAGTGTGTGGCGTAGTTTGTGGGGTGTCACTCGGACTTTGAAATCTTCAGAATACTTTGCCACCATCTTTTCGACACTAGAAGCGTCAATACGGTTTGGAACACCTCTATATAAAGTTAGAAAGAGGGCTGTATCAGTCTTTTCTGTCTTATAACGTTTGTCGCGAATAGCAAGATATTGCTCTAGATAAGGCTTAGCAAAGGCGGCTACATTTACCGAGTCGCGTTTCCCACCCTTACGAGTAACATCAATCACCATCATTTTGAGGTTGAGATCACGAAGGTCCAGGTTAACCGCCTCAGAGAGACGGACACCAGAGGCAAGAAGCAGTGCAATGATGGCTAAATCTCGCTCTTTATTCTTATTAAAAGAGGATAGGGCGCGATTTGAGAGAGTTTTGGGGTATTCTTCATCGATATAATTCAAAAATCCCTCTGTTTCATCGCCTAAAAAGAGCTTTTGTTTGATATTTTCAGCTCGAGCCGCCAAGGTTTCTTTCTTTTTCTTGGTAGCAACTTTCTTCATAACATTGCGGTAGAAATAAGGTTCTCCTTGCTCATTTTCAACCTCTTCAGTCAAATACTTATAGAGACTAGAAAGCGCTGATAAAGTACGATTAATGGTTGTTTGGGAAACTCCATTTTTTGTCGTATTAGCATTAAGCAAAGGACGTTCACGTAAGTAAAGAATAAAAGATTCCATATCTTTCTTGGTCATGTTCTCCAGAACATCCAAAGGAATATTTGCCATAGTATCAGCATCCGATATACCCGATTCCAAAACCCAGGTGAAAAATCGATCGTATTCCTTTAAATATTCGTACAAGGTTGTAAAACTGTAGGGAACAGCCAGTTTTGATTGGTAGTATTCGAGAACATACCAGGGCATGACTTGTTTGAGTTTATCAATCCGTTCTAATAAGATTTCACGTTTCATGTTTTTCTCCAAATCTTTCTATACTAGTAGTATAGCATAGCTAACTATATTTTTCAAGAAAATTATAGTTTTTCGGAAAGATGTAATAGGTGATATATAGGATTGTCTTAGTAAGCTATATAATGGAAAAATCGCTTAAAATTTTGTAATTCATTGCTTCATTGAACTTATAGTTTTAAAATTTTTTTAACTTTTACAGTCTATTCGAATATAATATAAAAACTCGATCTCATCATCTAGAGACCGAGTTTTTGTTTTTATATTGTTTTCATCTATAAGAATCTGTCGATCAAATAAATCTGAAAAATCTTTTTCTTAAATCATTATCTAATACTACATAACATAAATTATGTAAATTAATACTACTATAAAAGCAAATCTTTTACTTTTCCAATTTCACTTTTTGGAATCACGAGATGAATCATATCACCTAGATACATTCTTGTAGAACCATTAACTGTCTTACTTTTACCATTATGTACTTGGGTTGTGATAAGTACGTTATGTGGTAAATTGAGTTCGTGTACTTGTTTACCAGCTATTTTGTCTGAAACCGGAATTTCTATCAGTGTAATTTCTCCATCATCAGTTGCTGATTCAGGTAGCATTTTCTCCAACATGGCTTCATAGACAGGCGCTCCTTTGAGCAAATCCATGACGATGTAAGCTACTAGGGTCACCATACCTAAAGGCATAAGGTTTCGGATGTCACCAACCATTTCAGTTACAAGAATCATAGCTGTCAAAGGTGCTTTTGAGATAGCCCCAAAATAACCGCTCATTCCAAGAATTACAAATATAGGAAATTGCTGTTGGGTAACAAGGCCTAGATTGACACAAATAACGCCTACTAGGGCACCAAGTAAAGAACCTAAAGCTAAAATAGGTAAGAAAATACCTCCTGGCAGTCCACTTCCGTAACTAATCATGCTCCAGATAAAGCGAATGATAAAGTAAAGTAAGAGAATTTGGAAGCTATAATCTTGTTCTGTTAAGGATAAGACAACCTGATTCCCGCCACCAAGTATTTGAGGCAGAAATATTCCAACTGGAATGATTAGGATAAAAGCAAAAATTGGATGATAAGCTTTATCAATTTGAACCTTTTGGCCAATCCAATCATAAACTTTTCCGACATTTAGAACGGCTTTTTCATAAAGAAAACCTGAGAGCCCAAGAAAAATTCCCATCACCAGATAAATCCAATATTGATTCAAGCTCATGAGAGGGATATCATCTGGCATATCCAGAACGGGTGTTAAGCCGAAGATGAGAAGGGAAACAAAGTTTGCTACCAGACTAGCTGCCAAAGTAGATACCCAGAAAAATCTTGAAAAGTGATGGTAAACTTCTTCTACTACAAAAAGCAGACCTGCTATTGGTGCATTAAAGGCAGCAGCAAGTCCAGCAGCAGCTCCGCTAGCAATCAAAGAACGCTCCTCAACAGGGCTAGACTTGAGCCATTTGGCAATTCCTTTTCCTCCTACGGCACCTAGCTGAATACTGGGACCTTCACGACCGAGCATGAGTCCGCTCGCAATGGCCAAGATACCTAGAATGTATTTCTTCCAGAGGACACTCCACCAATTGAGAGACATGAGACCTTTTAACTCCGCTTCAACTTGAGGAATACCAGAACCTTTAATATCTTTTTCTGAGCGTGTTAATTTGGCACTAAGCAAGCAAATTAGAATATAAAACAATAAAATGATCAATAGATTTCGAAGTAGATTTTCTTGGTCTAGATATAGTCCTTGAACGACATGAAAGCCTTTTTCAATCAAAAAACGAAATGACCCAACAATAAGTCCTACGATTAATCCAACAATAATACCTCGCCCTACTTGAGCTAAGATCGTACTGGACGCGAAGGCAAATTCTTTCTTGGAACTAAGTGTTTCCGACTGTTCCTCCATAATTTTCTCCTTTAATTATCTTTTTCAGCTTCTGAAACGATCGTTTTAATCGGTTCAAAGCTTGTGCGATGAATGGGTGTAACACCGTGCTTTTCTAAACCTTCTAAATGTTTAGCCGTTCCATAACCAGCATTTTGAGAAAAATCATAACCTGGAAATTCTTGATCATAGTTTGCCATGATTTTATCTCTGGTAACCTTAGCAATGATCGATGCTGCTGCAATGGATAGGGAATTCGCATCTCCTTTGATGATGGATGTCTGAGAAATCGGCAAATCCAACTTCATAGCATCAATCAAAAGATGTTCTGGTTGAGGGTCAAGCTGAGAGATAGCTTCTTTCATAGCTAGTTTAGTTGCTTCATAGATATTGACTTGATCAATGACTTGATTGTCCATAATGCCAATACCAATTGCTAGAGCATTGTCCTTAACGGCTTGGAAAATCTCCTCATGTTTTTTCTTTGGAATTTTTTTACTGTCATTCAAGCCTTTAATTTTACAATTTTTGGGAAGAATGACAGCTGCAGCCACCACTGGACCAGCTAGAGGACCACGTCCAACTTCATCTACACCAGCAATTAGGAATGTCCCTTTACTATACAGATCTTTTTCATAGCGAAGCATGCCTTCTAAGCGAAGATTTTCATCTATTTCTGCTTGGATGGCTTTTTTACGCTTTTGAATTTCCTTTTGTACACCAGCTCGTGGATCTTTTTCTAATTCTTTAAAGACTGAACTATCTAAGTCTATGATAGTTGTTAATTTTTCTTTTATTTCTTTAATCGTTGCCATTGAGATCATCCAATGTATCTAATGTGTAATTCCCCAGTTTACCATCACGAACCTCTTTGACAAAGAGATTGTAAAATCGATCATAATCATCACGGAAACCAAGGATACGAGTCATATCCATGATAATTTCAGGAGCCTCATCGTCCAGATTCATTTGTTTAAAACGTTCTTGAAGCTTTTCAGGATAATGCGTTTTAAAGTAATTGAGACCGAAAATCGTTACCTCATCCATAGGAAGTAACTGATCTTTGATCGCTCCTGTCAGTGCAAGTTTAAGGGCGACGGTTTCGTCTTCGAATTTTGGCCAAAGAATCCCTGGAGTATCCAAGATTTCAAGATCCTTATTTGTTTTGAGCCATTGCTGACCTTTTGTAACACCTGGTTTATTACCAACTACAGCAATTTTCTTACCAGCCAAACGGTTCATTAGCGTCGATTTACCAGCGTTTGGAATACCGATTATCATGGTACGCAAGGTTTCAATTTGAATCCCACGTTCCTTTTGACGAGCAATCTTATCTGCCATGAGTTTCTTAGCAGCATCTGTAACGACTTTAACTGTAATTTGCTCTTTAGAATTGATTGCCAGTGTTTGAATGCCTTGTGATTCAAAGTATTGACGCCACTCTTTTGTTAATGCTGGGTCTGCTAGGTCTGCCTTGTTCAAAATCAATAATCTTGGTTTATCTCCGATGATTTTAGTCAGCATCGGATTTTGACTAGACAAGGGCAAACGTGCATCGACTAAAACTGTTACAAAATCAACAAATTTTAAATTTTCCTGAACCTGACGACGCGCCTTAGACATGTGTCCAGGAAACCATTGAATAGTTGCCATTCTGTAAAATTCCTTTCTCTTATTGGATTTGTATCTATTTTTCTAGATTAAAAAATTAAATAGATATCCTTTTTCTAAAAATAAATCACTATCTTCTATTATAACATGATTTCTCGTATTTGACGCTTGATTCATTGTCGATTGTAAAATGTTTTCTAAGGAAATCAGTCACAAATGAAATTCCTCATTGTCTAAAACGATTGAAAAATAATAGTGTTCACCATGATTTTTTACATAGTTGCTGATATACTTTTCTGTTTGGAAAATGGATTTACTGCTATCAATAGTTGGATCTTGTTTCTCTTAATACGAATTTTCATAAGTATGTGTCTATTAGCCATTCTTGTAGCAAAAAATCCCCACTTAGTATAATTTGATTATTGGCTTTGAGATTATCAAGTAAGTCTGAGATTATTGAATAATCATAAGCATATGCGTCAATCCCTAAGTCACGTAAATCAATTCCTCTTTTATTTGTATTCTCAAAATTCTGCTTCATAAAGTTCATTTTTCAAGTTTTTCTTGATAAGCAAAATCGATAACCACTATACAGTCGTTATCGATTTTAATGAATTTTAATCTTTTTCACCAAGCTTGCTGTTAATTGACATCATGATGCTTGCAATTTTTTCTCCCCAGTATGGATCTGAAGCATAAAGGACATTCATACCTGATGATTTATTTCCTAGGTGTGTTCTCCCATTATCGATGTAATTTTCGCGAATCCACTTAGCTGCACCTAAGATACCCTTATCAACATCGTCAAAGCTTTTAGCTGAATCATATGGTGTTGTATCATAAGCAGCGATACCAAAGAAGTTATTTTTATCCTTAGCGATTTGGCTACGTCCCCATGAACTTTCAAGGGCGCTATGGGCGATTAGATAGAGAGCGTTGATTTGATAGCGTTCTTCAGCTTCTTTAAAGATTGCACCCTTACCTGCCAGACGACTTCCCTTGATATTCATAAGAGAATAGACTTTATCTAATTCTTCAGCTGTGTAATTGCTTGGTTTTCTTAAATCTCTAAATAAGAAAGGATTTTCAACTGTAAAGTCTTCAAAGTTCATACCATCAGCTGAATAGTATTTTTTGCCAATTGCCATTGATGAACTATGAGGTGCTACACGGATACTTGCGTATGGTGACAATTCGTGGTAGAGATAGTTACCATCAGTGGCATAGTGAGGAATAAAGTCACTATCAGAGCTGACCGCTACTAGATCACTCTTGTTCATATATCCTGAAAGACCTGAAATTTTGACTGGAAGTCGACCGTCTTTGGCTTCTGCTCCATCAATCGCTACAATACTTCCTTGCGAAATATAGCTGAGTTTCTCACCAGAAGCGCTATATACATTTGCTGTAATTGGTTTTACTTTATAGTATGCTGCTGTATCAGAAATCCATTTTCCATTGCTTTGGAACGTATAGTCTTTCCCGTTAATGGTGAAGTTACCAGTTACATAAGCTCCGTCTTCTTTTAGATAATACCAAGCATTGTAGTCCTTATCGAAAATCCATTCATTTTTGGCCATATAACCAAAAGGTTTGAGATAGTAAGAACCTACCCATTGATTTTCGGCATAGGTGCCGTCTGATTTGAGATAGAACCAGCTCTTGTATTTTTCATCGAAAATCCATTCGCTTTTGGCCATGGCCCCACTATCTTTTAGATAGTATTTCTCTTTCCATTGGCTACTTAACATGACACCGTCTTTATTAAAATAGTACCATGAACCGCTGATTTTCTCCCACTTGTCGCGAATAATTTTTCCTGATGCTGTAGTATAATACCACTTATCTTCGAGTTTTGCCCAGGCATTTTCCGCCATAGCTCCACTAGTCTTAAGAAGATAGTCTTTATAAATAGTAGCACTTAGCATGACACCAGATTCATCAAATCGATACCATAGGCCATCAATCTTTGCCCACTTGTCACGATTGATTTTTCCTTCTTGATTACCGTAGTACCATTTATCACCAATTTTTACCCAGCTATTTTCAGCTATGGCACCACTTGCTTTGAACAGATAATCATCGTAAACAGCATTGCTGATCATGATACCATTTTCATCGAATCGATACCAAACACCAGCTATCTTTTTCCAATTATTACGAGTAACTTTCCCGTCCTCAGTGGCATAGTACCATTGGTTGTCAATTTTTACCCAAGAAGATTCTGCCAAGGCACCGCTATTATTCAATAGGTAGTCATTAAAGATAGTATTACTAAGCATGATGCCATCTTGATTAAAATAGTACCAAACACCAGCTATTTTTTTCCAATTTGAAACTGGCTGATTATCCTCATAATAACGCCATTGGTTATTTTCTTTTTGCCAACCTTCTTTGTTAACTACCTCTACTACTGTTTCTTTTGAAGGTTGTTCTTTGGTTTCTGGAGTTTGAGAAGCTGCTTTTTCAGCTTCGCTTTGATTTTTCTTCTCATTGCTTACTGTATTGGTAGCAATCTTTTCTGATGATTGAACATTATTGGTAGCTTGAGAATCCTCGGCATAGACGGTCGTTTTTGCAAAACCCGCCATAGAAAGGGCAACTGTACTTGCCAGCAATATTTTTTTCATTCTTTTCTCCTTACAAATACCTAATTAGTGTATTTGACGTTTCTATATATTGTGTAAAAAACAGTATTTATCCACTATATTATACAATATTCTGTTAAATATAAAAGCAGTATCTTTCAGAAGAAAAGAACTTGTAATATTATTAAAATATTTTAGAAATAAAAGTTAATAAAAAGTAGTCGAACATCAGCTGAACGACTACTTTTTTATAAAATTATACCTGACCATAGACTTCTTTGCGATTTGTTTTAGTTGCTTTAGCAGAATTCTTCCAAAGATTTGGATTGATGAAAATAGTAACGATCGCTAGTATTGCAAAACCGATCCCAACATACCAGTAAGGTGCATCCAAGGTTGTAGAACGCCCTGAAAGATTGACAATCCCGCGGAAAAGTGTACCCGCTGTAATAATCGCTACTGCCGAATTCCATAGATTTAGACTAATACGAGAAAAATGAGGGAGAACCTTGAGAAAGATTGCTAGTAGAATTCCTCCAATAAGAGGTACTGCAAATAAATAGTGCATATGAACAGAAGTTTCTCCAAAACTAAAAGCTTCGTAAATTCTAGAAAATGCAAAGAAGAAAATAGTGATTAGTGTATAAGAAATGACCGTTTTTTTAAATCGTTTTTTTCTAAAATTAGTAACCAATGTAGACAATGTCACTCACCGCCCTTTCTGAAATTTTGTTTCCACCAGTCGTTGGTTTATTGATAACCTGACCGTTGAAGTAAAGTGTAGATGATCCACCACCATCAAGGTTGTAGGCTGTTTTTGCTCCATAAGATTTCATGACCTCAGCTAGCTGATAAAGAGATAGACCTTCACTTTCAGAGGTACGTCCATCTGAAACCACGATGATATAGTGGTTTTCATCAATAATACCAATAGCTGTACGAGGATTTGAAGCCATGGCCTGTCCTACTTCTGTATTGGTATCAACTGCAATCTCACCATTTTCGACCAAGGCTGGTCCAAAAGCCAAGAGATTGACGACACCGTCATTTACTAGTTGCTCAGCTGAGATCTGATCTTCGTAAATAACCTTGAAAGAGCCGTCTTTATAAATAGCTAAGTCCCCATTACTAGAATCTTCACGAACAGTATCACGATAAACAACTCCATTACGGATAACATAGCCTGTAGAGTTTGCACCATAGTAGTCCCCATTTACCGCTAAAATAGCATTGTTGTCAGCTGCTGTTACAGAGGTTTTTGCAGTTACGTTAGTTCCATAAGCATTTTGAGCAAAGGCAGTTTTCAGATAATCTGATGAGCTCAGCGTAATATCAGCAACGTAGACTTGGGTATTATTGACCGTCGTTTCAGACAAATTGACAGAAATATTGTCATCTTTATAACTAGAGTCAGTGACAGTAGCTGTTTTAGCAGCTTGACTTGCTGCTGCAGCATTGGAACTTGTACTAGTTGTGGCAACTGTCGAGATAGTTTCAGCGAGGACAAAGGTCTTTAGCATTGAGTAACTAAAGGATCCTGTCAAGAGTAGGCCAAGAACTGAGGCGTAAGCATAGCGTTTCTTTAAAAATTTCATAATACAGTTGATGTCCTTTCTTTAAAGATGAATTTCTTCTGAACTGTCCAAGAAACAGCGAAGAGAAGGATGCCGACGATAACTTTAGCAATCAGAAGGTTGATACCAAAGACTGTAAAGAAGAGACGAATCAGTAGCGTGTCTAAGATAAAGAGGACGACTGCTAGACCAAAGTATCCCATCCCTGTTTTCACAAGGCTATCGTCATTTTTAAAGACTAGTTTTTTATTTGTAGAATAGTTGAAAATAGAGCTAGTCACACGAGCGACTCCGTTTGCTAGAAAGATTCGTAGACTCGTCGGAACTGTCGGCAAAATCAAGATTGCTAGGGCGTAAACGACATAGTCTACAACAAAGCTACTGAGAGATGACAGGGCAAATTTAAAGATATTTTTATAAATCATGAGCCCGTCTTGGATTGGGCGGAAGTGTGAAGCCTCATTATCGTTGATATAGACAGTTTCAATAGGCACTTCTAGAATCTCGTATTCTTTTGTTGCCTCGAGCAACATATTCATTTCATATTCATAACGTTGGCCTTCTATTTTTAACATAAAAGGAATCAAGTTTGTCGTAAAAGCACGAAGGCCTGTCTGCGTATCTGTTACTCCTACTCCTGTTTGAAGCTTAAAGAGAGCTTTGGTTAAGCTGTTACCAAAACGGCTGCGAAGGGGAACTTTCCCAGAAAAGGCACGTACACCCAAGATTAGCTTGTTTGGATTTTCGGAAGCTTTATTAGCCGTGCGGAAAATATCCCATACCTTGTGCTGTCCATCCGCATCTGCTGTGACAACCGTACCATAAATGTTTTGTTCTTGGATATAAGTAAAGGCTGTTTTTAGAGCCTGCCCTTTACCTTGGTTCACTTGGTGACGAATGACAGTAGCAAATTGTTTTGCTTTATCAAAGATTTTTTGGCACTCTGATGAACTGCCGTCGTCTATGACTAAGATATGAAAATCACTCTTTTCGTGAATTTTCTCGATGAGTTTGATAAGTTTATTATCTGGTTGATAAGCTGGAATTACTATGTAGTTCATATCGATACCTCTTTCTTTGATGATGGTATAACTATACAGAACATCGCTTAAAAATACCTTATATCAGTTTTCTTTAAGAAAAAGTTTAAAAAACTTTAAGCTTTAAAAAGGACTTATCACTTAATAAGAAATTTAGTTTGAATTTTCAGATAAAAATAAATATACAAAAATCTAAAAAATTAAAGCCTATTTTGTATGGAGATTTACTATAGAAAAATAGTTGGCTACAGGCTACACTAAAAAGCCATCCAATTTGGATGGCTTTTTATAAAACTATCTACTTAACTCTCTGATTTTTTACTTATTTTGAAAAGTGAAATACCAAAGATTCCAGCTATAATAGCAAGAAGATTCATAGCTAATGGCGAATCAGAAGTACCTGTATTTGGTAACTGATCTTTTTTAGGAGCTACTTTTTGCTCAGAAGATTGAACTTTATCTTGTTGAATAGGTTTAGGAGCTGGTTCTGGATTTGGTTTTGGAGCTGGTTCTGGATTTGGTTTTGGAGCTGGCTCTGGATCTGGTTTTGGAGCTGGCTCTGGATCTGGTTTTGGAGCTGGTTCTGGATCTGGTTTAGGAGCTGGTTCTGGATTTGGTTTTGGAGCTGGTTCTTTCTCATACTCATAGATAACATGAGTTGTTCCTTCTTTTAGCTCACCTGTTTCTGGGGCAGAAGTTGAAGAAATTCCAACTAGATTGTATTTTTGACCATCTACAGTGATAGAAGACGGACGCTCATCTGTGTTCTCACCAGTATTATAGGTCACAAGTTTTCCATCAGATCCATAAATAGAAGTTAATGGTGTGTCTTTATAAGTTTTCTTAATAGATTGATTTGTTCCCTTAATAACATAATCCACCACTACATCTCCATAATGAAGCGTAGAAACATCCTGGTCAGCCATATCTTCAAATTCTGAAGCATAATATTTAACAGGACCGTATTTCAAATGAAAAATTTTGACATAATTAAAGAAGGTCTCAGGATTAATATTAACATCATGAGGAATAGTTTTCCAGTCACCGTTATTTGGTGTGATATGAGTATTTTGGTTTGAAACTGATCTAATTAGATGGCCATTCTGAACATAAGTATCATCTACTAAACTTGGATTACCTAGGGCGCCATAAGTTACTTCTCCGTTACTGTTTGCATAATACGGATGATAGAGAGAATATTCCTCTAAATGTTGACAACCTTCTTCATAAGAGCTGATTCCACCTTCTTGGCTACATTTCCATTGAAATCTAGCATCAATTGGTAAGTACTTAATCTTCTTAGCTTCTTCCAAAGGTACAGTTACTGACATATGAAAAGCTATTGATCTAAGTGTTTTTGAACTCACAGCATATACGTTAACAGTTCCATCACCTAAGTCATCATCTTCCATATTAACAATAGCTGGTTTCTTTCCAGTTGCTAGTTCTTCCGCAGTTGGAATAACTGATGAATTTGAGTTTAAATTAGATTCAGGATTAGGATCTGCAATAATCTCATCTCTAGTAATTTCTTTCATTGGAACATTAACAGATACTGGATTTTCATTAGCATCACGTGTTCCAATCAAAGTGAAATCGGCCTTCGCACCTGCAATTTTAGGAATACGAACACGAATATCACGGACTGTTTGGCCTCTATCACTTGAGTGCATTCCTTTAAAGGCTACAGTGTAATTATAGACTACACTTTTACCATCTTCACTAAAATGTGCTGGAAGTCCTTCTACATTGACATAACCGCCTTCGTCAATGATATTGCTACCATCTGGTTCGCAACTAGCGCCTGGGGCTGAGCCTGTTGAAGTCCCAGGAGAGCAGGTTGAATCTTCTTTCCCGCCAGTTGTAGCTTCTCTATTAGTTGAGATTTCTTCAGCTTTAAGTGAGGAAGTATTGGCATCCTCTGCGTCTGATTTTGATGAAGTATCACTAGTAGTGTCCGCTTCAACCCTATTGTCTCCTAAAGACGTGTTCTCAGCATCACTTGAATTAGTAATACCTAGTGTCACTGAAGCTTTTGCTGGTTCGCTATTAGTTTCATCAGCTTGAACTATTGACTGTGAAACCAAGTTTAGAGCAAAAACAGACATTGTGATAATGCCAAATTTAGTGAGTTTTTTCATATACTTTTTCTCCTTATATGAAAGGGGATAATGCATAAGCAAAATCCGATAGTTTGATAATGTGTTCACATATAGTATACAATGTAAACGCTTAATTCGCAAACATTTATCTAATAAATTTAGGAAAGTTACATATTTTTTAAAAAAAGGAGAAAGATTGTTAAATATTGCATCATAAAGTACATAAAAAATCGAATTAATACTCCTCTATTCTATTTTCTCTCTCAATCTTTCAACAAAGAGATAGGCCGCGGGACAGGTTAGGGTATTTTTAATAGTAAGATTATTGATTTGGTAAATCTTCTTACGGTCAGTATGTGGAAATTCTCTACAAGCCTTGGGACGGACATCGTAGATGGAACAGAGATTATCGCCTCCTAGAAATGGACAGGGCATAGATTTGAAGACCTTATCTCCATCCTCGTCTACCTGCAAAAACTCAGCTTCAAAGGCTGGCAATTTCATTTTAAAATACTTGGCAATACGTGTGATATCTGCTTCTTTAAAGTCTGGACCAAGACTCTTGCAGCAGTTAGCGCAGGCTGTACAATCAATTTCTTCAAAAACCTCTTGATGGATTTCAAGCGCAATTTTATCTAAATTTTTAGGAGCTTTCTTCTTTAGATTTCCTAAAAACTTACGATGCTCTTTTTGTTTTTGCAAGGCTAGTTGGTGATAATATTCGATATCGATTTCTTTTGACATAGTTTCTTTCTAATTTTTAATGTTGATACAAACATTTTTATTTTATACATAAATAAAAATATGTAAAATGATTTAGAGACATAATTTTAACAATAATGAGTCTATCCATTCAGGACGAAAACTACCGCTATACTATCATTCTTTCTAAAAAAGGTTTGATGCAGTTGGTTAAAATGCCTTCTATCCAAGATTTTTGTGCGGACGATAGATTCTCCGCATCTAAACATTCCTTTAGAAAATCACGTACCTGATCAGGTGCTATTTCAAATTCAAAAGCCTTCATTTTGTAGAAAAAGTCAAACAAAGTGTTAGAGAGGTAGTCAGTTGAAAATGGAATTTCTCCGGTTTTTCGATACATGATTAGAAGTCGAGAAAAACGAGCTTTTTCTTCGGGTATATCCTTAAAATACGAGTTAACCAACCAAACTTGCTTTTGTTTTCTTTCAAGAGGATCTTGACTAGCAATGCGTTGATCCTTTTCGAGTTCTCTTTGGTACTGTTTTGATTTTATAGAACGTTCTGTCCGATTTTTACCGAAGAGAATCTTTTCCCACTGGCGTTCCTCTAGAGTCAGTGTTTCGCTCAGTCCAAAGTAATCCTGATAGGCACGTTCAGCTGGTCCCATTGCTAGAACCAGGTTATCCGCATATTGTTTAGCAATCTTGTCTCGCTTCTTTCGCTCCTTTTCAGCCTTGATGCGAAGTTCCTGCTCATAGTCAATTTTTTCTTTTCCTAGTTTAACAAGATAGAGCTGATCGTCAGATTTTCCAAGTAGAAAGGGTTTGATAAATTTTTCAAGTACTTCCTCCATACGAGCTTTCTTCAAAGGCTCTGCCTTACTCCAACTTCCACCTTGAAAAACTTCCAAAAAGAGTTGATAATCCTTTTCTGGTGAAAATTGATTACCTCGATTTGACTTAAAAGCTCCCTTTTCCCATAGCCAGTTGATTAGTCGCTCATCAAAATCCGTTTTATTAACTCGAATGGCTTCTTTTTTCTGGGCCTTTCTGGTTAGATTTTCAAGCTTTCTGAGAAGTTTTTCCTCCTCTTCTAGCTGTTGATCTAGGCTTATTCTTTGGAAATGACGCACACAGTCACTCCCAATGGGAAAAAGTCGTTTGCCAGTAACTCCGTTAAAAAGTTCATAAGCATACTTAATAGCATTACCGCAGACACAATTGCTTCGACCGATTCCATTAAAAATCAAGGAAACTTCACTCCACTCTTTGGTAGCTTGTTCCCAAGTATCAGCTTTAGAGGCCTCTAAAACTGCATCATATAAGTTTTTTCTAACAGGAATGGACATGATGTCTCCTTTCTTTTTAAAGTTTAACGACTTCTACCATATCTTTACCAAGTAAAGTCAAATATTTCTCAACGGTTTCTATCTGATAGGAACGAGATAGAGCCTCTGCATAGAGTTCTAATTGACCACGATAACGTTCAATAAGCTGACTAGCATGCTCATAACGGTCTGTCTTGTAGTCAAAGAGAGCAATCTTATCATCGTAGAGGAGATAACCATCTAAGATTCCACGGACAACAAAGTTTTCTTGGCTCTTCTCGTCTCTTTTTAACATTGAGAAAGGTTGTTCTCGATAGAGTTTATCTTGATTTGCAAGAATTTCTTGACCGAGAGCTGTATCAAAGAAGGATAAAATTTTTCCTAGATTGATTTTGGATTTGACAGCTGAACTTACTTGAACTTGCTCCAAGGCCTCTGTTAAAGTCTCTAAAGTGGGTTTCTTAGCTAGATTAATTCTCTGCATGAGTTCATGGGTAGCACTACCAATCTCAGCACCAGTAACTTTCTTAGTTTTAGAGAAATCAGGAAGCTTGAATTGAACCGTACTTTCTTTTAGTTGACTTTGACCAGCAACTACGACTCCTTCCATATCCATGACTGGTTCATAAAACTTCTTAATCTGACTTGGGGTTTGTACACTTGGAAGATTGATTGCTGCATGGTGGATTTGGTTATACACTTCCACTTCTTTTAGCATTTCCAACGCATCTTTGATGGTTTCTGACTGGCGATTATCTGCTTGGGATTGGTCTTGGAGCTGGCTTTTATTTTCCAATTCTCCGATAGCTTCTTTGGTTAGGTCTTCTTCACCTTCAAAGCGCACAGTGAAATGCAAATCCTCCTTAGAAAATGCTTGATAAATGGCCCAAATCCAATCTTGGAAATTAGTAGCGTCTAGTCTAGTTTCTCGAGTCAAAAGACCTTGCCCATTTGTCGGATATTCTTTGGCTTCTAACTTTTCACGAGAACCTTTTCCAACTAAATATAATTTTTTCTCAGCACGTGTCATGGCTACATAAAGCAAACGCATGAGTTCAGAATAACTTGCTAACTGAAGTTCTTCTTCGTTTTGCGTATAGGTCAAGCTAGGGATAGATAATTTAATCGTAGATGGAACGTATTCCTCTTTGGCATTTGTAGCAACTTTAGCAACATACTTGAGACCAAGGCCATTTCTTCGACTTAGGATGACCTCAGACATGGAATCTTGCTTGTTGAATTGCTGATCAATGTTAAGGATAAAGACATAAGGAAACTCAAGGCCCTTACTTTTATGAATACTCATAAGTTCTACAGCATCCTTAGGTGGTGCCACAGCGACATTAGCAAGATCATGCTGGGCTTCCAAGACTTGGTCAATCATTCCAATAAAGCGAGATAATCCCTTGAAATTACTCTTTTCAAACTGATCTGCTCTTAAAGCAAGGGCATAGAGATTTGCCTGTCTAGCTTGACCATTTGGCAAAGCACCGACATAGTCATAGTAAAAGCGGTCGCTATAGATTTTCCAAATGAGATCATAAAGTGAGTGCGTTTTAGAATACAAACGCCAAGCCTGGACAGTTTCCATGAAGAAGTTTAGTTTCTTTTGTAATTCAGCTTTGATTAAATCCTTTTGAAGACCAATTTTCTTCTGAGCATTAACTAGTTTCTCATAAAAGTTTTCTTGAACCTCATCCTCGGATTTTTGGAGAGCAAGACGAGCTAATTCATCCTCGTCAAAGTTAAACATTGGAGACTTCATTAAAGCCACTAAAGCGAAATCTTGAAGAGGGTTGTGGATGACACGAAGAGTATCCAACATAACCTGGACTTCTAGGGATTGCAAATAGTTTGATTGTGCGCCATCTGTCTTAACTGGAATACCATACTCAGACAAGGCAAGTAGGACCTGGTCATTGCGACTTCTGCTAGCAGTTAAGAGAGCCATATCCTTGAAAGAGACACCCTTATCATTATGAAGGCGAATTATCTCCTTAAGCACCATGCGCATTTCACCAGTTAATTTGTTGGTTGCAAGTTCCTCCTCATCATCAGTATCGCTATCATCATCCTTATCGTACAAGAGAACTTCTGCCTTGTTTTCAGGATTTAATTGAATATCAGTATTTCCAAAAACAAGTTGATGCATACCATCGTATGAAATTTCCCCAACTTCCTCGTCCATAAGATGCTTAAAGACATCATTCGTAGCATCTAGAACTTCTGAACTACTACGGAAATTTTCCTTAAGCAGAATTAACTGACCTTCTTCACTTTCCTGAGCAAATCTATGAAATTTTTCGTTGAAGATCTGTGGGTCGGCCTGTCTAAAACGATAAATAGACTGCTTAATATCTCCTACCATAAAACGATTATGACCGTTTGAGAGGAGTTCCAGCATTCTCTCCTGGATGTGGTTGGTATCCTGATATTCATCGACCATGACTTCGTGGAAGCGTTCCTGATACTCTTGTCTAACCTGTGGGAAGTTTTCTAAAATCTCAATGGTATAGTGGCTAATATCAGCAAATTCGAAGGCATTTTCTTCACGTTTACGTTGTCGATAGGCATCAACAAAATCACTCATGAAGACTTGGAAAATCTTTGCCAAGTCCCAGGATTCTTGATGATAATCTTCTTGGAATTTCAATAAAGTGATTTGATCATTGAGTGCAATCAGCTTTTCAAATTTTGCTTTTCTCTCTTGGTTGTAGGTTTCTTTCAAGTCTTGCAGTTCGGCCTTACGACTGGCATTTGTAAGAGCACGACCTCCCTTATCCTTAGAGATACTAACAACTTGGTCTAAAACTTCTAGATATTCCTCAAAAGTAGATTCATGGCTTAAAGAACCAATCTCATCAAGAACTTGTTGTACAGATTCTAAATAAGCTGCTTTGCTAAATTCCTTGGCATCATTATCCAAATGATAATGGAAAAAGCTTTCTAAATCCCAAAGTCTTTCTTTTATATCCTCTGCAAGGGTTTCTTTAGCAACCGTAAAATCAGCCTTTTCAAAGCCTTTTAGAAAGGAATTTTCTAGCCAAGCATGAGGATTGCTAGTGGATTGCAAAAAGTCATAAATCATATAGACCTGTTTACGCAAACCACGCGCATCCTTGCTTCTACCTGCAAAGTTTTTGACTAGCTGACTAAACTTGCCTTGTTCTTTGCCTTGGTAGTGATGTTCAAAAACTTGTCGAAAAACCTCATTTTTTAAGAGAAGCTGCTCACTTTCATTCTGAAGAATGCGAAAATTTGGAGAGAGGTCAAGGAGATAACCATGCTTGGTCAGAAATTTCTGGGTAAAAGAGTCCATGGTCCCAATCGCAGCATTGGGTAAATCAGCTAATTGTCTACCAAGGTGTTTTTTTAGTTCCAAATCTTGTGTCTCTTGGATTTGTTGGCTGATTTTCTTTTCCAAGCGTTCTTTTAACTCGGTAGCTGCCTTGACTGTAAAGGTTGAGATAAAGAGTTGGCGAATCTCAACACCACGCGCTAGTTGGTCAAGAATTCGTTCAGCCATGACAAAAGTTTTTCCCGAACCAGCTGAAGCTGAAACCAAAATATTTTGACCAGAGCTATAAATAGCTTGAATTTGTTCAGCTGTTTTCTTTGGTTTCTTGTTAGACTGAGCTTCTGCTACTTGCAAGGCTGCAATCTCTTCTTGGGTTAAAAATTTCATCGCTCCAACTCCTCTCTGATTTTATTAAACCAAGCTTCCTTGGAATTGCTCTTGGCAACTTTCTCTAAAAATCTCGCCTGACCTAGATGGTAATTGGCTTCGAAACCTGTAATAGCTTGATATTGTTGAACATAGGGTGCAATGCTTCTACCGTTTTCTGTATAAGGGTTGATCGCAAATTCACCAGATAAAATCTTCTCTGCCGCTTTTTTGTAGAGAAGGGCATTATAATCCAACAATAACTGGAATTCCTCATCAGACAACTGATAAGTCTTGTTTTTATTGTAAAACTCTCCAAGGTTTTTTATCTCTTTCTCAAGAAAGAGTCCTTGATACTTCATGCTCTTATTCGCTTCTGCTACAGCCTTTGAAAGAGTTTTATTGGCTTGTAGAGATTGAATCGGTTCAGTCATCTCTAAATACATGGCACCAAAGAAGTCTCTATTCCCTTCTTTTTTAAGTGCAGCAAGATAAGTCGGTAATTGCGAATTAAGACCGTTATAAAAGAGAGGAAACTTGAACTGAGTCAAAGAAGACTTATAATCTACAACACCGATAGCTCCATCTGATTTTAGACGGTCAATTCGGTCAACCTTCCCACGAACATAGACATTACGACCATTATCTAGCTGAATAAAGGCTTGGTCCTTGCCACCAAAGACAGCTTCTTCCTGAATCGTTTCAACATCCTCATTATGTCGAAGAATATGTCCAGTAGCGCGTGCTACATCCAAAAGAACTTCCTTAGTAAATTGAGCCTCCAAACTTTCCTGATAAATAGCTTGAAACTCACGTTCTTGACTGGTTTCAGAGATAGCTTGTTCTAAACGACGATCAAAAGATTCGTTACTCGGAAGTTTCATAGCTCGTTCAAAGATACGATGCAAGAAGTTACCATGACTTCGTGCATCAGGACGCAAACGCAATTCTTCCTGCAAACCTAATACATAACGAAGGTAATAACTGTATTCATTACGGTAAAACTCCGTTAGTCCAGAAGTAGATAGATAGAAATCTTGTTCCTGCGGATATAAAGCTTCCAGTGTATCATTAGCTAAAGCCTTGCTTTTCGGACTTGTCGGTAGGACAGGATTTTCCAAACCTTTGTCTTCCAACTTTTTCCCCATCACACGAGCCAGAACTTTTACAAAAGTTAAGTCTTGGTCGCTTATCTCACTCTCACCTTGCTGATGATAGGCAACCAGACTAGACAAAAGGCTGTGATAAGAACCAATGTCATCTTTCGATAGATTTTTTCGGTCAATTCTCTTTTCAATCTTGCTAAAACCAAAGTCCTGCAATTCTTTCAGATAAACTGACTCTTTACTCTCATTTTCATTGAGTAAACTTGGTGCCGATAAGATCAATTGCTTCCTAGCAGAGTTGACCAAAGAAAGCATGGTATAGCGGTTCTTCTTAAGGTTTTCTTGACTTGCAATCAGTAATTGAGAACCTTCTTGAGTTGCTTGGTTTAGCACTTCTCTTTCTTCATCGCTCAACAAACTGGTGTTTTGAGCAATTTTTGGCAAGTGATCTTGAGTTAAGCCAAGTGCATAGATGTAATCAGATGTCAAAGGTGCAATCAAATCATAACTTTGAACCAGGACAGTATCTACTGTTGCTGGGATTGTACGATAATTGGACAAGCTCATACCTGAATGAAGAAGTGCCAAGAAATCATCTAAAGTGACCTGGGAACCTTCAAACACGGTTGCAAATTGCTCCATTACATGGCAAAAGGCCTTCCAGACCTCCTCTTGCCTTTCTTGCTCTGCTACTTCCATCGTTGCAGATAAGGTTTGTAACTGCTTGGTCAAATGAGCTTCCTTCAAAAAGTTGTTCCATTTTGCAAGAATATTTTCAGCTTTTTGCTTACGACTAGATAATAAAGTTTCTAGTGGATTTAGAACACGAACACGAAGCTTATTTAATTTTTCTAAATCAAATTTCCCATGATGATTTTTTGTAAATTCTTGTTTAAAACTAGAAAGACCATCAATACCTAGATAACGAAGATATTGTTCAAAGGCGTCAATTTCCTCTTGGTTAAGGTCAGTATACAAGCCAGTGCGTAAGAGATTAATCAAATCTTCTTGACGGAAATTGTATCGTTTGAGACGTCCCACAGATTCTACAAATTGAGTCAAAGGATGATGAGCCATGGACTCACTCTTCCCAAGATAAAATGGAATCTGATACTGATTAAATATTGTCTGCAGAGACAGTTTATAAGACTCTACATCTCCGAGTAAGATACGAAAATTCTTGTAGCTAAGTTTTGGCTCTTGGTGCAATTTCTGACGAATACTTCGAGCAACTAACTCCAACTCTTCTTTTTGTGTCAGACAAGACCAGATTTGCAAGTCCTTTCTATCTTCGTCATTCACGTCTAAATCAATTTCGGAATAATCATAAGCACTTTCCAGTAATTTTGAGGCTTTGGCAAAGGCATCAAGATTTTCATGTTCTTGACATGCATTCTCTGCCTTGGTCTGATATTTAAAGGCCAAATATCTCAAAAACTCAACACTGGCTTGATAGAGATTCCCTTCAGTAAACAGACTTGTATAAGCCTTTTTAGTCGCATACACACCAATGACAATCTCAACACCCTTACGGTGCAACAAATCCACTAGGTGTTCTTCTTCTGAAGAGAAACGAGT
Organism: Streptococcus pseudopneumoniae; assembly: GCF_001072925.1. Classification (GTDB taxonomy): domain Bacteria; phylum Bacillota; class Bacilli; order Lactobacillales; family Streptococcaceae; genus Streptococcus; species Streptococcus pseudopneumoniae_Q. The sequence continues at coordinate 9,012 of NZ_JVHE01000054.1, read as the reverse complement.
AAAACCATCAATAACTAAGGCAATCTGGCTAAAATCACTACTTACCTTGTTTTCTTCGATAGCATTGATCAGATAGGTTAATGGACTCCCTTGCGAAACTTGACCTTGATTCAGATAAGCTGTTACCTTTTCAAAAATCAAGAGTAAATCAGAACGTTTATCAGCATCAGATAGACTTTCTAAATCCAAAAAGCTCATCTTCGCAGTTGTCATTTCATGATAAATCTCAATCAGTTGTTGGATGAATTGCGGATCTTGCTTAATAGCCCCGTAAACACGCAAATCCTTAGCGTCTATCTCAGACAAACATTTATAAAAAACCATACCCAGACCAATATCATCGAGACTTGACTTCGCGGGTATATCGTTTAAAACCAGATAACGAGCCATCTGAGCAAAGCGCGTGACTGTGATCGCAAAAGAAGCCTGCTGACTCAAGCACTCCAGCACGGCACGTTCCTTTTCAAAAGAAAGAGAGTTAGGAGCTATGTAAAAGACTCGTTTGCCTTGGGCAACCAGTCCTTGAGCCTCCTTGGTCAGGATTTCTGTCAAAGAAGTCCGAATATCGGTATAAAGTAGTTTCATCTCTGCCTCGTTTGATTTTTTCATTACCTTTCATTATACCATTTTTTGACTGCTAATCCTATAAATAGAAAGTTCTTAAACTACTGATAAAAAGTAAAATGCCAGAAATTTCCGGCATTGATCGATAAGCACTAACTTCATGAAAATACAAGCATCCATAAATCCCAAAATGCAGTCATGTTAATCAAGATATGGAGCAAAATGGGATAATAGAGAGAATGAGTTTTTCGGTAGAGGAATGCACAAATTGCTCCTCCACTTGCATAGGTGAAAAAGGCGAGTGGTGTTAAACCTGAGCTGACATGCACATAGCCAAAGACACAGGCTGATAGCAAAACATCTCCATACCAAGGTGAATCTTTTAAAAATGTATTCATAAGAACTCCTCGGTAAACCAATTCTTCTGAAATTGGTCCTAGCAGACAAGTAATAAGCAAAAAATATAGTAACTCTTGTCTCCCTGTCATCTCAATCAATTCATTTAAAGCGATTTGATTGGACGTTGCTGGGGTAAAAAAAGAAAACACAATATCTGAAAGATAACTGACTACATAAGCAAGAAGCAAATAAACTAGATATCTCCATTTCCACTTCAACTCAAGAATTTTCCTACCTTCGAATACTAGTAAATAAAGAATAGCTAGAAAAGTAACGCTAAACTCTAAAAAAGCAAGAATTTGAAAAAATTCTCTACTAGCAGGTACAAGCCTACCTGCAAAATGATTAAAAATCCACCAAAACCAAGTCTTCCTATAAATGATTACCAATAAGGCTAGTAAGATCTGTACTGTTTTTCTTTTCATGATAAACCCTCTGCTTTTTTATCCACTATCAGTATGTTGCGAGTTTAGTATAGCATATATTTGCCAAAAAGCTTCTTCAAATCATGAATTGTAATTGAAACGTCCTAAATTGACATAGTAATCCTTATTTCATCCAAAATATGCTATAATATAGACAAAATACGTGAAAAGGAACTACTATGATTAAATTACTTGCTCTTGATATGGATGGAACTCTGCTCAACGAAGCCAAGGAAATTCCTCAGGCTCATATTGATGCCATTCATAAGGCTATAGACAAAGGCGTCAAACTGGTTCTCTGTACTGGTCGTCCTCTCTTTGGGGTTCTTCCCTACTACAAGAAACTAGGACTAGATTTGCAGAATGAATACGTTATTGTCAACAATGGTTGTTCTACCCACCAAACTAGTGATTGGGGCCTTGTTGACTGGAGAGAACTTAGCAAATCAGACATTGAATACCTGAATGAACTTGCAGAAAAAAGTGAGGTTCAATTGACTCTCTTTGACGAGGAACACTACTTCGTTCTCGGAGGCGAACCAAATCCTATCGTAAAATACGATGCGACACTCGTCTTTTCTGACCTGACTGAAATTTCACTAGAGGAAGCTACCAGTGGTAAATATCGCATGTTCCAGGGTATGTTCTTAGGTACAAAAGAACAAACAGATGATTTTGAACAACGATTTGCTGATGAACTTTGTCAGAGATTTAGCGGAGTTCGTTCACAACCAGTTATCTATGAAGCAATGCCACTCGGTACAACTAAGGCTTCTGCACTTTCTCGTTTGGCTGAGATTTTGGATATCCAACCTTCTGAAATCATGGCAATGGGTGATGCCAATAACGACATTGAGATGCTAGAGTTTGCTGGTCTTGGGATTGCCATGGGAAATGCTAGCGACTATGTCAAATCTCTCGCGGATGCCGTAACTGTCAGCAATGAAGAAGACGGTGTTGCACGCGCTATTGAGAAATATATTTTGTAGAAAATAAGCCCAGTCAACTAGTATTTCTAGCCAATTGGGCTTTTTATTTTTTAGAAACTTAAAAACTTTAGAAACACTTTAGAAATGCTTGACGATTCTTTGATATCTATGCTTTATACTAGAATTATAAAAATAAAACATCTTAAAGGTTAAAGGAGAAAACTATGAAAACAGTCCTCGAAATCCATGGCTTGTCCAAACAATTTGGCAAACAACCCATTCTACAAGATCTTAATCTCTCAGTGAAAGAAGGAGATATCTATGGACTTATCGGAAAGAATGGTGCTGGTAAAACCACTCTGATTAAAATTATTACTCAATTATTATCTGCTGATCATGGAACCATTTCCCTCTTTTCCAGTCAAGGTTATAAGGAATGCACAAAAGCACTATCTCGAGTAGGTTCAGTCATTGAATCTCCAGTAGCTCATAATCATTTAACGGCCTATAAAAATCTTAAATATTATTGTACTATTCGACATATCCCAAATGCTGATCAAGTCATTCAGGAAACGTTAAAGTATGTAGGGTTAACAGATACAGGTAGAAAAGTTTTTCGAGATTTCTCTCTTGGGATGAAACAACGTCTAGGCATTGCTATTGCTCTTCTATCAAAACCAGACTTTCTCATCCTTGATGAACCCATCAATGGTCTCGACCCAATCGGTATCAAAGAGTTTCGTCAAATGATTCAACGTCTGAATCAAGAGAAAGGAATGACCATTCTCATCTCTAGTCATATCTTGTCAGAACTTTATCTTGTTGCCAATCGCTTTGGAATTCTGGACCAAGGAAAAATCATTCGAGAAATCAGTAAGGCCGAATTTGAGACACTCAATGAAGACTATATTGTTCTGAAAACAAGTGAAAAAGAAAAAGCTAGTCAAATCTTAAAAGACAAAGTGAAACTTGAATTTAAAGTTGTTAATTCAGATAATGAGATTCATATTTTTAGTCATGAACAAGATGTCAAACGAATTCTCAAAGAACTTACTCTAGCAGATGTCGCTGTTGATGAGATTTACTATGCTCGTCAAAATCTTGAAGAATACTTCACACAATTAGTAAAATAGGAGGAAGATCATGATTCATACAATTCAAGCAGACTTTTACCGTCTTTTCCGTTCCAAAGGTTTTTGGATTACAGAGATTGTTCTCTTTGCACTCATGTTAATGGGAGCTACTATTGGGGCTACAGGACATCTAATGTCAGTTAATACAACGCCCCCAGAATCAGAAATTCCAACCCAAGGTTGGAATGGTGTGCAAGCCCTGATTAACGCATCTAGTCAAGGTTCAAACCTTGTTTTTCTCTGTATTATCCTTGCTTGCCTCGTTCTGGGAGTTGACCTTATCGGAAAACTCTATAAAAACAGTTTGACAGTAGGGGTTTCTCGTACAGAATTCTTTCTAGCCAAATCTGTTGTATTAGCCAGTATCGCTCTAATGCAAATTCTTGTTAGCCTAGTTATTGCTTTCGTACCAGCAACTATCCTAAACGGAGTTGGAACGATGCCAGAAGGATTTATTGGCAATCTCCTTCTAACGATTGGTCTTCAATTTCTCTGCCTTCTTGCTTGGCTATCCATTATTTCCTTCATTCTCTATGTGACTCATTCTTATCTGGCTGTTTTCATTGGCTATTTAATCAGTTCTATCTTACTTTCAACGCCGATGCTTATCTTTCCAGATGTTGAGATTTTACGCTATTTATCCTTAAATGTTGCCTATGCCATGACTGCCTATAGTCAAGCTGTTCTATACACCATTGTCGTTACAGTAACTATTATTCTATTCTTTACCATTAGTGGACTTGCTGTTTTCAAAAAGAAAAGCTTATAAAAATGACCTCCTCTGTTCAAACAGAGGAGGTTGCTTGTTTTAAAAGAGTATCTTAACTGTAAACCAAGCACCATCAGTACTTAGTTGTAGTTCTGCACCAAGTAGATGGGATAATTCTTCTGTGATATAAAGACCTAAACCTGATGATTCTTCAGTATCTGAGAGGTTTTCAGAGTAAAATCGTTGACTGAGATTTTCAATTTTACGAATGGGTTGTTTGACCAGATTTGAAATTTCCAAACAAATGTGATTATCCACTTCCTTCAAAGAAAATCTCGCTTCATCCTTACCATGTTTTAGAACATTGCCAATAAGATTTTGTAACAAACGCTCTAATAAATCTGAATCTGTCAGTAAATACAAACCAGGTTCTACTTGCAAATCAAGGTCAATCTTTGCCGTCTGAAAAGAATCATAATAGGTCAGTAATTTTTGCGTCATAAATGTCGAAACTTCTAACTCAGATAAGTCAGGTTGAACTGCTCCTTCCATTAACCGACGATAATCCAAAAGAGCCTCTAGCCGTTTTGAAACTTGATTGAGATGATGAGCAATTTTTTTCAAGCTCACAGACTCAGGATTTTCTGTTTTAAGCAATTGCTGAGTATAACCCGACGCAATCGTTAAAGGCGTCCGAATATCATGGGCAATATTGCTAATAGCCATGTCTAAAGTCTGCTTCTCACGCTTCATAATCAAACGTGACTGCTCAACTTCTTGAAAGAGATGATTGATTTGCTGGTAAAGATGTAAAAAATCCTTGGAGAAAGTTGACACTCCGATTCTCTTCATACTTCCAGTATGAATCTTGTCTTCAACTTGTTGGCTCAAGTTTACGAGTGCTAGATGATAGCGAATCAACCCTATCGTCAATAGGATAATAACCAGCAATAGCAAAGAAAGTAAAATATAGATCATTGCTCATCTCCTTTTAACCGAACACCAACTCCCCAGATAGTTTCAATATACTCTTGCTCTGGATCCAGTTGGCCTAATTTTTTACGGAGATTACTTAAATGAGTGTTGAGAGTATTGTCGCCTGGTAAATAAGTATCCTCCCAGACTAATTCATAGAGTTCTTCTTTCGTGAAAATTTTCTTAGGATGTCCCAACAAGGTTTGGAAAATCAAGCATTCTTTCTTAGCTAGGCGAATAGTTTCCTGGCAATTTTTGATTTCAAAACTATCTGCATCAAATTGAATATTTTTTAACTGTTGAATCAACTTGTCTGGATGTTCGATTTCAGCTGGTTTCTTGTCACTATTTTGACGTAATTGAACCGTAACCCTGGCAAAAACTTCATCCAAATCAAAAGGCTTTACGATATAATCATTAGCGCCATCTAAGAGATATTGGCTGATGAGCTTTTTATCGCTTAGGGCAGTTAGCATAATGACAGGTACTGAACTAGCTTGTCTAATAGTTTTTAAAACCTGATCACCATTTTTTCCCGGAAGCATAATATCTAGCAAGATTAGATCAATGCCACCTTGCTCAAATCGAATCATCCCTTCGGTACCAGAAAAAGCTTGAATCACCTCATGTTCCTCAGAAAGAAGAGTTTTCAAAATTTCTTGAATCTCATTATTATCTTCAATGATAAGTATTCTAGCCATAAACACCAACCTTTCTAATAGTATTATATCATGTTTTTTTAGGAATTTCGGATAAAGAAAAACTCTCCCTCATAACTAGATACGAAGAAGAGTTTACTTTATGTTTTAGAATAAAGCTGTCAAAGCGGTGATAAGTCCAAAAACGATACCAGGTGCATTAGCTGCTGCCAAAGGGATATCTCGTTCTTTTTTAAAGAGACCGTAGTAAACCCAAAGACTGCAGTTAAGTGCAGCTACTGCCGGTTGGATAAAATTCCCTTTTTGACCCGCAAGATTGTTCATAATTTGTGGAATATAAGAGACATACATCATTACAGACATAAAGGTTGCAATCCAACCCAGTGTTTTCATTTGTTTTTCAGACATTTTCTTCTCCTTTCAAAAACAATTTCCATTATACACTTTTTTTAAAAATAATGAAGTTTAAAAAGCTATTTGTTAAAAACTTGTAAATTATCACAAGATTGTGATAAGAGAATTCGTAAAAATGGCGGTGGGACAGAAATCGATAGACAATGTCTCGATTTCGTAGTCCCAGCCCCGCGAGGATGATATTAGGAGCTTTTTGGAGTCTAAAAGACGAACAAAAGGTTCAATCAGCTACCGCGTCAAAGTTTGATTGCTAATAAAAAGTGAGGTCGGAATCTTTTGTCCCAACCTCACTCTTATTCGTTTAGAAAACTTACTTCTTCTCAATCGGTGCTACACTGGCTAAAAGTTTTTTAAGGCCAACTTCTGGGAAATTGATTTTCAATTCCTGAGTAGATCCACTTCCTGAAACTTCTAGAACAGTTCCTTCGCCCCACTTCTTATGAAGGGCAATATCACCAATAGACCAGCTGGTTTCACTTGAAGTTGATTTTGATCCAGTAGCAAATTGTCCAAAAGGTAGTCCTTTTGATTCAATTGATCTTGGTGCTGCGTTGCGTTTGCGATCTTGTAGAGCTTGAGCTAGGCTCATGCCTTGACCAAAGGCGACACCACCACTGCTATAATATGCTTTGAAGCTACTATTAGCTGGACGCGCCAAACCTTGATAAGTTAGCAAATCTGAACTAATCTCATTGATAAAGCGTGTTGGGCGATTATAGTTCGTTCGACCAAACAGCAAGCGTGAGTTAGCATTAGTCAAATAGAGAATTTTCTCTGCGCGCGTGATACCGACATAGGCTAGACGGCGTTCTTCTTCCAATTCATCCATGTCTTCTGCTGCACGACTAAGTGGAAAGACATTTTCTTCCATCCCAATCAGGAATACAACTGGAAACTCCAGTCCCTTGGCAGCATGGAGCGTCATCAAGGTTACTTCTGATGTTTCCTGACTGCCAGAGTCTGTATCTGCAATCAAGGCCAAGTCATTGAGGAATCGACTGAGTTTATCCAGTCCAGTTTCTTCTTCTTGATTATCTGGATTATCATCGAAATTCTTGGTGACAGAAAGGAACTCCTCGATATTTTCAACCCGAGCCTTGCTTTCCAAAGTCGCTTGGGCATTGAGAATATCCACGTAGCCTGTCTTTTCCAAGACTGCTTCTACTAACTCAGTAATGCTTAATTGGTCCAGTTGCTCCCGCAAATCAAGAATCATATTGGCAAAATCCCAGATAGACTGGGCTGCCTTACCTTTAATTCCTGATAACATGATGTTAGCTGAAGCATCAAGCATCGACATATTTTGTAGGTTGGCAAAGTCACGGATTTTCTCTACTGTTCCTGGTCCAATGCCACGTTTTGGTTCATTGATAATCCGCTCAAAACTAATATTATCACTCAAATTGGCAATGAGATTCAGATAAGCGATAATATCACGGATTTCCTTACGGCTATAGAACTTAGTTCCACCGACCATAGTATAAGGAATATTAGACTTAAGCAAAGCTTCTTCAATAGTACGAGATTGGGCATTGGTACGGTAAAGAACTGCAAAGTCCTTGTGGAGGAAGTTTTGGCTTCGACCAAGTTCATCGATGGTTTTGGCTACAAAGACAGCCTCGTCTTGTTCATCATTAGCACGATAGTAGACAATCTGTTCCCCATCAGTATTTTGAGTCCAGAGATTCTTAGGACGACGATTTTTATTGTTTTTGATAACGTCATTAGCAGCTTGGAGGATGGTCTTGGTTGAGCGGTAATTTTCCTCCAATAAAACAACCTTGGCTTGAGGATAATCCTTCTCAAAATCCAAGATATTCTGCATATCAGCACCACGCCAACCGTAGATAGACTGGTCAGCATCCCCTACTACGCAGATATTTTGGAAACGAGAAGCCAAGAGTTTAACGAGTTGATACTGGGCGTGGTTAGTATCTTGATACTCATCAACGTGGATATACTGGAACTTCTGTTGGTAATAAGTCAAAACATCGGGATTTTGATCAAAGAGACGCAGAGTCAACATAATCAAGTCATCAAAGTCCACCGACTCTGACTGACGAAGTTCTTTCTGATAGGCCGTATAACACTTAGCTACAATTTGCGTGTACATATCTCCTGCCTGGGCAGCATAAGCAACATCGTCAATCAGATCATTCTTAGCATTGGAGATGGTTCCCAAAATAGTGCGTTCATTCCATTTTTTAGGATCCAAGTTCAACTGCTTGAGAATGCGTTTCATGAGCGTTCGCTGTTCTCCAGGATCCACAATCGTGAAATTGCGATTATAGCCAATGTGGTCCGCATCGCGTCGTAGGATACGCACGCACATAGAGTGGAAGGTCGCAATCAAACAATCCTGAGTAGCTGGATTGAGTCCATAAGCACGCTCCTTCATTTCACGTGCAGCCTTATTGGTAAAGGTAATCGCTAAGATATTCCATGGATTGACCATCTTTTCATCAATTAAGTAGGCAATACGGTGGGTTAAAACACGAGTCTTACCAGAACCCGCCCCCGCCATGATCAGCAAGGGTCCTTCTGTGGTTTGAACGGCCTCGGATTGACGGTCATTCATCCCCTTTAATAATTCGTTCATTTTCTCTTCCTTATTCTTCAAGTCAATGTTTCTATTATATCAAAAAAGTTTGAAAATAACTTTTCTTAGAACTCTTCTGATTATTTTAGTTGGCAAGACAAGAAGAGGCTGGGACAAAAGTCCTAGCCTCTCAATTCTCTTTTGATTGTCGAGCAAGACGCAGTGGTTGAGTGGGCTCTACTACGCTGATTTCATCAGCTTTTACA
>NZ_JVHE01000053.1:0-217 GCF_001072925.1 Streptococcus pseudopneumoniae | reverse complement strand
GTCAACCTCAGCGTCTGAGTCAGCCTCAACAAGTGCATCAACCTCAGCATCTGAATCAGCAAGTACAAGTGCATCAACATCAGCATCTGAGTCAGCATCAACATCAGCATCTGAGTCAGCATCAACATCAGCATCTGAATCAGCATCAACAAGTGCATCAGAATCAGCAAGCACATCGGCTTCTGAATCAGCATCAACAAGTGCGTCAGAATCAGCA
>NZ_JVHE01000052.1:0-14907 GCF_001072925.1 Streptococcus pseudopneumoniae | reverse complement strand
TACCAAGACTTTAAGTTCTTCCATTTGAGCTACTGTTGGCTCTTCTGTTTGGTATTGAGCCATGAGGCGTTTCAAAGCACCACGTTGGTCAAAAGCAAGAGCTGAGATGATACCATTTTCATCAGAGAGTTTTTGCATACAAGCGCGTTTATTTTCTGTTAAAACCATTTTATACCTCTTTCACTACTAGTTGGTCATATAGGCCTTGATAGTTTGCCATATTGACATGACCAGTCATTTTTTCTTGAGCATTTAGCATACCAAGGACATTCGCCTTAGTCAGTAATTCTTGATCAGATTCTTTATGGAACAATCCTGAAGCAATACCTGCTACTGTAGAATCACCAGATCCAACTGGGTTTACAACTTGGATTCTTGGAATATCTACTTTATAGAAAGTGTCCCCGTGCTTAGCAAAGGCACCATTAGCACCTAAGGAAACGATGATCCACTCAATTCCTTCAAATAGGGGCTCTTCAAGAACCTCTTTTAATTCATCCAAATCTTTAGAAATTTCTCTTCCTAAAAGTTGAGACAATTCTTCATTATTTGGTTTGATAACTGTTGGCTTATGTGGAGATTCAAGAACCGCCTGAAGTGAAGCTCCTGAACAGTCCAAGACAACAGGTTTACCAGCTTGGTTAGCAAGTTCAACCAGACTAGCATAATAATCCACTGGTAGTCCTGCTGGTAGACTACCTGAAATGGCCACTACCTCTACAGTCTCTAAAAGTTCTTTGAAATGAGCCAAGAAATCTTGACCTTCTTTTTCTTGAACTTCAGGACCTTTTTCTAGGATTTCTGTTTGGTTTTCTCCATGTAGAATTGCGATACAGTTACGAGTTTCACCTTGAATAGAGAAGAAACGTTTGCTTACTTTATCATCAATATTTTCTACTAAAAAATCACCAAGTTTACCACCGACAAGTCCTGTTGCGACTACGGAGTCACCAAATTCTGATAGGACCCGAGTAACATTAAGACCTTTACCACCAGCCGTTTTCGTAACATCTACAACACGGTTGACAGTGTCAATTTTTAATTCATCCAAAGGATAGGAAATATCAATGGATGGGTTCATTGTGACTGTTAAAATCATAAGTCACCTCTTAGTCGTGGTATTCACCACGATCCCATTTTTCAAGGAACTCTGTAAAGAAGTTGGCATCAGTTTGATGGTCGTTATGAGTTTCAACGTGTTGAATTTTAGCGATCAATTTTTTGTTTTCTTCAGATGGTTTGTATTCAGCGTTGATGAAAGCATCAATGATATCACACATGAGCAATTCACCAGTGATTTTACCACCAAATCCGATTACGTTGGCATTCAATTGTTCTTTTGCATATAAAGCTGTTGTCATATCGCGAACCAAAGCAGAACGAACACCTGGAACCTTGTTAACAGCGTTATTGATACCTACACCAGTACCACAGATACATACACCAAGATCAGCTTGGCCACTAACTACTGCTTCACCAACTTTTTTACCAAAGATTGGGTAGTGTGTACGAGCGTGGTCATAAGTACCAAAGTCGATGACTTCATGTCCTTTTGATTTCAAAAATTCTGAAACCGCCATTTTTTCATTTGTTACGATGTGGTCACATCCAATTGCAATTCTCATTTTTATCTTACCTTTCTTTCAATATAAAAATTAGCACATTTTGTTCAACATGTCGACACGGATTTGGTGACGACCGCCGTCATACTTACCATTTACAAAGCCTTTAGCGATGTTCTTAGCCAATTCGTCACCAACAAGTTGAGCACCCATAGTAATCATACGTGAGTTGTTGTGACCACGAGTCATATAAGCTGAACGTTCGTCAGATACTTCTGCAGCAACCATTCCTTTGATTTTAGTTGCAACCATAAATGGACCTGCACCATAAGCATCAATGACAATACCAAGGTTTTGTTCTTCTTTTTTAACTTCTTCAGCAACTGCAAGAGTTACATCAACGAAGTCTTGACCTTCAGCTGTAACATCCACAACGTGGAAGTTTTCTTTTTCCAAGAAATCTTTAACGACTTCTTTCAATCTCAAACCTGCAGCATCTGCACCAATAACAATAGACATATTGTATACTCCTTTTTTATATAGACCAGTAAAAATTTTTTGGTTCTGGAAAGAAAATGACCATCACCAAGTAGTTACTAGTAGTTTTTGTTGACTATTTTAGTTTAAGAATGATTTATCTAATCATTCTTTGTAACTTCTCCTTTGAGAAATTGGAAGAATAACTTGTTAAAACAAACACAAATTGTTCTTTCTAAACATAATATACTACTATTGTTTAAAAAAGTCAACAGTTTATGTTTGTTTTTGTTTATTTTTTAGAAAATTTCTATATCAAAACCAATTTGATCACTTTGACCTGGATTTAAGATTCGAACATTTTTCTTATCTTCTAGATGATCGCCCTCTTCGAGTGAAGTTGACAAACCTGACCAAGGTTCCAGAGCAAGGAAAGGACCTTTATTAAGCGTTGACCAAACGATGAGGTTTGGAAACTCTTCAAAGTCCAGTTTTAATCCCTTATCATGCTTACGTGACCGTAAGGAAACAGAGCGCGAGGTTAATTCATCTAACGTCACAGCATCATAGCTAAAGAAATCATAGTTTAGATCCAATTCTTTTTGCTCTTTTAACCAGCTACTTCTATCTTGAAAATCTAACATCCCTGTTTCTGGGAATGGTTTGGGAACTGTACAAGTTTCTGGCTTTTCAAATTCAAGATAGTAGTCTTCATAAGCTTCATCATCAAATAAAGGACAGTTAAAGCCTGGATGTCCACCAATAAAATATGGCATTTTCTTATCTGTTTCCTTATTGGTAACTTGATACTGTGTTCGAATAGTCTTTCCAGTAACAGTATAAGTTATTTCTAGTCGAAAATGATAGGGATAATTCTCATACATGTCTTGGTCATCTTCGATAGCAAAGGTGACAGAATTCTCTGTTTGTTCTACTAATTCAAATTCTTTTTTTCGAACCAAACCATGACGTGGAATTTTACCTTTTACTTGACTATCATCTTCTTGATCATACAAGACAGTATCATTTCTAACGGATCCACAAATTGGAAATAGAACAGGTGCTTGTCCACTCCAGTAAGTTGGATCACCTTGCCACAAATACTCAATACCATCTTTGTCTTTTATCGAAGAAAGTGCACCACCAAAAGTTTGAAACTGTACACTTAACTGTTCTGTTTTTAATTCAATCATTAGAATTACCTCCATTTATTTAAGGCCTAAAAAACTAGGCTGTCGACTCCAGATTTGGAAACTGACAACCTAGTTTTTACAATTTACATTTTTAGGAGCGAATTATTTTGCGTTTGCTGCGTATTCTTCATTACGTTTGATCATTTGTTTTCTGTACCATGCAAAGATACCAACGTAGAATACTAGGAATACTAATGCGCCAAGGATAGCTTTGATATCACCAGTTGTAGCGTTACCAATTGCCCAACCAAATAGTTTTTCGATTGGTCCTTCAAGAGTTGAGTGAGTAATCAATTGAGTTTGGCTTACACCTTCTGGGAAGGCACCTACACCTTTAGCAAGTTCTGTTGCAAATGGTGCGATAAGTGTACCTGAAAGAAGGAAGAGTGGCAACAAGAGTGTTCCGAAGATAATCATACGAAGCAATTTACCACGAGTAACTACCAAGAGAGCTGGAGTTACACCCATTGCAATGATACCAGCAAGTGGCAAGATACCATTTCCGACATTTGAAAGAAGCACTGCTTCAACCAACATGATTGGTGCAAGTACGTTAGCACAAGCCCAGATTTCAGCACGACCAGCGATAAATGGCCAGTCAAGACCGATATTGAATTTACGTCCTTGAAGACGTTTAGTAGCAACGTTTGTAATACCTTGTGAAAGTGGTTCTACGGCTGCGATGAACCATGAACCGATCAATGAGAAGAGCTCCAAGCAGACACCGGCAGTCAAACCAAGTGACAACCAACCTTTAATAACAAGTTCCCATTTATCAGCACCTTCAACACCAGGAACTGGATGTGGAGTTCCCATCAAACCGATAACGATACCAAGGATGAAACCGATGAAGAATTTAGATCCCCAGAAACCGATTCGTTTATTCAATTTAGCAGCGTCAAAGTCGTATTTATCAAGACCTGGGAAGAGTTTATCAAAAATCTTATCCAAAACCATGATAACTGGGTTCATCATGTAGTTCATGTGAGTTGAAGTCATTGGTGATGAACTTGGTGCGTTAAGAAGGTCATCAAATGTTGGTTTCATCAAGTCAGAGTTGATGATTTTAAGAACCCCAACAAGAACAACTGCTGCAGTCGCGATGAAGAGTGAAACTCCTTGGCTAACTCCATTGTTGTCAGCGTACCATTTGATCAAAAGACCTGTGATAGACAAGTGCCAGATATCAAAGATATCGACGTCAAGTGTATCAGTTTTCTTCATTGCAAGCATTACAATGTTGACGATCAACATCACAAGCAAGAAGTAAAGTGTCCAAGCTGAACCCCAAGTGATTGTAGCAAGTGGTGCCCAACCAACGTCGGTAATATTCAATTGAATACCAGTGTTTTCAACGAATTTTGCAAGAGACGCTGAGAAAGCACCATTTAACATACCGATGATAGCACCGATACCAGTAAGAGCGATGGCAAGTTTGATACCACCTTCAAGCGCTTTGGAGAATTTCACTCCAAAAAGTAGAGCCAATAAAGTCAAAATGATCAGCATGATGATCGGTCCACCCATTTCCAAGATAGGTTTGAACAGCTTATTGGCTAGTTCGATAATGATATCCATAATTTTCCTCCCTTTATTTTTATGGAATATTTACAAATTAATAATTAACTTAGACCATGTTCTTTGATAGCTGCTTCAATATTGTCATAAACTGGAGCGCTCATAGCTGGAATACGGAACAAGATTGGTCCTGCTTCAACGACTGGAATACCTGGTTCAAAACCTAAATCAGTAGCAGCGATTGGTGTGAAGATATCATAACCTTTAATCAAGTCTTCATTGACATCTTTTACCATAACAGCATCACATTGAACATCGTACCCACGGTTAGAAAGTTCTTCTTCAAGAGCACTTTTAATTTGGTGGCTTGAGTTAACACCTGCACCACAAGCAGCAAGAATTTTAATCATTTGGATTTCCTCCGTTTTTATATAAAAATTATTAACAAATTAAGCAGTCGCTTCTGAGATGTATTGGAACAAAGCTTCAGGTTCCGTAATCTTAGACAGCGCTTCAAGATGACCATTGCCTGTAAAGAAGTCCATCAACTGTGCAAGTATATTTGTTTGACTTGAACTTGAATTGTTGATGATAAAGAAGAGTAATGATACTTCTACTTCCTTATCAGGTGCAATCATATTGTGGAACGTGACTGGTTTTTCCAGACGAACCACGACAACATTTTCAGTTAGATTATGAATTGTATCAGTATGAGGGATAGCTACGTTAGGCAAATCCTTCCCTAAAAACTCCATATCCAAACCAGTTGGGAACGATTTTTCACGTTCAATCAAGGCCGATCGATAGGTCTCTGTAACAACTTTCTTTTCTTCCAGTAGGGTTGCAACTTGATCGAAAAGTTGCTCTTGATTATCTGCTTCTAAGCAAAAGACTAGGTCTTTGTCAAAGAAATGATCTAATCCCATGACCTTCTCCCTTCATATTTAACTTTTATGGTACAAGTATAACACTATATGAAACCGTTGTCAATCTTTTTTTGTTGCATTTTGTTTGATATTTATTTTTTTTGTTTACGAATTAAACATTTAATGATTTCAAACATATTTTTTATAAATTTCTTAATAAGTAAAACAAAAAAACAGGAAGTACTCCTGTTTTCACGATGTTAACTCTTTTTATTGGTCCAACTTTCTTCCACCATTGGAAGAAGATTTTTTAATACCTCTGGAACACCTTCCAGAGAAACATATCTAAACTTACCATCATCAGATTTAAATACCCAGATAATTAAGTATTTACCATTTTTAGCAATACAGTTTACTACATAGGCCTCATAGCCACCGATAGTTGATTTTGACCCCCATACCTTGGAAAAGTCTTGACTTTTCTGTTTAGATTCATAAATACTAGTTGAGATTTGAACAGTTTCAAGCGCAGCGTACTCACTTTCACTAATACCAAACTGCTCTGGTTTAAAGGTATTGAGAGTTACAATATTGACATCCGTCCCATCACAATACTGAATGTCATCTCCACCTTCAATTTCTTTGAAATGAACCCATGATTTAGGAATTTTCACATATCCATAATCATCAGATCCAACTATTTGAGTTTCTTCCGTCTGCTTTTGCGATGAACTAGGCTCTTGACTTGAAACTTCTTGAACACTAGAAGAGGCTTCTGTCTTTACTTCATTTGTCTTCTCTGAATTGCTACAAGCAATTAGACTAAGACTACAAAGTAAAAGTGTAGATAAAGTTATTATTTTTTTCATGATAACTCTCCTTTCACTTCTATTTTAAAGTATGAAGAGAAAAGTGTCAAAAAATTACTGTATTTTGACACTTTACAAAATCAATTGAGTGATTCAAAAGAAAGAAAAAGATTGAAGAAAATTGTCCAAAATGGACTTTTCTTCAATCTAAATCAACTGATCGATTTATTACAATCTATGCTATTCTCACATAGCGACTATTCTTCATCCATGCTCAATACGCTGAGAAAGGCTTCTTGTGGGACTTCTACTGAACCGATGGCTTTCATGCGTTTCTTACCAGCTTTTTGTTTTTCAAGGAGTTTACGTTTACGAGAAACGTCACCACCGTAACATTTAGCAAGCACATTTTTACGAAGAGCTTTAATATCTGTACGCGCGACAATCTTGTGCCCAATAGCTGCTTGGATCGGAACTTCAAATTGTTGACGAGGAATGATTTTCTTGAGCTTATCAACGATGAGTTTCCCACGTTCGTAGGCAAAGTCCTTGTGAACGATAAAGCTAAGAGCATCCACCTTATCACCATTAAGAAGGATATCCATTTTCACCAGCTTAGATGGACGATACTCTGACAATTCGTAATCAAAGCTTGCATAACCGCGTGTCGAAGATTTTAGTTTATCGAAGAAGTCAAAGACAATTTCAGCTAGTGGGATTTGATAGATAACATTAACACGATTGTCATCGATATAATCCATGGTCACAAAGTCACCACGTTTGCGCTGAGCTAATTCCATTACTGCTCCGACGAATTCTTGCGGTACCATGATTTGTGCCTTAACATATGGTTCTTCGATAGTTGCAATCTTTGTAGGATCAGGAAACTCGGATGGGTTAGACACATCCATAGACTCACCATCAGTCTGATTAACCTTGTAGATAACAGATGGTGCAGTCATAATAAGGTCGATGTTAAACTCACGTTCCAAACGTTCCTGAATAACATCCATATGAAGAAGTCCAAGGAAACCACAACGGAAACCAAATCCAAGAGCCTGGGATGTTTCTGGTTCAAACTGCAAGCTAGCATCATTCAGTTGCAATTTTTCAAGAGCTTCACGAAGGTCGTTGTATTTATTTGACTCGATTGGATAGAGACCTGCGAAAACCATCGGATTCATCTGTTTGTATCCTGAAAGTGGTTCAGTCGCTGGATTTGTCGCCAAGGTTACTGTATCACCGACACGTGTGTCCTGAACAGTCTTGATTGAAGCCGCGATATAACCAACGTCACCTGTCGCAAGGAAGTCTCGTCCTACTGCTTTAGGTGTGAAAATTCCGACTTCAGTTACATCGAAGGTCTTACCATTGCTCATGAGCTGAATCTTATCACCAGGTTTGACTACTCCATCCATGACACGAACTTGGAGGATAACTCCACGATAGGCATCGTATACTGAGTCGAAAATCAAGGCTTTCAATGGTGCTGACACGTCACCAGTTGGGGCTGGAACTTTTTCGACAATTTGCTCGAGAATTTCTTCGATACCGATACCCGCCTTGGCTGAAGCCAATACTGCTTCGCTAGCGTCTAGACCAATGACATCTTCAATTTCTGTTCGCACGCGCTCTGGATCTGCTGCTGGTAGGTCAATTTTATTGATAACTGGGAGGATTTCCAAATCATTATCTAAAGCAAGATAGACGTTTGCCAGAGTTTGAGCCTCAATCCCTTGGGCAGCATCAACGACCAAAATAGCACCTTCACAGGCAGCTAGGGAACGTGAAACCTCATAGGTAAAGTCCACGTGTCCCGGTGTGTCAATCAAGTGGAAGATATAAGTCTCACCATCTTTAGCCGTATAATTAAGCTCGATAGCATTAAGCTTGATAGTAATTCCACGCTCACGCTCTAAATCCATACTATCAAGAAGTTGGGCCTGCATTTCACGACTGGAAACTGTCTCTGTCTTTTCCAAAATACGGTCTGCTAGTGTTGACTTTCCATGGTCAATATGGGCGATAATAGAGAAGTTACGAATCTTCTCCTGTCGTTTTTTCAATTCTTCTAAGTTCATCATTCCCTTCCTTTCAGGGTATCTATTAATTATAAATTGTTTTTAACATTTTGACAAGACCATACCCTGTTAGGAGTACTAATCTTCAGCAACAAAGCCGTCATTTTCAATGAAGTAATGTTCTGTCATACCTTGGTCGGTAAAGACAATACCGTGAAGGACACCACCGTAAACAGCTCCTCCATCCATTCCAATCTTACCGTCTTCTGTAATCCAAAGTTCAGATGTACCAGGTTTTTGATCCAACAAACCATAGACTGGTGTATGTCCAAAGACAATGGTTTTTCCAGTATGATTGGCTGCTTCGTGAAATGGTTTTCTGAGCCATACCTTCTTATAGTCAGTAGTATCGTGCCAATCATCCAAAGTCAAATCAATACCAGCATGTACAAAGATATACTTATCTGTTTCAATGACAAAAGGCATTTGACGGATAAACTCCACTAAGTCTGCTGCTTCTGTCTCAACTCGTTTAGCATCTGCTACTCCATCTACTGGTGCATCTAGTGGACGGCCTAAAATGGAATTAATGGTTGTATCCCCACCATTACGACGATAGTGGTCATAGCTTTCTTCAGGATTATCCAACCAAGTTAAAAACATATACTCGTGGTTCCCAGATAAGCAGATAGCTCCCTTGTTATCAACCAAATCCTTGACCATTTCAAGAACACGGCGGCTATCTTCTCCTCTATCAATCAAATCTCCAAGAAAGAGTAATTGAGTCTTGCCATCCCATGTTTTAAGTAAGTCTTCTAACATTCCAGCTTTTCCGTGGACATCACCAATTACATAATAGTCTGTCATTTATTTCTCCTTACTTTGTAATAATTCTCTCGCTTGATTCAATGCTGCTTCTGTCACATTCTCTCCAGCCAACATCTTAGCGACTTCTTCAATCCTTTCTTCAACTGTTAACAAGCGAACAGTTGATACCGTTGAATGTTCATTGCTAATCTTTTCAATAAAGAACTGATAATCTGCGATAGCAATAACTTGAGGAAGGTGAGATATGGCCAACACTTGTCCATTTTGTCCAATTTTGTGAATTTTTTGCGCGATGGCTTGAGCTACACGACCTGAAACTCCCGTATCCACCTCATCAAAGACGATACTGGTCTTGCCTTCCTTACGAGAAAAAGCGGACTTGATAGCTAACATTAAGCGAGACAACTCTCCACCAGAAGCTACTTTTACTAATGGTTTAAAATCTTCTCCAGGGTTGGTTGAAATGTAAAATTCAACACTCTCATTACCTTCACGACTGAATTTTCCTTGACTAAAACGAACTTGAAATTGTGCTTTCTCCATGTAAAGGTCTTGCAATTCTTGCTTGATTTCAGCTTCTAAGTCCTGTGCTATTTTATGGCGAGCTTGAGCAACCTGACCTGCTAGGTCCACAAGATTTTTTTCAAGTTTCTTGAGTTCGATTTCCATATCTTCAGAAGATAGATTATTTCCTGTTAGAAGATTGTATTCGTCTGTAATCTTGACAAAGTATTCTAGGACATCATCTACACTACCACCATACTTACGGGTAATGGTGTGAATCAAATCTAGTCGGCTTTCAACCTGCATCAGACGATTACCGTCAAAATCTAAATCATCAATAATGGATTCCAAGCGCTTGGTGATATCTTCTAGAACATAATAGGATTCAGAAAGTGTTCCTGAAATCTCACGATACTCTGGATCAAACTCTTCAAGACTTTCCATATCATTCATGGCCGAACGAACATTTGCCAGACTAGAAAACTCTTCATTATCCAACATACTGTAAGCATTAGTCAAAGTATCAGCGATATGTTTATGGTTCAGTAGTCTGTCTCTTTCTTGATTGAGAGTAACATCTTCACCAGCTTTCAAATTAGCCGCTTCAATCTCAGCCATCTGAAATTCCAACATCTCAATTCGCGCCTTGTGCTCTTGCTGATTTTTTTTGATGTCAAGCACTTGCTTGCGCATACGACGATAGTTGTCAAAGCTCATCTGATAGGCTTCTTTTAATTCAAAGAAAGAAGTATCTCCAAACTCATCCAACATCTGGATATGTCGATGAGGACGCATTAATTCTTCTTGGTCATGTTGACCATGAATATCAACTAGCTGTTGACCAATTGTCCTTAATACTGAAAGATTAACCATCTGTCCATTGACACGACTGACGCTACGGCCGTTTTGTAAAATTTCGCGACGAATAATGATTTCATCACTCAATTCTAATCCTTGTTCATCAAAAATTTCTTCTAGCGCGCGATTACTTTCAATTGAAAAAAGACCTTCAATTTCTGCTTTTGGAGCCCCATGACGAATGACTTCTGTTGTAGCTCGAGCTCCTAACATCATATTCATAGCGTCAATAATGATTGATTTACCCGCACCCGTTTCACCAGTTAAAACAGTCATCCCTTGTTCAAAGTTCAAAGAAATTGATTCGATGATAGCAAAATTTTTAATCGAAATTTCCAGTAACATATAATCCTACCAATTTTTAACTTGCTCAAAAATATCTTTGGCTGTTTCTTCACTTCTCAATACCATCAAGATGGAATTATCATCAGCAATACAGCTAAAAATTTGGTCAGAAAAAACAGTCATCAACTGACTCTTGACGAAAATAGTATTCCCTGGAATAACTTGCAAATTGATCATATGCCCCATGCGTTCAGCATGAATAATATTGTTTTCTGCCAACTGCAAGCTTCTAACGATTGATTTTGGTAATTCATAGATGTAAGTATTGTCCTTCAATGGAATTTTTACAATACCTAATTCTTTAATATCTCGGGAGACTGTTGCTTGAGTAGCAGAGATACCCGCTTCTCTCAAGTGTTCAACGATTTCTTCCTGGGTACCGATTTGATAATCTGTAACAAATCTTCTAATCTTCTCAAGTCTCTCTTTTTTATTCATCTTTAAATTCTCTATGTGCTTTCTCCACTATTTTTTCTATTTCAGAAGTAACCTGATTGATTGCGTGATCTTCTTTTCGCAAATAGGCTAAAAACTCGATATTCCCATGACCACCTTGAATAGGAGAATAGTCCAATCCTAAGACTGAAAATCCTTCATCAACTGCCATTTTAGTAACTGATTCTAAAACATTTTGGTGAACTTTGGCATCTCTGATAATTCCATTTTTACCAATCTGTTCTCGACCAGCCTCAAATTGAGGCTTAACTAGAGCAACAACCTGCCCTTGATCAGCTAAAACTCGGTGCAAAGCTGGTAAAATGAGGCCTAGGGAAATAAAACTAACATCAATACTGGCAAAACTTGGTTCCTGATTAAAGTCGGTCTTTTCAGCATAACGGAAATTAAACTGCTCCATACTGACAACACGAGGATCTTGACGTAATTTCCATGCCAGTTGGTTAGTACCAACATCAACTGCAAAAACTAGTTTAGCACCATTTTGCAACATGACATCCGTAAAACCTCCAGTTGAAGCTCCGATATCAATGGTCGTTTGTCCCTCAACTGATAGATCAAAAATATCTAGCGCCTTCTCAAGTTTCAAGCCACCACGACTAACATACTTAAGTTTCTCGCCCTTGAGTTTCAACTCTGTATCGTCAGGAATTTTTTCTCCTGGTTTATCAAATCGTTCGCCATTTAAAACAGCGACTACCAAACCAGCCATAACACCACGTTTGGCTTGTTCTCTTGTTTCAAATAAGCCTTGTTTGTAAGCTAATACATCTACTCTTTCCTTAGCCATTGATTCTCAAACTTTCTACTATTGTCACAATTGGTTCCTTGTCAAAGCTCACAACTTGGCTAATATCTTCTAGTTTCGCAGTAGCTTGATCCAAAGTTTGATTGCAAAACGCTATCGCCTGATCTAATCCCAACAATGCAGGATATGTTGACTTCTCAGCTTGCAAATCTTTCTGGGGTGTCTTGCCGATTTCCTCAAAACTTGCTGTAACATCAAGGACATCATCTCTCACTTGGAAAGCCAGGCCAATCAACTCGCCAACTGTTTTAAGCTGTTTCTGAAGATTTTCATCCAATCCAGCAATGATTCCAGCCGCTTGGAAAGGAAAAGCTAAAAGTTTACCCGTTTTATTAGCATGGATAGTCTGAAGTTCCTCTAAATTCAAGTGTTTTCCTTCGCCTTCCATATCTAAAACTTGTCCAGCTACCATCCCCATACTTCCAGAAGCAAGGGATAAATTAGATATTAAATCTACCTTGGTTTGACTAGGCAAATCAGCTTGAGCAATTAAAGCATAGGGATCCAAAAAAAGCGCATCCCCTGCTAAAATAGCTAGAGCTTCACCATACACCTTATGGTTGGTCAAACGCCCCCGACGAAAATCATCATTATCCATAGCAGGAAGATCATCATGAATCAAACTTCCAGTGTGAATCATCTCAAGCGCTGCTGCAACTTGAGCATGTTCCTGAGTGATTGGCACCTGCAAAGACTCCAAAACTTCTAAAAGTAAATAAGGACGAATCCTTTTTCCACCTGCATGTATGGAATAAAGAACAGCTTCTCTTAAACTGGACGCAAATTGTTGGTTGCCATAAAAGTCTTCAAGAGCTGACTCGACCAAAGCTAGTTTTTCCTGCTTGTTCATACCAGTTCACTTTCTGTTCCATCTTCTTGCATCACCTTGACCAAGGTCTTTTCAGCCTTATCAAGTGTTGCCTGCAATTCTTTGGATAAGAGCATTCCTTTTTGAAATGCAGAAATAGCATCTTCCAAAGCAATTTCACCATTTTCTAAGCTTTGAACAATCGTTTCAAGTTCTGCTAGATTTTCCTCAAATTTCTTTTGTTTTGACATCTTTAACCTCTAATTCTACTTGACCGTCCCGCATCAACAGTGATACTTGGTCATTTTCTTTCAGATCTTTCGCAGAAGCGACTACGACTTCTCCTTTTTTGACAATTGCATAACCTCTGGCTACAATTCGACTAGTATCTAGCATAAGGAGAGCTTCTGATAGGCGTTTTACTTCTGCTACTTTTGCATCATAGGTCACAGCCATCTGGCTTCGCAGCAGTTTCTTTAATTGCTGGATATGATCCTGATAACGCTGGATTTTGATGATTGGTGATAATTGTTCCAAACGGTGGACTTGTTCTTGCACCTTTTGTTGATTACGAACCAATTCGGCATTCAGTCCTTGCTTCAGTCGCAGCTGTAACTGATCTAAGCGTTGTAGATAGCCGTCATATAAACGCTCTGGTTGTCTGAAGATAACTGATTGACTGAGGATTCTCACAGCTTCTTGTTTCTTTGACAAGGTATGCTTAACCGCTGTAGTCATGCGTTTTTCTTGATTCTGAAGATAGGTCAAAAGATCTAACTTAGTTACTGGTGTAGCGAGTTCAGCAGCAGCTGTCGGCGTTGCCGCTCTCTTATCAGCAACAAAATCAGCCAAGGTGACATCTGTTTCATGACCTACACTCGAAATAATCGGTAAACGAGATTCAAAAATAGCCCTTACAACAATCTCTTCATTAAAGGCCCAAAGATCTTCAATGGATCCACCACCACGGCCAATAATCAGAACATCTAAGTCAGCTCGTTCATTGGCTCTCGCAATATTACGAGCAATTTCCTCTGCAGCACCCTCACCTTGAACCTTGGTAGGATATAAAATAATTTCAACACCTGGAAAGCGTCTACTGACTGTAGTGATGATATCTTGGATAACAGCACCACTTCGACTGGTCACCACACCTATTTTTTTTGAAAATTGTGGTAAAGATTGTTTAAAGCGTTCTTGAAATAAACCTTCTTCTGCCAGTTTCTTCTTAAGCTGTTCAAATTGGATAGCCAAGGCACCAACACCATCAGGTTCAGCTTTTTCAATAATAATCGAATAGCTTCCACTTGGCTCATAGACTTGGACACGACCAACCACATTGATCTTCATCCCTTCTTCCAAATCAAAACCTAGTTTCTGATAAATACCTGACCAAATGGTTGCCTGAATAACTGCACGATCATCCTTAAGAGAAAAATACTGATGCGTTGGACGCTTGCGGAAGTTAGAGACTTGACCAGTTAAATAGACCCGTTCCAAGTAGGGGTCTTTATCGAATTTCATTTTTAAATACTTGGTCAAAGTTGTAACCGATAAATACTTTTCCATCTCTACCTCCTTCTTTTCTCTAGTTTTTCCTGGGTATTATTATACCAAAAATATGCTTAAAAATCTTGATTCACTTGGATTCTTTTCAATAATAAGTATAAAACTAAAACAATGATAAAGTGGTTTATTTGTTTTTCATATAATAATCTTTATGCAATATACAGCTATTCTAACAATTATACAATAAATAAAGAGTTTAATACAAAGGTATAGCTCATAACAAAAAAAGGCTCTATAATATTTGTAGTGGGTAAATCCCCTATGGATCTTATGGAGCCTATTTTT
>NZ_JVHE01000051.1:0-6065 GCF_001072925.1 Streptococcus pseudopneumoniae | reverse complement strand
CATTATAGGTCTTATGGGACTTTTTTTCTACAACAAAATAGGCTCCATAATTCCTATGGTGGTGCTACCCACTACAGAAATTATAGAGCCAAAAAAAGGAGCTGAGCTCCTTTTTTGATTCTTTCAAGTTGAAAATAAATTTGCGTAGCGGATTTCTTACAAACGTTTTCTTTTATAGTAAAATAAAAGATGACTATATGAAAGAAGGTTCTTAATTGGAAAGTATTTTATTTTTTATTTCTGTCTTTATAGCTGGGATCTTGTCATTCTTTTCTCCCTGCATCTTTCCCTTGTTACCAGTCTACGCAGGTGTTCTGCTAGATGATCAAGAGGAGTCAAGGACATTTCGTTTTTTGGGTAAAGATGTTGCCTGGTCAGGATTGATTCGGACACTCTGTTTCATTGCGGGTATCTCTCTCATCTTCTTTATTCTTGGATTTGGAGCAGGATTCCTTGGGAATTTACTTTATACTGACTGGTTCCGTTATGTCATGGGAATCATGATTATTATACTGGGTTTGCATCAGATGGAAATTCTTCACTTACAAAAATTAGAGGTACAAAAAACAGTAACATTTAAGCAAAAACAGTCTAGCAAATATATGTCGGCCTTTTTACTGGGTATCAGCTTCAGCTTTGGCTGGACTCCATGTATAGGCCCAGTTTTAAGTTCTGTTTTAGCACTGGCTGCCTCAGGAGGAAATGGAGCTCTTCAGGGAGCCTTATTAACCCTCATTTACACTCTCGGAATGGCGCTTCCATTTTTAGTTCTGGCCTTGGCATCAGGTCTTATCATGCCTTATTTTAGTAGAATCAAATCCCACATACTTTTATTGAAGAAAATTGGTGGTTTATTGATCATTCTCATGGGAATTTTATTAATGTTGGGACAGTTAAATGTCTTATCTGGAATATTAGGATAAAAGGAGTTATCTATGAAAAAAATTATCTATTTTGGGCTTAGTTTCTTGTCTCTCTTTCTTCTGATTGCTTGTGGCAAGGAAGAGAAAAAATCAAGTCAAGAAAATCAAACGACTCAGACACAGCAGCAAGAAACTGTGAAGCAAGTGGCTGTAGGAGCAGAAGCACCTGATTTTACGCTTCAATCAATGGATGGAAAAGAAGTGAAATTATCTGATTTTAAAGGTAAAAAAGTTTATCTTAAATTTTGGGCATCTTGGTGTGGACCATGTAAGAAGAGTATGCCAGAATTGATGGAGCTTGCTGCTAAGGAAGATCGTGATTTCGAAATTTTATCTGTCATTGCGCCAGGACTTCAAGGTGAAAAAACGATAGACCAATTTCCAAAGTGGTTTGAAGAACAAGGTTATAAAGACATCCCAGTTTTATATGATACAAAAGGAGCTGTTTTTCAAGATTATCAAATTCGAAGCATCCCTACAGAGTATCTAATTGATTCACAGGGTAAAATTGCTAAGATTCAATTAGGTGCGATTAGTAACGCAGATGCAGAAGCGGCTTTTGCTCAAATGAAATAAAGTAATGAAATATAAAAATGTCTAGACAAACCGTCTAGACATTTTTTCTAACTTAAATTAGTTTTTAGAAGCTTCTTGGAATTCAGGTTTTTTCCAAGCTTCATCAATGATAGCTTTCAATTCTTTAGCAGAAGCTTGCATTTTTTGAAGTTCAGCATCGTTCAATGGGATGTTCACTGGACGTACAATACCGTGTGCTCCAACAACAGCTGGTTGACCAATGAAGACGTCATTGATTCCGTATTGGCCTTCTTGGAATACAGAAAGTGGAAGTACTGCATTTTCATCATCAAGGATTGCTTTAGTGATACGAGCAAGGGCAACGGCGATACCATAGTATGTAGCACCTTTTTTGTTGATGATTGTGTAAGCAGCGTCACGAACACCTTCGAACAATTCAATCAATTCAGTTTCTTGAACATTTTGAGTGTCCTTAAGGAATTCTTCAAGGTTAACACCAGCAATGTTAGCGTGTGACCAAACGGCAAATTCTGAGTCACCGTGTTCACCCATGATGTAGGCGTGAACTGAACGAGCGTCTACATCCAATTTTTCAGCAAGGGCTTGACGGAAACGAGCTGAGTCAAGAGAAGTACCTGAACCGATAACGCGTTCTTTAGGGAATCCTGAAAATTTCCATGTAGAGTATGTCAAAACGTCAACTGGGTTAGCAGCTACAAGGAAGATACCGTTAAATCCTGATTCAACAACTTGTGTTACGATTGATTTGTTGATTGCAAGGTTTTTACCAACAAGATCAAGACGAGTTTCACCTGGTTTTTGAGGAGCACCAGCAGTGATAACTACAAGGTCAGCGTCCGCACAGTCAGCGTATTCAGCAGCATAGATCTTTTTAGGTGAAGTGAAAGCAAGGGCGTGGCTAAGGTCAAGAGCGTCACCAACAGCTTTTTCGTGTAATTGAGGAATTTCAATGATACCAAGTTCTTGGGCAATTCCTTGGTTAACAAGAGCGAAAGCGTAAGATGAACCTACGGCACCATCACCAACGAGGATAACTTTTTTGTGTTGTTTAGTTGCTGTCATTAGTCTAAACATCTCCTTTGTTTTTTTAAGGGTAATACCCTGTCTGATTTCATTCTATCACTTTTAAATAGCTTTGTCACGGATATAACATCCAGTTATCAATGTAAACGTTTTAGGGGTATCCAGAGACTGAAATATAAGCTAAACTATGGTATAA
Organism: Streptococcus pseudopneumoniae; assembly: GCF_001072925.1. Lineage (GTDB taxonomy): Bacteria > Bacillota > Bacilli > Lactobacillales > Streptococcaceae > Streptococcus > Streptococcus pseudopneumoniae_Q. Next base: position 3,365 of record NZ_JVHE01000051.1, on the reverse strand, counting down.
TATATCTAGTTACTAATAGTGAAATGAGGCATTTTTTAATGCAAGATAAAAATTTAGTGAATGTCAATCTGACAAAGGAGATGAAGACCAGCTTTATCGACTACGCCATGAGTGTTATCGTATCGCGGGCCCTTCCTGATGTTCGAGATGGGTTGAAACCAGTTCATCGTCGTATTTTGTACGGAATGAACGAATTAGGGGTTACACCTGATAAACCTCATAAGAAATCTGCCCGTATTACAGGGGATGTTATGGGTAAATACCACCCACACGGTGATTCATCTATTTACGAGGCTATGGTCCGTATGGCTCAATGGTGGAGCTACCGTTACATGCTTGTAGATGGACATGGAAACTTTGGTTCCATGGATGGTGATGGTGCCGCAGCTCAGCGTTATACTGAAGCGCGCATGAGCAAGATTGCACTTGAGATGCTTCGTGACATCAATAAAAATACTGTTGATTTTGTAGATAACTATGATGCCAATGAACGTGAACCTGTTGTTCTACCAGCTCGTTTCCCAAACCTTTTGGTCAATGGTGCTACAGGTATTGCCGTTGGTATGGCGACCAATATTCCGCCACATAACTTGGGTGAAACCATTGATGCGGTTAAGTTGGTTATGGATAATCCAGAAGTTACGACCAAGGACTTGATGGAAGTACTCCCTGGGCCTGACTTCCCAACTGGTGCCCTTGTTATGGGGAGATCAGGGATTCATAAGGCCTATGAAACAGGAAAAGGCTCCATTGTTCTTCGTTCCCGTACAGAAATCGAGGAAACAAAAACTGGTCGCGAACGTATCGTTGTAACAGAATTTCCATACATGGTTAATAAGACTAAAGTCCATGAGCATATTGTACGTCTAGTTCAAGAAAAACGTATCGAAGGTATTACAGCAGTTCGTGACGAATCTAACCGTGAGGGTGTTCGCTTTGTTATCGAAGTGAAGCGTGATGCCTCTGCCAATGTTATCTTGAACAACTTATTCAAGATGACTCAAATGCAAACTAGCTTTGGGTTTAACATGCTGGCTATCCAGAATGGTGTACCAAAGATTCTCTCTCTTCGTCAAATCTTGGATGCTTATATTGAGCACCAAAAAGAAGTGGTGACTCGTCGTACTCAATTTGACAAAGAGAAAGCTGAAGCGCGTGCACACATCTTAGAAGGTTTGTTAATTGCTCTGGACCACATTGACGAAGTCATTCGTATCATTCGTGCTAGTGAAACGGATGCAGAAGCCCAAACTGAATTGATGAGCAAGTTCAAGTTATCTGAACGTCAAAGTCAAGCAATTCTCGATATGCGTCTACGTCGTTTGACAGGTTTGGAACGTGACAAGATTCAGTCGGAATATGATGAGCTTATTGCTTTGATTGCTGACTTGGCAGACATTCTTGCAAAACCAGAACGCGTAGCGCAAATCATCAAGGAAGAATTGGATGAGGTCAAACGTAAGTTTGGCGATCCACGTCGTACTGAGTTGATGGTTGGTGAAGTCTTGACGCTTGAAGATGAAGACTTGATTGAAGAGTCTGATGTTCTCATCACTCTATCAAATAAAGGTTATATCAAACGTTTGGACCAAGACGAATTTACAGCTCAAAAACGTGGTGGACGTGGTGTTCAAGGAACTGGAGTTAAGGACGATGACTTTGTGCGTGAATTGGTTTCAACCAGCACTCACGATCATTTGCTTTTCTTCACCAATAAAGGACGGGTTTATCGTCTTAAGGGGTATGAAATTCCAGAGTATGGTCGCACTGCTAAGGGCTTGCCAGTCGTCAATCTTTTGAAACTAGACGAAGGTGAAAGCATTCAAACTATTATCAATGTTGAATCAGAACGTAGTGATGATGCTTACCTCTTCTTTACAACTCGTGCTGGTATTGTTAAGAGAACCAGCGTTAAAGAATTCGCCAATATTCGTCAAAATGGTCTCAAAGCCTTGAATCTGAAAGATGAGGATGAGTTGATTAATGTCTTACTAACTGAAAAAGACACAGATATCATCATCGGAACCAAATTAGGTTATGCAGTTCGTTTCAATCAGTCTTCAGTTCGTAGTATGAGTCGTATTGCCACTGGTGTTAAAGGGGTAAACCTTCGTGAAGGTGATGCAGTAGTAGGAGCGAGAGTGATCACTGACCAAGATGAAGTCCTCATTATCACCGAAAAAGGATACGGTAAGCGTACAGTTGCCACTGAATATCCAACAAAAGGGCGTGCCGGTAAGGGAATGAAAACTGCCAATGTTACTGAAAAAAATGGTCCTCTGGCTGGTCTCTTAACAGTAAAAGGGGACGAAGATCTGATGATTATCACTGACACAGGTGTCATGATTCGAACCAATGTTGCCAATATTTCACAAACGGGACGTTCAACTATGGGAGTAAAAGTGATGCGTCTAGATCAAGATGCTAAGATTGTGACTTTTACAAGTGTTGCAGCAGCGGAAAAAGAAGAAGTTGGGGCAGAACAGGAAACAGAAAGTGAAGCATAATGTCTCAAAAAAAGAATCAAAGTAAAAAAAATAAACGTAAAAATCTACTGATTAACATACTGGCAGGATTCCTAATCTTGCTATCTATCGCTTTAATCTTCAATGCTAATATTCGTGATATGTTCATGATTTGGAATACTAATAAGTATCAGGTCAGTCAAGTGACCAAGGAAGAGATTGAAGAGAACAAAGAAACAGAAGGAAATTTCGATTTTGACTCTGTAAAATCACTTTCCTCGGAGGCAGTCCTATCAGCTCAATGGAATTCCCAGCAACTTCCGGTAATCGGAGGGATTGCCATTCCAGAGCTTGAAATGAATCTACCAATATTTAAGGGACTCGATAATGTTAACCTTTTTTATGGTGCTGGGACAATGAAAGCCAATCAAGTAATGGGGGAAGGAAATTATTCTCTAGCAAGTCACCGTATCTTTGCAGGTGAAAATGCAGATAAGAAATTATTTTCTCCTCTTGCTCGTGCTGAGAAAGGAATGAAAATTTATCTCACTGATAAAGAAAAAGTCTATACATACGAGATTGAAGAGGTTAAAATTGTAACTCCTGATCGCGTAGATGTAATTGACGAACGTGATGGGATTAAAGAGATTACCTTGGTAACTTGTGAAGATGCTAATGCAGTTGAGAGAATTATCGTTAAAGGGAATTTGACAGAGATAAAATCTTATGCAGAGACTCCATCAGATATCTTAGAAGCCTTTAATAAACCCTATAAACAATTTTATGAATAGTAGAAGAGGTTGGGACAAAAGAGCCCGACCTCATTTTTTATTAGCGATCAAACTTTGACGCGGTAGCTGATTGAACTTTTTGTTCGTCTTTTAGACTCCAAAAAGCTCC
>NZ_JVHE01000050.1:0-541 GCF_001072925.1 Streptococcus pseudopneumoniae | reverse complement strand
TTCACCAGCATATACATAAACTTCTTTAGTATCTTTATTAGAGTAAGGAATCTCTACTGTTGGCGCAACTACTGCTGCTGGAGCTGTAGCTGTAGCTGGATCACTTGCTACTGAAGTGTTACCTGCCGCATCTGTTGCTTTGGCTGTTACAGCACCTGCTGGAATGTCTACTGTTGGTGTGATTGTCGCTTTGCCATTTTCGCCTGCAGTTGCTTCACCAATCTTGTTGTTATCTTTATCGTAAAGGGCTACGGTTGAACCTTTTTCTGCAGTTACTTCAACTGGAGTTTTAGTTCCTGCTTTACCTGTAAGGTCTGTGTTCACAACTGGTTTAGCTGGAGCTTCTGTATCTGCTGCTGGAGTAGCTGTAGCTGGATCACTGGCTACTGATGTGTTACCTGCCGCATCTGTTGCTTTGGCTGTTACAGCACCTGCTGGAATGTTTACTGATGGAGTGATAGTAGCTTTACCATTTTCACCTGCAGTTGCTTCACCAATCTTGTTACCGTCTTTATCGTAAAGGGCTACGGTTGAACCTTTT
>NZ_JVHE01000004.1:0-222 GCF_001072925.1 Streptococcus pseudopneumoniae | reverse complement strand
CATTAGAAAGAATCTTATGGAACAATTAAATTTTATCACAAACTTACTCGGAATTAAAGACAAAAATATTATTATCTTAGATTATCTTGATGCTGGAACGCATAAAGAAGTCATCGCTAAACTCGATTATCCTGCACCTAAATGTCACAACTGTCAAGGACAAATGGCTAAATATGACTTTCAAAAAGAATCTAAAATTCCCTACCTCGAATGTGCAGGATA
>NZ_JVHE01000049.1:0-381 GCF_001072925.1 Streptococcus pseudopneumoniae | reverse complement strand
AACAAAATTCCGCAATCGAATCCTAGATAGCGTCAGAAAACAAGAGAGTCAAAAACGTCGCCTGGACCGTATGGCCTATGAAGAAGTAGGGGAGATTAGCCATCGCCTACCAGAAGGAGGATTGTGGTTGGATGATTACTACGCCCTTCATGAATTGTTGGATACTTATAGAAGAAAATTACCAGAAGATAGACAAGAAGCCTACGAACGCCTCTGGGCAGACGAACGGTTTAAAGGCCGCAAAGCCCTTCTCAGAGAGCTGAAGGCAACATTACAAGACTTCTAAAAAAAATTAAAAAAAGGTGTTGACAAAGTACGAAAAGTCGGTATAATAGTAAGAGTTGAAAATAACAACTCCGGTCCGTTGGTCAAGGGGTTAAG
>NZ_JVHE01000048.1:0-252 GCF_001072925.1 Streptococcus pseudopneumoniae | reverse complement strand
TGGAGGATTACCCAAGTCCGGCTGAAGGGAACGGTCTTGAAAACCGTCAGGCGTGTAAAAGCGTGCGTGGGTTCGAATCCCACATCCTCCTTTATTATTAACGCGGGATGGAGCAGCTCGGTAGCTCGTCGGGCTCATAACCCGAAGGTCGTAGGTTCAAATCCTGCTCCCGCAATAAGGCTCGGTAGCTCAGTTGGTAGAGCAATGGATTGAAGCTCCATGTGTCGGCGGTTCGATTCCGTCTCGCGCCAT
>NZ_JVHE01000047.1:0-37853 GCF_001072925.1 Streptococcus pseudopneumoniae | reverse complement strand
GTTGCTCAAAGCACTGCTTTGAGGTTGTAGATAGAACTGACGAAGTCAGTAACATATATACGGTAAGGCGACGCTGACGTGGTTTGAATTTGATTTTCGAAGAGTATAATTTAGAAAAGGAGCCTATTGATGAAAGTCTTTCAGCATGTAAATATCGTGACTTGTGACCAGGATTTCCATGTCTACTTGGATGGTATCTTAGCTCTTGAAAATTCTCAAATCGTCTATGTCGGTCAGGAAAATCAAGAAGTTCTCAAGCAAGCAGATCAAATCATAGACTATCAGGGTGCTTGGATTATGCCTGGTTTGGTTAACTGCCATACCCATTCTGCCATGACAGGCTTGAGGGGGATTCGTGATGATAGCGATCTCCACGAATGGCTAGAGGACTATATCTGGCCAGCAGAAGCAGAATTTACACCAGAGATGACTACAAAGGCCGTCAAAGAGGCGCTGACAGAAATGCTTCAGTCAGGAACGACAACTTTCAATGATATGTACAATCCTAATGGAGTGGAGATAGATAAGATTTATGATGCAGTCAAGGCATCCAAGATGCGTTGCTATTTTTCTCCAACTCTCTTTTCTTCAGACATGGAGACCACAGATGAGACTATATCAAGAACTCGTGCTGTCATCGGGACAATCAAAAGCTATCAGGATCCCAATTTCAAGGTAATGGTGGCCCCTCATTCGCCCTACAGTTGTAGTCGAGAATTGTTAGAGGCTAGTTTGAACCTAGCAAAAGAAGAAGATATTCCACTTCATATCCATGTGGCAGAAACACAGGAAGAGTCAGGGATTATCCTGAAACGTTATGGTAAACGTCCAATAGCCTTTCTAGATGAACTTGGGTATTTAGATCATCAGGCTGTATTTGCCCATGGAGTGGAGTTAAATGAAGCAGAGATAGTACGCTTGGCAGATTCGCAAGTTGCAATCGCCCACAATCCTATCAGCAACCTCAAACTAGCTTCAGGTATTGCACCGATTATCCAACTTCAAAAGGTTGGAGTGCCAGTTGGTATCGCGACGGACTCTGTTGCTTCTAATAATAATCTTGATATGTTTGAGGAAGGACGCACGGCGGCCCTTTTACAGAAGATGAAGAGCGGTGATGCCAGTCAATTTCCTATTGAAACTGCTCTCAAGGCACTGACGATTGAAGGAGCTAAGGTACTAGGAATGGAAGATGAGATTGGTAGCCTAGAAGTCGGCAAGCAAGCAGATTTTCTCGTTATCCAACCGCAAGGAAAAATCCATCTCCAACCTCATGAAAACATGCTCTCTCATTTAGTTTATGCTGTTAAATCCAGTGACGTTGATGACGTCTACATTGCAGGTGAGCAAGTCGTGAGAGCTGGGAAGGTACTAACAGTAGATTTGTAAGTGATACTCTTTCTAAATTTTTTAAAGCTAGGTCGGTGTTGTCTTGACTTCGTATGCTCTAACAAGTTTATTGAGTGAGTATTTATTGTGTGGACCGTATAGAAAAAAGAAGACTCTGTAAGGTCTTCTTTTTGTTGCATAATATTTAATCTGAACACTTTTGAGAGGGATACAGACCTTTATCCTCTTTTAATCCTTGCACGAACTAGGTCAAGTGCATAATGAAGTGTTTTATCTTTGATAATAAAGAGTGTGATAGCGTAATAGATGCCGCAAGCAACAATTGTGCATAGAACCATGCTAATCATCTTCATCGTAACTTCATAGCTATAAACTTGGAAGAGGATTTTAAAAACATAATAAATTGGGATGAAACCGAGTGACACGATTGTGTAGCGAGCCAAGGTTGTAAAAATCTCTCTCAAATCCAATAGTTTATGCTTCTGAATAAAGCGAATTTCTAGCAGAACTACAATTGATTCAGCTATAATGGTTGTCCCAATGTAGTATGCTGGAGTATAGATATTGTTAAAAAGGAGTAGAGAGTTTAGAATGACATTGACACCGCCACCGATAAAGTAGAAGGCGGTCAAACGATTTTCATGGTCATTAATAAAGATAATCTGTTTTCCAAGGATTAATTCGATAGCCCAGATAATGGTACGAAAGGCAAAGACACTCGTTACGATTCCTGCTTCTAGATACTTCTCAGAAGAGTAGATAACTGTAGCATAGGTTCCTAAAACCATAATACCAATACTGGTAGGGACCATGAGGAAGTAAAACAGTGATGCACCCTGATTGACCAAATTTTTATAAGAAGTAAAATCTTTTTTTCCTAGATAATAACCAAGTCGTGGGATACTGACGTTGATAGCGCCACTAAGAACACTAGCAATCAGCATAACGATACTGGAGGCGATGGTGTAGTAAGAGATGAAATTCTCATCAGGTCCTTTAGTGATGAACATACGATCCAGCAAGGTATAGAGCATATTAGCATTTGCCAGAAGGAGCATGGTTAAGAGTGGTTTAGATGACTTGAGAAGTTCGATGAACTCAATCTTAACAAAGGAGACCTCTCGTTTAATCCAGAGGAAGCTGAGTAGATAGTTGATGATAGTTGTCGCACTCATGATGCTAGCATAAGGAACGATGTCATCAGGTGTCTTGACGAAGGCAAAGATAGCCACCAACATTCCAATCCGAATAATCAGTGTTTTATAAAGTATAAAGGAATAATTCTCGTAGGCTTCATTCATCCACTCGATATTCAGAAATTGGAAGAGAGCTTGGATGCCAAGGATGTAGTAAAGGATTTTTAGATTGACAATACTGGTATCAAAGTGAATAAAGAGGAAATAGATAGCTGTTGTCAGAATTGAAGTAATCAGGGAAATATAGAATAACTTAGAAAAGACATAATTGATCTTATTCTTATCATCCTTAACCTTACTGATAGCTCGAATCCCATAATTGTAAATCCCAAAGGCAGCAAGTGGAATGACAAAGCTTGCCCAGGTGTTGGCAGTGTTGAAGTAACCGTAATTGGATTTACTAAGAATCCGTGTTAGATAGGGATTAGTAATCAAAGGAAAAACGATATTTAAGATATTGACCAGCAAGCTAGCCAAAGCATTTACTTTAATATTTTTCATGAAATTTTCTTTCTTATATTCTAAAATAGATACTAGTATTATATCACATTCCAACGCCATTCTTTTGATAAAATTTTTGAAATCTTGTATAATAGATAGAACTGAAAGTATGAGGTTACGAACTATGAAAATGAAACAAATCAGTGATACGACTTTAAAAATCACCATGTCTTTAGAAGATTTGATGGATCGTGGAATGGAAATCGCAGACTTTCTCGTTCCACAAGAGAAAACAGAAGAATTTTTCTACGCAATCTTGGATGAGTTAGAGATGCCAGACAGTTTCTTGGATACGGGCATGCTTAGCTTCCGAGTAACACCTAAGCCAGACAAGGTTGATGTTTTTGTGACAAAATCTAAGATCGACCAGAATTTAGATTTTGACGATTTGGCAGATCTTCCTGATATGGATGAGTTGGCTAAAATGTCTCCAGATGAGTTTTTAAAAACCTTGGAGAAAACCATGGCAGAAAAAACTAAAGATGATATTGAAGCCATTCAATCTTTAGAGCAGGTTGAAAAGGAAGAAGAAGCAGCGCTTGATGAAACCCTCGAAGTAGAAGAAGGAAAAAGAGAGCCTTATATCTACTACATCTTACGTTTTGACGATTTATCTAGTTTGGTTTCTTTTGCCAAAACGGTTGACTACCAAATAGAAACTTCAGAACTCTACAAGATGAATGACCAGTACTATTTGACAGTATTAGTTGATGTAGAAGATCAACCTAGCCTTTATCCAGCTTGGTTGTTGGCACGTATGCGCGAATTTGCGGATGATAGTGATATCAGTCGTTCTGTCCTACAAGAATATGGGCAACTACTCATCAATCATGATGCTGTCCAAGGACTCCAAAAAGTTTAATCTATAAAAAACAGAGAAGCTACCCTTCTCTGTTTTTGTAAAATCTAGTTTTTTTAAATTGGATTCAGTTTGTATCCAAAAAACTGTCATATTATAATTTGAGGATAAAATTAAAGTTTTAGCATCATTTCATGAAAATTTTCTGAATCATCATCTAAAGCTACAAGGAAGAAAAAGTGCCTAAAAAATAAGCAAAGTAGTAGCTTTAATAGAAGAAATGGGGTAGAATGGTAGAAGTTGCTTTTCGGTAGTTTATAATCGAATTGACTGACAAATCTTTTAGGTGTAAATGTTATTACATCAACGATTTTACTAAACTATTATATTTTTTTTTGTTTTCAAAGTATAATTTTATCTTATATTTGAAACTAGATGAATTTGAATCAGTTTTTAAAAAGAGCCCTCATATAGTTTTTGAATCCTAGCAAATGGTATTCCTATGCCTTCCAATCTTGCTAAAATTGATGAAAAACGATATGATAGAATGAAAAAAAGCGAGGTGAAAAATGGACCAAAGACGGATTCAAACAGAAACACAGCAGATACTTGAAGATGTATTAGACAAGGCTTCTTTACAGGAGGGAGCACTATTTGTCTTGGGTTTGTCTTCGAGTGAAGTGCTGGGAGGACACATCGGAAAAGATTCGAGTCAGGAAATCGGTGAACTTATTGTCAAGACTATGTTGGAACTGTTGACGGCTAAGGGAATTCACCTAGCTGTTCAAGGTTGTGAACATGTCAATCGGGCTTTAGTTGTTGAACGAGAAGTAGCTATAAAACATCAGTTGGAGATTGTGAGTGTACTCCCGACCTTACATGCAGGAGGTTCTGGTCAGTTGGCCGCCTTCCGCTATATGAAGGATCCTGTGGAGGTCGAATTTATCAGGGCAGATGCTGGTCTAGACATTGGTGATACAGCTATCGGTATGCATATCAAACATGTTCAGGTACCCATTCGACCAGTCTTAAGAGAGATTGGTCAGGCTCATGTAACGGCACTTGCTAGTCGACCAAAACTCATTGGAGGGGCGCGTGCTCAATATCCAATAGATCATATTAGGAAGATATAAAATGAATACTAGAAAAATGCAGTTTGAGAGAGTCATTAAATACTCTATTCGGAAGTTCTCGGTTGGTGTCGGTTCTGCAGTTATCGGGACATTTCTTTTGGGGGCAAATAACTTTTTAGTTGAAACTGTTTCAGCTAACGAAGTGGCAACACCCAACCAAGTTCATTACCGTTATTTGGCTGAACAAGAATTGACAGAAGCAGAAAAAGCTTTGATCCATCACGAACTCCCTTCAGATTTAAAGCAAGATGATGTTGTCTATCTTGTTTACAGAAAAAAGGAAGTGAATTCTCAACAATTGCCGAACACTGGAAGCAAGGAGTTGGCACTAGCAACTCTTGGTTTTGCAACAGCGTCTATGGTTGTTGTGGTGATGTCTAAAAAACACCGCAATAAAATGCTTGGCCTTCTCTTTATTGGAGCTCTAGGTGGTAGTTACTTTATCCCTCAGTCAGCTCAAGCCTTTGAGAATAAAATCTTGGTGTCCTACAATCAAACGATTGCAGCAAGTAGTCAAGAGGACTTGGCAAAAGGTGTCATTCAAATCGAAGGATACGAATACGTCGGTTACTTTAAAGCATCAGACTTCCAAGACCAACCAGAGCAAATGACGACTGCTAAGGGAACTCAAGAAGAAGGCCACGAAGGCGAATCTTTGGTTCAACCAGAGTTGCCAGCCTACACCGGTGAGATTAGCGCCAAAGGCACACAAGAAGCAGGCCACGAAGGCGAATCTTTGGTTCAACCAGAAGTCCCAGCTTATACCGGCGAGATTAGTGCCAAAGGCACCCAAGAAGAAGGTCACCAAGGCGAATCCTTGGTTCAGCCAGAAGCTCCAGCTTATACCGGTGAGATTAACGCTAAAGGAACGCAAGAAGCAGGCCACGAAGGCGAATCTTTGGTTCAACCAGAGTTGCCAGCCTACACAGGTGAGATTAGTGCTAAAGGCACCCAAGAAGAAGGCCACGAAGGCGAATCCCTGGTTCAACCAGAGTTGCCAGCCTACACCGGCGAGATTAGCGCAAAAGGTACTCAAGAAGTAGGTCATGAAGGTGAATCTTTGATTCAACCAGAATTGCCAGCCTACACAGGTGAGATTAGTGCTAAAGGCACCCAAGAATCAGGCCACGAAGGTGAATCTCTAGTTCAACCAGAATCCCCAGCTTATACAGGCGAGATTAGTGCCAAAGGAACCCAAGAAGAGGGTCATGAAGGCGAATCTTTGGTTCAACCAGAATCCCCAGCTTATACAGGTGAGGTTACAGCCAAAGGCACGCAAGAAGAAGGTCACCAAGGCGAATCCCTAGTTCAGCCAGAATTACCAGAGTATAAAGTAGCTGAAGCAACTATCACGGAAACTGAAACTGTAGAAGTTCCATATCCAAAGGAGTATGTAGCTGATGATACTCGTTACACTGATGAAGAAACAGTGATTCAAAACGGTCAAGCAGGAAGTCAGCTAATTCACCGCGTTTATAAAACTGTTAATGGTCAAAAAGTTGGGGACCCAATCAGCACAAGTACAGAAACTGTTAAGGCTCCAGTAAACGAAAAAATTAGTCGTGGTACCAAGGCTATTGAAGGTCAAGTTGAAGAAGTTTCATTTGAAGAAATTCCTTTCGAGACAAGAACAGAAGTAGACAGCACTCTTCCGAAGGGAACAGAAGTTGTTGCTCAAGCTGGTCAAAACGGTAAGAAAAAGATTACCAAAGTCTATAAGACTCTTAAGGGCGTGAAAACTGCAGATGCTCCAACGATTTCAGAGGAAGTTGTTGAAGCAGTTCAAGATCGTATCATCAAAAAAGGTGATCAAATCCTGACTGAGCCAACGTTGACACTTACTCAAATTGATAAAGAAGAGTTAGAGCGTAGTGCCAAGGTTCGTTACCAATTGGTCAAACCAACAGGTGTAACCATTAAATCTCTTGAAGTTGTTTTGAAAGATGGAGACACTAGCCTTCAAACAGTCAATATGTCTGAGGGAGACCTGACTGCTAATCTTACAAACTTGAAGTATTACAAGGACTACAAGATTGCGACTAAGATGGTTTACGATCGTGGAAATGGGAATGAAGAAGTAGTTCTTGCGGAAGAACCACTAAGGCTGGATTTAAAGAAAATCGAGATTAAAGATATTCTAAGAACGGATTTGATCAAATATGAAAATCAAATCGAAATGGATGAAACTCGACTGACTTCAGTGCCAACCGACTTGTCAAACTATTATCTGAAAGTTACCTCTAATGACCATAAGACCAATCTACTAGCGGTTCAAAAAATCGAAGAGTCAACAATTGATGGAAAACAAGTCTACAAGGTAACAGCAGTAGCGGAGAACTTGGTTCAACGTAATGTCGATAATCGCTTTAATGAAACTTATACCTACTATATTGAAAAACCAAAAGCTAGTCAGGATGGTGTTTTCTACGACTTTGGAGAATTGATCCAAGCCATTCAGGCAAATCCTGCTGGTGAATTTAAACTGGGTCAAAGTATGAGTGCTCGTAACGTTGTTCCTCAAGGTAAATCTTACATTACTTCGGAGTTTACTGGTAAACTATTGAGTGATGGTGACAAACGTTTTGCTATCCATAATTTGGAACATCCCCTCTTCAATGTCATTAATGGTGGGACTATTAAGAACATTAACTTTGAAAATGTAGATATTAATCGTTCTGGTCAAAATCAAATTGCTACGGTTGGATTTAACCTTAAAAATAAAGGTCTGATTGAAGATGTTAAGGTGACTGGTTCGGTTACTGGTAACAATGATGTTGCAGGTATTGTCAATAAGATTGATGAAGATGGTAAGGTTGAAAATGTCGCCTTTATTGGTAAAATCAACTCTGTAGGAAATAACTCGACAGTTGGTGGTATTGCTGGTTCAAACTATATGGGCTTTGTCAATAGAGCCTATGTAGATGCGACTATTACGGCGCAAAATGCAAATGCAAGTATGCTAGTGCCATTTGTCACTTACATGCTAAATAGTTGGAAATCAGGTACAAAAGCAAGATTAACAAATTCTGTTGCCAAGGGTATCCTTGATGTTAAAAATACTAGAAACGTTGGTGGTATTGCCTCTAAAACATGGCCATATGGAGCTGTACAAGATAACGTAACATATGCTAAAGTAATCAAAGGTCATGAAATATTTGGTTCTAACGATGTTAACGATGAAGATGGTGGCCCACATATTAAAGACCTTTTTGGCGTAGTTGGCTATAGCTCAGCTGAGGATGGTACTGGTAAAGATACCAAGAGTCCTAAAAAACTCAAACATTTGACTAAGGAAGAAGCTGATAAGCGTGTTGCTGGTTACAATATTACAGCTGATAAATTCATAAGTGAATCTTATGAATTGAACAAGTTGAACAATGTAAGCACCCGTGAAGCAGCTTATGAGTCTATTCAAGACTACAATCCAGACTATAAACTTGCTTATAAGAATATTGAAAAAATACAACCATTCTATAACAAAGATTTTATCGTTAATCAAGCTAATAAATTAGATAAGAACCACAAGTTAAATACTAAAGAAGTTATTTCTGTTACTCCAATGAATGATAATAACTTTGTAACAGATCTAAGTGTTGCAAACAAAATTATTGTTCACTATGCTGATGGAACAAAAGATTACTTCAACCTATCTTCTAGTGATGAGGGTCTAAGTAATGTTAGAGAATACACTGTAACAGACTTAGGTATTAAATATACACCTAATATCGTTCAAAAAGATCATAGTGCTTTAATTAACGGTATCGTAAATATCTTAAACCCTATCGAGCTTCAATCTGATCCAATTTACCAAAAACTTGGCAGAACAGGACCTAATAAAGTAAATGCGATTAAAAATCTATTCTTAGAAGAAAGTTTCGACTATGTAAAAGCTAATCTTAATACATTAGTAACTAAACTAGTTGAAAATGAAGATCACCAACTTAATAATTCTCCCGCAGCTCAACAAATGATTCTTGATAAAGTTGAGAAAAATAAAGCTGCCCTATTATTAGGTTTAACATACTTAAACCGTTACTACGGCGTTAAATTTGGTGATGTTAATATTAAAGAATTAATGTTATTCAAACCTGATTTCTATGGTAAAAACGTTGATGTTCTTGATAGATTAATTGAAATTGGATCTAAAGAGAATAATATCAGTGGTTCAAGAACATACGATGCTTTCGGTGAGGTTCTAGCGAAATACACTAAATCTGGAGATTTAAATGGTTTCTTAGACTACAACAGAGGATTATTCACTAATATCGATAATATGAATGATTGGTTCATTGATGCGACTAAGGATAAGGTCTATGTAGTAGAAAAAGCTTCTCAAAATCCAGGAGTTGGCGAACATAAATATCGTGCTTATGACAATTTGACTCGTGGTCTTCATAGAAAAATGATTCTACCTTTGTTGAATCTAGATAAGACAGAAATGTTCCTCATTTCTACTTACGATACGATGTCTTATGGTACAGCTAATAAGTACAATACTACTTTGGAAAAACTTAAACCGGAGATTGATCTAGCCGCACAACGTCAGATTAATTATCTTGATTTCTGGCATCGATTGGCCTTGGATAATGTGAAGAATAGATTGTTCAAAGATATCGTCTATCCAGTTTGGGAAGGATTCTATGTTTGGGGTCACGGTTGGCCAGGCTGGCCTGAACGCTATGGCCAATTCAAAAATAGTACGGAAGTATATGCCCCAATCCGTGAAATCTATGGACCTGTAGGAGAATACTACGGTGATAATGGAGCTGTTGCTGGAGCTTATGCAAGTATTTACGATAATCCAAATGATAATCGTGCTAAAGTAACTTTCGTTATGTCTAATATGATTAGCGAATACGGAGCTTCTGCGTTCACACACGAGACTACACACTTAAATGACCGTCTTGTTTACTTCGGTAATTTTGGTCGTCGTGAAGGTACAGATGTTGAAGCCTTTGCCCAAGGTATGCTTCAATCACCTGCAACACAAGGCCACCAAGGTGAATATGGAGCTCTAGGATTAAACATGGCATTTGAAAGACCTAACGATGGTAACCAATGGTATAATACGAATCCAAATGATCTTAAATCACGTGAAGCTATCGATAACTACATGAAAGGTTATAACGATACTCTGATGATGTTAGACAATCTTGAGGCTGATGCAGTTCTTGGACAAAATAGTCAAGAATTGAATAATGCTTGGTTCAAGAAAGTTGATAAGCAAATGAGAGGAAACTCTAAGAACCAATACGATAATGTTCGTGCTCTAAATGATACTGAAAAAGCTATTCAACTTCATTCCGTGAACGACCTAGTAGATAACAACTTTATGACTAACCGTGGACCAGGAAATGGTATCTATAAACCAGATGACTTTAGTTCTGCATATGTCAACGTCCCTATGATGACAGGTATCTATGGTGGTAACACAAGTGAAGGTGCTCCTGGAGGAATGTCATTTAAACATAATACATTCAGATTATGGGGTTACTACGGCTATGAAAAAGGCTTCCTAGGCTATGCTACTAATAAGTATAAACAAGAGGCTAAGGCTGCAGGTAAGAACACCCTAGGTGATGACTTTATTATCAACAAGATTTCTGAAGGAAAATTCAACAATCTTGAAGATTGGAAGAAAGCTTACTATAAAGAAGTGAAAGACAAGGCTACAAATGGTTTGACAACCTTTGAAGTAAATGGAACTAGCATTTCATCTTACAGTGATCTTCTTCGCTTGTTCAAGGAAGCTGCTGCTAAGGATGCTGCAACCTTAAAAACAGAGAAGAATGGTAATAAGTCTGTGTCAACAAATAATGTAACCAAACTTAAGGAAGCTGTTTATAAGAAACTTCTTCAACAAACAGATAGCTTTAAAACTTCTATCTTTAAATAATCCAAAGCTCTCATCTGCTTAGCAGGTGGGAGTTTTTTGGTAATCAAGAAGATTATTGATTTTCCAAACAGATTCTAAGTATTTTTAGCAAGGTAGGTATATAATAGAACTACAAAGCCAATATCTATATTCATATAACAAAAAAGAAGGTGATGAAGATGAAAACATGGCAAGCAACTGTATTGGTCTGCACTAGTCAGGTTTGTCTATCGGCTTGTAACAATCAGATGGAGAACCAAGCTGATAAGCAAAATAGAGACAAAAATGCGCAAGTTAGTTCTCAAATGGCAAAACAAGGTGAAGCAGTTCCAGACTTTGAGCTTATGGGAGTTGATGGTAAAACCTATCGCCTATCAGATTACAAAGGCAAAAAGGTCTATCTCAAATTTTGGGCTTCATGGTGTTCTATTTGTCTAGCCAGCCTCCCTGATACCGATGAACTGGCAAAAGAAGCTGGCGATGACTTTGTAATCTTGACAGTCGTTTCTCCTGGTCAAAAAGGCGAGCAAGCAGAAGAAGGCTTCAAGAAATGGTATCAGGGCTTGGACTATAAAGATTTACCAGTATTGTTAGACCCTTCGGGACAACTTTTGGCGAGTTACGGAGTTCGTTCTTATCCGACTCAGGCCTTTATTGATAAGGAAGGTAGACTCGTTAAGACCCAACCAGGTTTTATGGACAAAGAAACTATTTTACAGACGCTAAAAAGCATAGATTAGAGGCTCATCATGAATGATAAATTAAAAATAATTGTATTCATTGGAATCATCATTTGCATTATTATCGGAATTTTATTTCTTTTGGAAAAAAGGAGCGCAAGCTACACAGATACCACTCAAATCGAGAAGGCAGCAGTTAGTCAAGGACAAAAGGCCAAGAAAAAAACTGATTCAAGTAAAGATGCTGACTTGCATGAAATCTATCTAGCTGGAGGTTGTTTCTGGGGAGTCGAAGAATATTTTTCACGAGTAGCAGGTGTGACAGATGCTGTCTCTGGTTATGCTAATGGTAGAGGAGAAACAACCCAGTATGAATTGATCGGCCAAACTGGGCATGCTGAGACTGTTCATGTGACCTATGATGCCAATCAAATCTCTCTAAAAGAGATCTTGCTTCATTATTTCCGCATTATCAATCCAATCAGTAAGAATAAGCAGGGAAATGATGTGGGGACTCAGTACAGAACAGGAGTCTACTATACAGATGAGAAAGATTTAGAAGTCATCAATCAAGTTTTTGACCAAGTTTCTAAGAAGTACGACCAACCTCTAGCGGTTGAAAAGGAAGCCTTAAGCAATTTTATCGTGGCTGAAGATTACCACCAAGACTATCTCCAGAAAAACCCTAATGGCTATTGCCATATCAATGTCAATCAAGCATCCTATCCTGTTATTGATGCAAGTCAATATCCAAAACCGAGCGACGATGAATTGAAAAAACTTTTGTCTCCAGAGGAGTATGCCGTGACACAAAATGGTCAAACAGAACGTGCCTTTTCAAATCGTTACTGGGATAAATTTGAAGCAGGTCTTTATGTGGATGTTGCGACTGGCGAACCTCTCTTTTCTTCGAAAGATAAATTTGAATCGGGCTGTGGTTGGCCAAGTTTTACCCAGCCTATCAGTCCAGATGTTGCGACCTACAAGGAAGACAAGTCATACAATATGGTCAGAACGGAAGTCAAAAGTCGAACAGGGAATTCTCACCTAGGACATGTCTTTACAGATGGACCTAAGGACAAGGGAGGTCTACGCTATTGTATCAATAGTCTGTCCATTCGCTTTATTCCTAAGGATCAAATGGAAGAAAAGGGCTATGGCTATTTGTTGGATTATGTTGAGTAATCTTGAGATTATTAAAAAGTGTTTACTTGAAATATATTTTAATTCATAAGAAGTGTAGAATTTGGATTATAGAAGCGATTGGGCAATTTAATCGAACGTGTTGGAATCACTCCTGAAAATTTTTGATTTTGAAAACAAGTAAGGTGAAAGCTATCCGTTTTTCAACCCTGGAAGCTATTTGTAAAGAACTGGGGTGTCAGCCAGGTGATATATTGGAATATGTACCAGACTAAAAATGTGGTTCAGCCAATGCTGATCCACTTTTTTATTTAAAAAATATCAATTTATCTCGAAAATATTTTGTAAAAAAATCAACAAAATATTATAATAAGATTATGAAAACGGAATAAAGGAGATGTCTTTAAGGACAAGAACAAAGCTGACATGGAAGATAGAAAAAAGCTACAAAAATTTGCCATTCGTAAACTGAGCATGGGAGTGGGCTCGGTATTGATTGGACTTGCCTTCATTGGAGGAACACTTGAACCGAAACTGGTTCAGGCTGATGAAACCAAGCAAGTTTCCTTTCACTATTTAGCAGAATCGGAGTTGACAGCTGCTGAACGTGAACTCATTCATCATGAATTGCCACAAGAACTTAGACAAGAGAGCTATTATCTAGTCTATCGTAAGCAGGGACAAGCCGTCTTACCTCAAACTGGATCTATCAGCTTCCCCTTGGCTGGTGTTGGTCTTTTGACTGCTAGTTTGGTGGTTTTCCTATTTTCAAAGAAAAAACCTTCTAAGATAGTTGGAGTGTTATTGATTGCTTCTGTAGGTAAGAGTTTATTACTACCTTATCAAGTATTTGCTTTTGAACACAAGGACTTGCTAGCTTATGATCAGACTAAAACCCTTGTGTCTGCAGATGGTTTCTCTCAAGGGATTATTGACATTAAAGGCTATGACTATATTGGCTATTTATTAGAGTCAGATTTAAGAGGAACAGGGCAAGATCTAACATCTAGTGAAAATTCAGAAATTCCTGCAAAACCAGTAAATCAAGCAGCTATTCTTGAAATTCCTGAATTCATAGGTGGCGTATCCGGCGAATCCTTAGTCGAGTCAACTAAACCAACATTTGAAGGTGGAGTCAATGGCCCAGGTACAGTAGCCGAAGCCTTACCAGAGTATACTCCAGAATTTAGCAGTCAAAGTGGCGTGCCAGAAGTCCATGACAAAGCAGACTTTACAGGAGGCGTATCCGGCGACTCCTTGGTTGAACCGGTTAAGCCGGCATTTGAAGGTGGAGTCAATGGCCCAGGAGCAGTAGCTGAAGCCTTACCAGAGTATACACCAGAATTTAGTAGTCAAAGTGGCATCCCAGAAGTCCATGACAAACCCGACTTTACAGGCGGCGTATCCGGCGATTCCTTGGTTGAGTCGTCAAAACCAACATTTGAAGGTGGAGTCAATGGCCTAGGAGCAGTAGCTGAAGCCTTGCCAGAGTATACCCCAGAGTTTAGCAGTCAAAGTGGCATCCCAGAAGTTCACGCCAAACCCGACTTTACAGGTGGCGTATCCGGCGACTCCTTGGTTGAGCCGTCAAAACCAACATTTGAAGGTGGAGTCAATGGCCCAGGTACAGTAGCTGAAGCCTTGCCAGAGTATGAAGGAGGCGCAGTCCCAGTTGATACTCTGAAACAGGAGCACCCAGAGTTCACAGGCGGTGTATCAGGCGAATCCTTAGTTGAACCACCTAAACCATCATTTGAGGGTGGTGTTAATGGCCCAGGAGCAGTAGCTGAATCCTTGCCAGAGTATACACCAGAATTGAGTAGTCAAAGTGGCGTCCCAGAAGTCCACGACAAAGCAGACTTTACAGGTGGCGTATCAGGCGAATCCTTGGTTGAGCCAACAAAACCAACATTTGAAGGTGGAGTCAATGGCCCAGATGCAGTAGCTGAATCCTTACCAGAGTATACACCGGAATTTAGCAGTCAAAGTGGCCTTCCAGAAGTCCATGACAAACCAGAATTCACAGGTGGCGTATCAGGCGAATCCTTAGTCGAGCCAACAAAACCAACATTTGAAGGTGGTGTTAATGGCCTGGGTGCAGTGTCCGAAGCCTTACCAGAGTATGCACCGGAATTGAGTAGTCAAAGTGGCGTGCCAGAAGTCCATGACAAACCAGAGTTCACAGGCGGCGTATTCGGCGAATCCTTGGTTGAGCCAACAAAACCAACATTTGAGGGTGGTGTTAATGGCCAAGGAGCAGTAGCTGAAACTTTACCAGAGTATGAAGGTGGTGCAGTTCCAGTTGAAACTTTGAAACAGGAACTCTCCGAGTTTACAGGTAGCGTTAATGGTGAACCGCTTGTTGAACCTGTCCGACCTAGCTATGAAGGTGGTGTTAATGGCCAAGGAGCAGTAGCTGAAGCCTTGCCAGATTATAAAGGTGGTGCAGTTCCAGTTGACACACTGAAACAGGAACGTCCTGAATTCACAGGTGGCATTAATGGTGAACCGCTTGTTGAGCCTGCCCGACCTAGCTATGAAGGCGGAGTTAATGGCCTGGGTGCAGTGTCCGAAGCCTTACCAGAGTATGCACCAGAATTGAGTAGTCAAAGTGGCGTGCCAGAAGTCCATGACAAATCAGAGTTCACAGGCGGTGTATCAGGCGAATCTTTAGTTGAGCCGTCTAAACCAATATTTGAAGGTGGCGTTAATGGTCCGGGTACAGTAGCTGAAAGCCTACCAGATTATGAAGGAGGCGCAGTCCCAGTTGACACACTGAAACAGGAACTCCCTAGCTATAGTGGTGGTGTGAATGCCACTGAAGCGCTCATTCAAGATGCAAAACCGACTCTACATGTTGAAGTCCGAAAAGAGTTGATTCCTAAACAAACTAGGGAAAAGATTGATCCAGACATGCTTGTCGGTGAAACAAGAATCGAGCAAGTCGGTCAAGATGGTGAGAAAGAGATTGTTACCAGCTATGAGGAAAAAGATGGGAAACGTATCTCAGAGCTGAAAGAGACAACACGGATTTTAACAGAAGCTAAAGATCAGGTTATCATCCGTGGCAGCAAGGAAAAAGAAGAAATTAAACCTGAACCTGTCCTAACTCTTTCAAATATTACTGGAAATTCGATGGGCCGTTCAGCTCGCTTAAGTTATAACTTGGAGAAGGCAGATGGTGTTTCCGTTTCAAAAATTAGTGCCACTATTAAAGCCAAGGGGCTAGAGGATCAGACCATTGACTTAACGAGTGATCAGCTGGAAGCAACAGTTGATAATCTGAAACTTTATACGGATTACACCATATCTACAAGGATGGTCTTTAATCGTGGTAAGGGTGAAGAGAGCACTCTACTTGAGGACAAGAAGCTTCGTTTAGAACTTAAAAAGCTGGAAATAAAAGATATTAAGGAAACAAGCCTTGTTAAGGTTGAAAATGGCAAAGAGTCTGTGATTCAGCACTTGACAGAAGTGCCAAGAAACTTGGAAGACTATTATCTCAAGATTAATTCAGAGGACCATAAGACCAGCCGTTTAGCCATCAAGTCAATCCAAACTGAGAGAATTGATGGAAAAGAATATTATAAGGTGAATGCTGAAGCAACTGACTTGATTCAACGCAATGATCAGAAAAATTTTGAAGAAGGCTTTAGCTACTATCTAGCTAAGTCAAGTGCTGATTCTCCTGCGATTGCTGGTGTAAAAGAATACGCTTATCAGGATATCCAAGATTATGATAGCCGCCATGATCAAGCCTATCGCAACCTTGAAAAATTGCAACCTTTCTACAATAAAGAATGGATCGTGAATCAAGGGAACAAACTGGATCTTGATCACAATCTAGCCAAGAAAGAGGTAATCTCTGTTATCGCCATGAAAGGGAAAGACTTTGTAACGGATCTTTCAGTGGCAGACCATATCATGGTTCATTATGCAGACAAGACCAAGGATGTATTTGCGATTAGTGCTCAGAATTCTGGCTTGACTGCTGTTAAGGAATACAAGATTGCTGACTTAGATGTGCTTTATACTCCAGATATGCTGGTTAAGGACCGTTCAGCCCTTGTTAAGGACTTGACATCTATCCTGAAAACAGTGGACTTACAGTCGGATGGAGTTTATCGAATCCTAGATGATCAAACCACTAGACTTGATAAGAAGGTTGAGGCTGTGAAGAATTGGTATCTAGAAGAAAGCTTTGCAGAAGTCAAAGCGCAGCTGGGAAGCCTGGTTGATAAGTTACTTACAAATCTAGACTACCAGTGGAATGATTCACCTGCTAGTACCGCTGCTCTGAAGAAAAAAATTCAGGATCATCAGTCAGCTGTCATGCTGGGACTTGCTTATCTTAATCGCTATTACGGTATCCGATTTGCGGATTACAAGCTGAAAGAACTCATGCTCTTTAGACCAGATTTTTATGGCCAAAATGTGGATATCTTGGATCGATTGATTGAACTTGGTTCAAGAGAGAACAACCTAAAAGGCGACCAGACTCATGAAACTTTTGCCAGAGTCCTAGCCAAGGATACAAAATCTGAAGATTTACATGCCTTCTTAGACTACAACAGACAGTTATTGACGACTGACAAGGATATGAATGACTGGTTTGTGAATGCCACCAAGGGCCATGTCTACATAGCAGAGCGAGCTTCTAAGAATCAAGAAATTGCAAATCGGAAGCATCGGGCTTATGACAATCTTAATAACTGGTTGCATCGCAATATGATTCTGCCTTTGTTGAATGTCAAGAAGGCACAGATGTTCCTGATTTCCAACTACAATACCATTACTTTTGGATCAGCAGATAAATCTGGTAAAACCATAGACCAGATGAAAGCTGACATTGATCTAGTAGCGGACCGTCAGTTGACTTACTTGGACTTCTGGTATCGACTTGCTACTGATGAAGTTAAAGACCGTATGGTTAAGAGTGACTTTAATGTAGCTACACCAGTTTGGGAAGGCTATCGCGTTGATGGACGTGGCTGGGTAGAGCGTTATGGACATACTAGTGGTATGGAAGACTACGCGCCAATTCGTGAGGTATTTGGACCAGCAGGTCGCTACTATAAGGACAATAAGCTAGGAGCTTATGCCTCTATCTATCCTAAAATTAATGCCAGAGATGCTGTTCACTTTGTGGAAATCGATATGATGAGTGAGTATGGCTTGTCTGTCTACACCCATGAGACAACTCACGTAAACGATCGCATTGTCTATCTGGGTGGCTACAAACACCGTGAAGGAACCTATGTAGAAGCCTATGCTCAGGGTATGCTCCAGTCACCGGCTGAGGAAGGTCATCAGGGTGAGTACGGCGCTCTCGGGCTCAACATGGCTTACATGCGACCAAATGATGGGGATCAATGGTACAATCCAGATCCAACCAAGTTGCAAACACGCCAGCAGATTGACCACTACATGAAGGGTTATAACGAGGCCTTGATGCTTCTAGATTATCTGGAAGGAGAACGAGTTCTCGCTAAGAATGATCTGGCTTTGAAGAAGGCTTGGTTTAGCAAGATGACCAAGCAAATGCGTCATCAGGACCAAGATAATAAACTCCTTGCTCCTAACCAGTGGGACTATGTTCGTCCATTGACGGCTGAGGAAGCCAAAACTCAGCTAAATTCTGTGGATGACCTAATCAAACATAACATCATTACCAATAGGCATTATCAGGGAACTTATCGACCAGAAGAACTCAAGACAGCTTATGTCAATGTCAAAATGGTGGATGCTATCTATGGTGGAAACACAAGTCAGGGAGCTCCAGGAGCCATCTCCTTCAAGCATAATGCCTTCCGTATGTGGGGTTATTATGGCTACGAAAATGGTTTCCTAGGTTATGCTTCTAACAAGTACAAGGATGAGGCGTTAAGCGAGGGGCATGACACCCTTGGAGATGATTTCATCATCCAGAAGGTTTCGAAAGGCAAATACCAGAACTTAGAAGAATGGAAGAAGGCCTGGTTTGACGCTATTATTGCTAAGGCTAAACGAGGAATCCATGGTTTTGAAATTGATGGTCAGCAAATTGATTCTTACGAGAAATTGCAAGACTTGTTTGACCAAGCAGTAGAAACGGATTACCGAAACTTCAAGTATGGAGGCTCAGTTGCCAACTATACAGTAGCTCTGAAGAAAAAAGTCTTCCAAAAACTATTGCAGGTCACAGATGCCTTTTCATCCGAACTCTTTCCCAAAGGATAGATAAAAGAGAGTGTGTTCAGATTTCCTAAGGAAGTGAAATCTACTTTAGCATTCTCAAAGAATAAAATTGCCAGATCTCCTGTTTGGGGTCTGGCTTTTATGGTATACTTAGGATATGCATAGAAAAACAGTGATTGATTTTAGAGCTTTGGGTGAGCGATACACCTTTACCCAGCCTATCAAAGAGTTAAAAACCAGAGATTTAGCAGAAGTGACAGACTTGTTAGCTCAAGTGGAAAGCTACCAAGAACAGGGCTATTATGTGGTGGGTTATGTCAGCTATGAGGCTGCGCCAGCTTTTGAGGAGAAGTTGGTGGTTCACGAGGGTCCCTTGTTAGGAGAGTATCTCCTCTATTTCACTATTCATGACAGCGTTGAAAAATCTAGCATTCCTCTGACTTATGAGGAGGTGGATTTGCCTTCAAATTGGCAGGAAGTAACATCTGCAGAGGACTATGAAAAGGCCATTGCTCAGATTCACCATCATTTAAGGCAAGGGGACACTTATCAGGTCAATTATACTGTTCAACTCAAACAGGAGTTATCTGCCAATCCTTTTGCTATCTACAATCGCATGGTGATAGAGCAGGAGGCAGGTTACAATGCCTATGTTGAACATGACGACATGGCAGTGATTTCCATGAGTCCAGAACTATTTTTTGAGCAAAATGGGCATGAATTGACGACTCGTCCTATGAAGGGCACAACTAAACGTGGTTTGAATAACGATGACGACTTGAAAGAGGCGGCTTGGTTGGAACAGGATCCCAAAAATCGTTCAGAAAACATGATGATAGTGGACCTCTTGCGCAATGATATGAATCGTCTGTCTGAGGTGGGAAGTGAGCATGTGGAACGTTTATGTCAGGTGGAACAGTATTCAACGGTTTGGCAGATGACTTCGACCATCAAGAGTCAGTTACGACCAGATATTGACCTAGTAGAAATCTTCCGTTCACTCTTTCCATGTGGTTCCATCACAGGAGCACCCAAGATAGCGACCATGGAAATTATCAAGGACTTGGAGCCCCAATCTAGAGGAGTTTACTGTGGAACTGTTGGACTCTTACTTCCCAATGGTAGACGGATTTTCAATGTGGCTATTCGAACCATTCAACTGCATAGAGGGCAAGCCCTCTATGGAGTCGGTGGAGGCATCACTTGGGATAGTACTTGGGAGTCAGAATACCGTGAAGTCCAGCAAAAGGCTGCTGTTCTATATCGCAAACAGCCTCATTTTAAGCTGATAACGACAGGAAAAATCAGCCAGAAAACCTTGCTCTTTGAAAAGCAACATCTAGAAAGACTACAAAAGGCTAGTCGTTATTTTGCCTTTCCATTTGATGAAGATAGTTTGAGACAAGAGATAGAGAAAGAGTGTCAGGCCTGTGACCTCCAGCAAGACTACCGTTTGCGAATCAGTCTCAGCAAATCTGGAGAAATAGAAATTGAACGACAAGTATTGACACCACTTAGCTCTAACTTTTGTCAGGCTAAATTTTGTCTGCAAGAAGCTGATTTGGAGCAGGCCTTTACCTACTTTAAGACGACACACAGACCGCATTTGACAATGGGAGAGCAGGAAATCATCTATCACACTGCTGATGGAAAACTGCTTGAAACCTCTATTGGGAATCTGGTCTTAAAAATGGAGGGCAAGCTCTATACGCCACCTAGTCATCTAGGACTGTTACCAGGGATTTATCGAAATCATTTGCTTGAAAGCGGACAAGTAGAAGAGAAGATATTGACCATAGAAGATTTGAAGCGAGCAGATGTCATCTATGGCTGTAATGCAGTCAGGGGCTTGTATGAATTGTCAGTAAAGGAGAACTAATTGAAACTTATATTTTTACATGGCCTAGGTCAGTCAGCAGATAGTTGGAAAGAAGTTCAGGATTTACTGGCAGATTATCCTTCTGAAGCCCTAGACTTATTCCCTTCTGGAGTTGGGACTTATCAAGAAGCCAAAGAGCGTATTTATCAGCACTTATCAGAGGAGACAGAACCTTTTGTCTTAATCGGTTTGTCTTTAGGGGCTGCACTTGCATTGGAGCTTTCAAGTTATGAGATACAATATCTTCAGGCCTTGGTTTTGTCAGGATGTCCACTGAAATTAGCAGGTAACATTCCTTTTTACATTCAGTTGCTGATATTCAAATTGCTTCCTAAGAGGATATATGAGAAGCAGGGGGCAGATAAGGCTCTTATGGTTGGAGTTTCTGAGGAATTAAAAACACTTGATTTAAGAGAGATTGCACGGAATTGTCCCTATCCAAGCTTGTTAATTTGTGGTAGTCAGGATAAGCCTAATCTCAGTTCAATGAAAAGTATTCATGAACTGATGCCAGATTCTCAGTTTGAGATCATCTCTGACGGCCCTCATGTCTTGAATAAGGCAAAACCAAAAGAGTTTGCAGAATTAACCAGAAGTTTTCTTGAATTGCTGAAACAAGTTTGATAAAATAATATTGAGATTGATATTATAATTTTAGGAGAAAATCATGAACAAACGTCATTTATTAAAACTAGGCCTAGCTTCTTTACCTGTCCTAGCTTTGTTTTTACAACCTGTTGTGGCAGATGAAAGTATCCATTTTTCAAGCTGTAAGGAAGCTTGGGAGAATGGATATGCAGATATTCATAAGGGAGAACCAGGTTATTCTGCCACTCTGGATAAGGATCATGATGGAATCGCTTGTGAATCGAAGAATGCGCCTCAGGGAGTTTTAAAAGAGAAAAAGACGAGTGCATCTCAAGCTAACAACAATGTAGCACCTACCCCAAGTGTAGCAGCTGAAAGTGGCTGGGTTCGTCAGAATGGATCTTGGTACTATTTTTCTGAAAATGGGAAACCAGTAACAAATACTTGGCAGGGGGCCTACTACCTCAAGTCGGATGGAAGAATGGCTGAGAATGAGTGGGTATATGATAACTATTACCAAGCTTGGTATTACCTCAAATCAGATGGATCTTATGCCCGCAATACTTGGCAAGGAAGTTACTACCTCAAATCAGATGGTAAAATGGCTCAGGGTGAATGGATTTATGATTCTTACTACAAAGCCTGGTATTATCTGAAATCAGATGGATCTTATGCGCATAATACTTGGCAAGGTGCATACTACCTCAAGTCAAATGGTAAAATGGCTCAGAGTGAATGGGTCTATGACTCTTCTTACCAAGCCTGGTATTACTTGAAATCAGATGGATCTTATGCTCGCAATGCATGGCAAGGAAATTACTATTTGAAATCGGATGGTAAAATGGCTAAGAATGAGCGAGTGGATGGCGGACGCTATTATGTAGATGCTTCTGGTTTGTGGAAACCATAGAATAGAAAAAAATTCTGGAAAGTTAATGCAAACCTTTGCACTGATGGTCAGATTTTGTTATACTAGTACTGTAAGCATTTTCAATTAAGGATAAGGAGAAGACGATGAGTCAAAAGATTATTGGGATTGACCTTGGTGGAACTTCTATCAAGTTCGCAATTTTAACACAAGAAGGAGAAATCCAAGAAAAATGGTCTATCAAGACTAACATTTTGGATGAAGGAAGCCATATCGTGGACGATATGATTGAAACTATTCAACACCGTTTGGGATTGCTTGGATTGTCTGCTGAAGATTTCCGTGGAATTGGTATGGGATCACCTGGTGTGGTTGACCGTGAAAAAGGGACTGTTATCGGTGCCTACAACCTCAACTGGAAAACTCTTCAACCAATCAAAGAAAAAATGGAAAAAGCCTTGGGTATTCCATTCTTCATCGACAACGACGCCAACGTGGCAGCTCTTGGTGAGCGTTGGATGGGTGCTGGTGAAAACCAACCAGACGTTGTCTTTATGACACTTGGTACAGGTGTTGGTGGCGGTATCGTGGCAGAAGGAAAATTACTCCACGGTGTTGCTGGTGCTGCTGGTGAACTTGGACACATCACAGTTGACTTTGATCAACCAATCGCATGTACTTGTGGTAAAAAAGGCTGTCTTGAGACAGTAGCTTCAGCGACAGGTATCGTTAACTTGACTCGTCGTTACGCAGATGAATACGAAGGCGATGCAGAGTTGAAACGCTTGATTGATGACGGAGAAGAAGTAACAGCTAAAACTGTCTTTGACCTTGCGAAAGAAGGGGACGACCTTGCTTTGATCGTTTACCGTAACTTCTCACGTTACTTGGGAATTGCATGTGCCAACATCGGTTCAATCCTAAACCCATCAACAATCGTTATCGGTGGTGGTGTATCAGCTGCAGGAGAATTCCTTCTCCAAGGCGTGCAAAAGGTTTATGATGAAAATACCTTCCCACAAGTGCGCACAACAACTAAGTTGGCTCTTGCCACTCTAGGAAATGACGCTGGAGTTATCGGAGCAGCATCACTTGTATTGCAATAAATAAACATAAAAAGGAGAAAATTGCTTTCCGTAAGCGAGTGATTTTCCTCCTTTCTTTTTTTATGCTATACTAGTTAAGATAATGAATGAGGTGATAGCAAATGACAAAAGCAGATACGATTTTTAAAGAAAATATCGAGCGAATCTTGAATGAGGGTGTGTTTTCCGAGCAAGCACGTCCCAAGTATAAGGATGGAACAGTGGCTAACTCCAAGTACATCACAGGTGCTTTTGCGGAGTACGATTTGTCTAAGGGGGAATTTCCCATCACGACCTTGCGCCCCATTGCGATCAAATCCGCCATCAAGGAAGTACTTTGGATCTACCAAGACCAGACCAATAGTTTGGAAGTTCTCAATGACAAGTACAATGTTCACTACTGGAATGATTGGGAAGTAGGAGATACAGGGACAATCGGCGAACGTTATGGGGCTGTTGTTAAGAAACACGATATCATTAACAAGATTCTCAAACAGTTAGAAGCCAATCCTTGGAACCGTCGCAATATCATCTCACTTTGGGATTATCAAGCTTTTGAGGAGACAGATGGCCTCCTTCCATGCGCCTTTCAGACTATGTTTGATGTCCGTCGAGTAGATGGGGAAATTTATCTGGATGCGACTTTGACCCAGCGTTCTAATGATATGCTGGTGGCTCATCATATCAATGCTATGCAGTATGTGGCTCTTCAAATGATGATTGCGAAACATTTTGGTTGGAAAGTTGGAAAATTCTTCTATTTTATCAATAACCTTCACATCTATGACAATCAATTTGAACAAGCTCAGGAATTGCTCCGTCGTGAACCTTCAAATTGCCAACCCCGTTTGGTCTTGAATGTACCAGACAAGACTAATTTCTTTGATATTAAAGCAGAGGATTTTGAGCTGGTTGATTATGATCCAGTAAAGCCACAGTTGAAGTTTGACTTGGCCATTTAATACTCTCTGAAAATCTCTTTAAACCACGCTAGATTCCTTTTCCTATTTGGTTTTTATTGAGTATAAAAGAATAGAACAAAAGAAGTTGAGAAAAAATCTCAACTTCTTTTGTTGCTTAGCGTGATACGCGACGGCGAGCTGCTTTCTTACGATTTTCTTCGATGAAAGCTGCTTTTTGTTCTTCTGGTTCGATCACTTTCTTTTTAACTGCGTATACTGCACCTGCAACTGCAGCGACAGTTCCTGCAATACCTGTTACAAGACCTTTAGCGAATCCTTTAGCCATGAGTATTCCTCCTTTAACTTATAAATCAGCCAGCTACCTCAAGAGGTCGCATTTTTCTGACTGACCTTTTTGTGATATAATAATAGTAACGAAAAAATGGGAATTTTTCAAGGAAAAAAGATGAAAACAAAAATAATTGTGATTGTTGGACCGACTGCAGTTGGAAAGACAGCTCTAGCCATTGAAGTTGCTAAGCACTTTAATGGCGAAGTAGTTAGTGGAGATAGCCAACAAGTCTATCGAGGACTAGATATTGGGACAGCCAAGGCTAGTCCAGAGGAGCAGGCAAGTGTTCCTCATCACTTGATTGATGTGAGAGAAGTAACCGAGTCTTACTCGGCTTTTGATTTTGTTTCAGAAGCTAAGGCGGCCATTAAGGATATTCAAAGTCGAGGTAAGCTCGCTATTATTGCAGGTGGGACAGGACTTTATATCCAGAGTCTGCTAGAAGGATATCATTTAGGTGGGGAGACACCTCATGAGGAGATTTTAGCTTATCGTGCTAGTCTAGACCCTTTTTCAGATGAGGAGTTAGCCCATCTTGTAGAGCAAATAGGCCTTGAAATTCCCCAGTTTAATCGTCGTCGTGCCATGCGTGCCTTGGAAATTGCCCATTTTGGTCAAAACTTGGAAAATCAAGAGACCTTGTATGAACCTCTGATTATTTGCTTGGATGATGAGCGTAGTCAATTGTATGAACGGATTAACCACCGTGTGGATTTGATGTTTGAAGCTGGACTATTGGATGAAGCTAAGTGGTTGTTTGACCATTATCCAGATGTGCAGGCTGCTAAAGGGATTGGCTACAAGGAACTCTTTCCTTATTTTCGTGGAGAGCAGAGTTTGGAGGAGGCTAGTGACAGTCTCAAACAGGCGACCCGTCGTTTTGCCAAGCGTCAGCTAACCTGGTTCCGTAATCGTATGCAGGTGACCTTTTATCAAATAGGAGAATCTGGTGTGACAGACCGTATTTTAAACCAGATTGAGGAGTTTTTAAATGATTGAAACGGAGAAAAAAGAGGAACGAGTCCTGCTCATTGGTGTTGAACTCCAGGGCATGGATAATTTTGACCTCTCGATGGAAGAGTTGGCTAGTTTAGCTAAGACGGCTGGTGCAGTTGTAGTCGATAGCTACAGACAAAAACGTGAAAAATACGACTCCAAGACCTTTGTCGGAACTGGTAAGTTGGAAGAAATTGCTCAAATGGTAGACGCAGAAGAAATCACGACTGTCATCGTCAATAACCGTCTGACACCTCGACAAAATGTTAACCTCGAGGAAGTGTTAGGTGTCAAGGTCATTGACCGTATGCAGTTGATTTTGGATATCTTTGCCATGCGAGCTCGAAGCCATGAAGGCAAACTCCAAGTGCATCTAGCTCAGCTCAAATACCTCTTACCTCGTTTGGTTGGTCAGGGGATTATGCTCAGCCGTCAGGCAGGGGGGATTGGTTCCCGTGGTCCAGGTGAAAGTCAACTGGAGCTGAATCGTCGTAGTGTTCGCAACCAGATTACAGATATCGAGCGCCAGCTCAAGGTGGTTGAGAAAAATCGGGCGACAGTTCGAGTAAAACGTTTGGAGTCAAGTACTTTTAAGATTGGCTTGATTGGCTATACCAATGCTGGAAAGTCAACTATTATGAATACTTTGACCAGCAAGACACAGTATGAGGCAGATGAGCTTTTTGCAACTCTAGATGCAACGACTAAAAGCATTCATCTTGGTGGCAATCT
The DNA here is from genome assembly GCF_001072925.1 of Streptococcus pseudopneumoniae. GTDB lineage: Bacteria > Bacillota > Bacilli > Lactobacillales > Streptococcaceae > Streptococcus > Streptococcus pseudopneumoniae_Q. The sequence goes on along the minus strand of NZ_JVHE01000047.1, from coordinate 11,597 downwards.
ACAGGTAACCTTGACAGATACCGTTGGATTTATCCAAGATTTGCCGACAGAGTTGGTGTCCAGTTTCAAGTCAACCTTGGAAGAAAGCAAGCATGTGGACCTTCTAGTTCATGTTATCGATGCCAGCAATCCTTACCATGAGGAACATGAAAAAACAGTTCTTTCCATCATGAAAGACTTGGACATGGAGGATATTCCTCGCTTGACCCTTTATAATAAAGCGGATTTGGTGGAGAACTTTACGCCTACTCAAACGCCATATGCATTGATTTCTGCTAAATCTAAGGATAGTCGCGAACAGTTGCAGGCTTTATTGTTGGATAAGATTAAGGAAATTTCTGAAGCATTTACCTTGCGCGTGCCTTTTGCTAAGTCCTACAAGATTCATGATTTGGAGAGTGTCGCTATCCTAGAAGAACGTGTCTACCAAGATGACTGTGAGGTCATCACTGGCTACATTGCAGATAGAAACAAATGGAGATTAGAGGAATTTTATGACTGATATCAAAACTTTGGCACTCAAGTATGGTGGCTATACAAGTCTAGACAAGGTCTATCTGGATCAACTTTTAGCTGGTAGGTCTGAAGAGGAGCAACTAGCCCTTATCACACCTCCACCCAGCGTAGTGAATGCCTACTTTGCAGAGCTTTACCAGAAAAAGAGTCCTCAGGCTGCAACAGATTATTTTGCTGAATTGACTCAGGAGCTAAACCTCTATAATACTGAACCAAGTTTTACTGAAGAAAGCAAGCCATTTATTCGCCTTAACCTATCAGGCAAGTCTTTTGGTTTTTGCTATGAGAGTATAGGTCTTGGCCGTATTTTCTCTGAATATGAGGAAGCAATTACGGATGAATTACTCTTTGAGATTGCGCAAATTTTTCCTCATCAGCTAGTTTTTGTGGAGTCTGGTAAGATTTACATGAAGGCGATTGGAGAAGAGGATATTGTTAACGTGGAAAATCTCACAGCTTTGACAGATTTGGAAAGCTTGGCAGATGGAAGAAAGCGACTCAAAGGCTACAGCCAAGAGGATTTACTACAAGAAGCTAAATCTTTCTCTGGCAAGTTTTATTACCGCTCGGAAAATAGAACTGCTATGTTATATATTGATTAATTAGAAAGTATCGAATGGATATTCAATTTTTAGGAACGGGGGCTGGTCAGCCCTCTAAAGCCCGCAATGTTTCAAGTCTCGCCCTGAAACTCTTGGACGAGATTAACGAAGTCTGGCTCTTTGACTGTGGAGAAGGAACGCAAAATCGCATTCTGGAAACCACAATTCGACCACGTAAGGTCAGCAAAATCTTTATTACCCACCTACATGGAGACCATATTTTTGGCTTGCCAGGTTTTCTTTCTAGTCGTGCCTTTCAAGCCAATGAAGAGCAAACAGATTTGGAAATCTATGGTCCCCAAGGCATCAAATCTTTTGTCTTGACCAGTCTACGAGTGTCAGGTTCACGCCTGCCCTATAAGATTCATTTCCATGAATTTGACCAAGATTCTCTAGGGAAAATTCTTGAAACCGATAAATTTACAGTTTATGCGGAAGAGTTGGATCACACTATTTTCTGTGTGGGCTACCGTGTCATGCAAAAGGACCTAGAAGGGACCTTGGATGCTGAAAAACTCAAGGCTGCTGGTGTCCCATTTGGACCGCTTTTTGGAAAAATCAAAAACGGTCAGGATGTGGTATTAGAGGACGGCACCGAGATCAAGGCAGCAGACTACATCTCAGCTCCACGTCCAGGTAAGATTATCACTATCTTGGGTGATACTCGAAAAACGGATGCCAGTGTGCGTCTGGCTGTCAATGCGGATGTCCTTGTCCATGAGTCTACTTATGGCAAGGGTGACGAAAAGATTGCCCGCAACCACGGTCACTCAACTAATATGCAGGCTGCACAGGTAGCGGCAGAAGCAGGAGCCAAACGACTCTTACTCAACCATATCAGTGCTCGTTTCCTTTCAAAAGATATCAGCCAGCTCAAAAGAGATGCAGCAACGATTTTTGAAAATGTCCATGTGGTTAAAGACCTAGAAGAAGTGGAAATCTAGAATCTCGAGAAAGGAAAAGTATGTCTACTATTCTCATTACAGGTGCTAGCGGTGGTCTAGCCCAAGAAATGGTCAAACTCTTGCCCAATGATCAATTGATTTTGCTGGGTAGAAATAGAGAAAAATTAGCTCAACTATACGGAAATCATCCACAGGCAGAATTGATTGAAATCGATATTACCGATGATTCAGCCCTAGAAACTCTGGTAGCAGACCTCTATCTCCGCTATGGCAAGATTGACGTTTTGATAAACAACGCTGGTTATGGGATTTTTGAGGAATTTGACCAGATTTCTAATCAAGATATTCATCAAATGTTTGAGGTTAACACCTTTGCTCTCATGAATCTATCTCGTTTGGTTGCTTCTCGTATGAAGGAGATTCGAAAAGGTCATATCATCAATATCGTCAGTATGGCAGGATTGATAGCGACTGCTAAGTCTAGTCTATACTCTGCGACCAAGTTTGCGGCCATTGGTTTTTCAAATGCTCTTCGCCTTGAACTCATGCCCTATGATGTATATGTGACAACTGTTAATCCAGGACCTATCCGTACAGGATTTTTTGACCAGGCAGATCCAGATGGGACCTATCTCAAGTCGGTTGACCGTTTTCTATTGGAACCAGATGCTGTCGCGCAAAAGATTGTTAAGACCATCGGAAAAAACAAACGCGAGCTCAATCTCCCAATCTTGCTCAATCTAGCACACAAGTTTTACACCCTCTTTCCTAAGCTAGCAGATAAGTTGGCTGGAGAAACCTTTAATTATAAGTGAGAAAGCTGTTCCCTTGAGGAATGGCCTTTTGCTTTAATTAGGAGAAGTTGTTGATCAAAAAAAATCCCTGAAAATACTGGTAGTTTATCCCTGTTAGATAGCTTTGAGGTATAATAGAGATAAGAAAGTTCATTAGATAAATGAAGTCCCAAACCAGATAGCTTACCGTAGATAATGCCCTATTTATAACCGGAGGTTGACAATGGAATTATTGACAATTGACCAAATCATTTCCATTACCCAAGAAGAAACGCAGGGGCTGGACCCTGAGATAAGAGAAGGAATTGTCCTGAGCCATACTGAACTGCCCGTGTCTGAACTGGATCGTTTGAAAAAACAATTACAAATCCAAGATTTGGATCCGATTTTTAGGAAATATATTTTGGCCTATAACTGGGGGCAGGTCGGTTTTTTAAGTTACCAGTTTGGATATGGGGACGACACTAGTCTTACTTGGCTAATCAATCGCAATCTGGAATACCACGATTACTCGACTCTACAAGAAAGAGGCTTGTTCATCATTGCAAATGGAGATCCCTACACTATTTTGCTGGACTGTCAATCTGGGGCGGTCTATGCTCTTGATGCAGAGATGAACTATGATGAAAAAATATGGCTGGCATCAGATTTTCTAGCATTTGTTAGAGCCATGGGAACGGCTCAATCTGCAGTTTGGAAGGGTTGTGAAAGTGACTTCATCCACTTGATGACTAGAAAAGGCCATGCGTCCAGTTTGATATTTTGGCAGAGTCTGGTCGGATTTTATGATTGAAAATAGAAGGAGCAAGTCATGGAATTTATTGTAGCTGAGGAAGGGATTCCTCAAAATATCGGAAGTCAGGGAGCCCTGATTGCCTATTATGGCAGTGAGATAGAATTTCATTATGAAACCGTTCCACCACACGGTGATGAGATTTTTTCTGCCAAGTTGCCTTTGTTGGGGCTTGATCTGCCCTTTTGGATCTATGGGAGAAATCTCATGTTTTTAGATGCTTACTACCTCTTAGCAGAAACAGTTAAGAAAGGGACTTGGGATCCCATAACGAGTATGCTCATCGACATTCATACGGGGGAATACGCCAGCCTAGACCACTGGTACAATCATATATCTATTGAGCAAAACGGTCTTGAGTTGAAAAATGATTATGATGGACAAGCCCTGACCTTGAAAACTGTTGACAATCTTCATTGGCTTGCCCTAGATGCTAAATCAGAAGAAAGGAACTAAATATGGCAAAGAAAAGAGTAACCTTACCAAAAGAGTTTAAGGATTTAATGGATGAGGGAAATATTGAAGCCCTTAAAGCAGTCTATGATCGTTGTGAATTAACCGCTCATGATGGAAGATTTAGCTTATGTACACCTCTGCATATGGGAGGAGTCCCAGATGAATTGGTTATCTGGCTGGTGGAAAAAGGCTTAGATATCAATATCCCTGATTATTATGGAGCGACTCCTTTGTACCGTCAGGCAACCATGGGAAGAGAGACTGTAAAACTCTTGCTCGAATTGGGGGCAGACATTGGAAAACCTAATACCTATGGTGAGACCCCCCTACATGTAGCAGCTGAGTTTTTCCATCCTAAGACTGTCAAACTTTTGATTGATAAGGGAGCAGATGTCAATGCTAAAAATGATATGGGAAGAACCCCACTAGCTTCAGTCTTGATGGTTTGTCGGGGGATTTATATTGCCCAAACAGCTGAAATTGCCTCTATGCTGCTGGATGCAGGTGCTAAGAAAACATCTGCTATGAAAGAAAAGGTTGAAAATATTGGTAAGGATTTTGAATTTCATAGAGAAGGGATCAATCCCGATTATCTAGAAGCAGCAGATCAGGGTCTAGAAAAACTTTATGCTTTGTTTGATGTCAAGCCGGTAGCCAAACGAATAACCCACGATGGAGTTTCTCCGATTCTCGTAAAAGAAGGTAGTTGGGAGGAGCAATACGAGGAACTTTGGTCCTTCTTGATTCCTTCAAGTGGAGCAGCAAAAACTGTTCAGGGGGAAGTTATCCGTATACCAGGTCGAGTTCGAGATGAACTGGATCGCAATGGTGGGGTCAACTGGGACAGGGACTATAGAAAAATGCTTCAGGCTCTCCCTCAATACTTGTCTCTAGGAATCCCTCTTTCAGACCAAGAATTGGAAGAGACTAAAGAGCTTATTGCTCAAGTTCATGGGAAAGATTTTGATGACGAGCCTCGCCTAGACCGCCTGTGTCAGCTAGCTCTTGCTTGGGTTAAGCAAAATTCTGAACCCCTGCTCCTAGAAAAAACAAGTTATAAGCGTTAAAAAGCATTGGAAGACAGATAAAATAAAGAAATCATGGTGAAATGATGCAACTAATTGACCAAGTTAAAAAAATAGAAACTTATATTTGTGAGTGTTTTGAAGTCTGGGATTTGGATGATCCTGTAGAGGAAGGATATCTGGAAGATTATCAGGGCATTTCTGGTGCTTCCGAAGAAGAGCTTCAAGCCTTTGAGGAAAGATTTGGTATTCGTCTACCTAGTGACTTCAAAGAGCTTTATAGCTATAAAAATGGGAGTAAATACCTCTCTATTTTACCTTGTGTAATTGACCAGAGAGATTTGACTTTTTCTCTCATGAGTCTACAGGAAATTGAGACTTGTAAAAAGTACTTTCAAAATAGAGATGCTCTGTTAACCGAATTTCCCGACTATTTTTCTAGTCAAGACCTAGAAAACATGCATGATAGTAGAATTAAGCCTTATCTTTTTAATAAAAAATGGCTTCCTTTTGCTCAGTATTGTGACTCTTGTTATCTTATGCTGGATTTTGATCCAGATCAGGAGGGTCAGGAAGGACAGGTTATTTGCTACATCCATGATCCTGACCAGGTGATCTATGCGGCTAAAAGCCTTACAAATCTGATTGAAGGGATAATGGAAGAAATCATATGAATGGACAAATGTATCAGATAGCCTGTATCGTGGCAGCAGCTAGGAAGGCTTTAAAAAGTGGTAAAGAAATATGCTATAATCCTGAAAAATATACAAATAAGTTGAGCTTTCAAATTTTGCCGTCAGAAAATGGGGAAGTTATAGAACTATCTGTATCTGACTGGTTTGAAAATCTTAAGGAAAAAGGTTTGAAGGACTTACAATTATTTTGTCCTATTTCAGTTGAAGACAGAGGTATTTTAGGATTCTCTAATACGACACAGAGTTCAATTCTCTGTTTTTATAAAGATGGGAAGGCAAGTTATTTCCTACCAAATTGGGAAGCTGCTTCCTCAGGTAGGGGCTGGGATGTTACCTACACCGAGTATGAATGGGAAAGGTCTTCTCAAGACATTCCCCACTATGAAAATAATATCGAAGAATTTAAGGACATATTGTCTCGTATAGAAGATTTAGCAAGTAAAATTGAATGTGACAACTTTGCCAAAGTCTTTCACTCTGCTAGAAACTTTTTGCTAGATCCAGAATCTGGTAAAGGACTGGCAGAACCTCAAATTCCACCGCAACATTTAAGCATATTTAGAGCTGCAAGTGCAGCGGATGTTTTTGGAGCAATGGGCTCCTGGAATGATGAACCTGGATGGCTGGCACAAGATAAGGGACTGGGTCAAGTATACGATGAACTTTCAGATCAATTGCTAAGAAATATTAGATCAGCCATTCTATTTGCCATCAACGAGTGGTGATGGATTAGGAGAGAGAAAATGGGGAAGTTAAAGTTAAGTCTATTGAATAAATGGGAACTAGACAAGGAATACAATAGTGTTCTCAATTCTGTCATGTTACAGGGTGGTAGAGCCTTTGTCTTAACCAGTGAGAAGGAAGCTTCCAATCTCTACTGTCTGCTTGAAGTATCACCTTTGGGTGTGAAGGAGATAGATGCTTGGGATTGTGACCATGTTTGGGAGGAAGAGCCTCTACTCTTTACAGATGGACAAAATATTGGCATCATCAAGGCTGGCAAGGAAATAGTCTATTATACTGGTGATTTTTCTAATCCAGAAATCATTGCCATAAAGAATCCGCAAAGTATACTTCCTAAAAAGGCACAAGAGAGATATTTTCAAATCGTATCAGATAGCGACCAGATACCCGTGTGTTTTGAAGATCAAGTTTATACAAACCAAGCAAGAAACTTTGCCCTTTTAGAGTTTGATAGGGAGAAAAAGCAGGCGAAGTGGACCACTTATTCGCATATTGATAAAAAAGAGTTAAATCACCACGACACGAGCTCTGATGCTTGTCCTAAAATTGATAGTATGAAATGTTGGAAGCAAGAGCTCTATGCCTTTAGCTCTGGAGAAAGTCAAACCTCTGTCAATAAATGGGGCATGGACTATTATGCTCTTGTTAAAATCTCTAGTGATGGTCGTATTATTGAAAAGTTATTAGAATCTGAACATTTAAAGGCTTCAGGTAAAAAAGCTGGTGTCAATGGACTCTTTACGGATTCGCCTTATCTTATCCTGAACCCCCTATTTAAGAATGATGATTGGAAGGGCAAGCAAAAGCTATTTTCTCTGGCAACAAGAGAATGGTGCGATATAGCCTTGCCTAGAGGAATGAGTAAACACAAGCTTCAAAATATGACAGACAACTTTTGTTTAACCTTCCTTTACGACAGAGGATTAAAAGAACTTGCCCTTTGTCAGATTGACTAGGCTGTAAATTGGAGTTAGGAATATTCTTAGAATAGATGAAGAAAATAAAAAAATTAAAAATGTTAAAACATCTTGACATTTCATCGATTTAGAGTATAATAAAAAATGTAAAGAGCTCTTAACATTGTTTTGACAGATTGGAGGAACAGGACTATGAGAAAAATGGATGAAATGGACAGAGCGATTCAGCTACGTTCTGAGGAATGGGGTTATAAAACGGCTCTATTTGGCTTATGTGGATGGACAGTATTTAATATTTATCAATCTATTACAAAAGGCATTGAACTTGAAATGTTACCATGTCTGATTTTATGTTTATCTATTTCTGTTCAAGGATTTACACAAATTGCCATAAAACAGAAAATGGTTGATGGTGATGAAGATTTTAAAGAACCTAATAAACTTGTTCAAGGAGTAATTTTGATGGTTGTTATCCTTATCGTAGTTTTGGCAATTGGCATTTATTGTTTTCAGAAAGACTAATGCTGTATGAAAAATAATATCAAACAGCTAAGAAAGTCTGAAGGACTACGTCAGGAAGATATGGCAAAAATATTAGGCGTTAGTCGACAAACCATTATTGCTATCGAGAATGACAAGTACAATCCTACACTTGAACTAGCAATGAAAATTGCAAGGTTGCTACAACTACATGTTGAAGAAATTTTCATTTTAGAAGATTAAAGATATCAGATAGCATTTATTCTAATCATCTGATTCGTAATGATGGAGAGTTTTCCGGTTCATGGAAACTCTCTTTTAAAGCTCATAAAGAGTCTACTCAATTTTACCCTTGTCCATCTATATATCTATCGTAAAACTGGTATAAAAATTGCAAATCGAATCTTAAAATAGTATACTAGAACTAGCAATTATGAAAACGTTTGCGTTTTTTGTTGATTATTTAGGAGACAAGACATGGAATTAACAGCCATTTATCATAGACCAGAATCAGAGTATGCTTATCTGTATAAAGAAGATCAGCTACATATCCGAATCAGAACCAAGAAAAATGACATTCAGCAGGTCATCCTGCACTATGGGGATCCTTTTATTTTCATTGAGGATAAGTATGAAGCCAAGAAAGAAATGACCAAAGTAACCTCAGATGCCCTATTTGACTATTGGCAGGTTACGGTATCGGTTGATTTTGCACGGATTCAGTATCTCTTTGAGCTCCTTGATGAGGAAAGTCAGGGTGTTTTTTACGGTGATAAGGGGTGTGTAGAACATACTCAAGAAAACTTGGATTCGGAAGGAAATGGCTTTAAGCTTCCTTATATTCACGAAATTGACGGTTGCCAAGTTCCTGACTGGGTTTCAAATACCGTTTGGTATCAGATTTTCCCAGAACGATTTGCTAATGGAAATCCTAATCTAACTCCAGATGGAGCTCGAGAGTGGGATGCTGAGCTTGCGCCTAACAGGGATGACTTTTTTGGTGGAGATATACAAGGAATTATCGACCATTTAGACTATCTTAAAGATTTGGGAATCACTGGACTTTACCTATGTCCGATTTTTGAAGCTACAACCAATCATAAGTACGATACGACGGATTATTTTGAAATCGACCGTCACTTTGGGGATAAGGAAGTCTTTGCTACTCTAGTCGAGGAAGCCCACAAACGTGGTATCAAGATTATGCTAGATGCAGTATTTAATCATATTGGCAATCAGTCAGTCCAATGGCAGGATGTTCTAAAAAATGGAGAAAACTCAGTTTATAAAGATTGGTTCCATATACAAGAATTCCCAGTTACTGAGGATAAACTTAAGAATCCAAGACAACTCCCTTATCATACTTTTGCCTTTGCTAGCTATATGCCTAAGTTAAATACGGCCAATCCTGAGGTTAAAGCTTATCTTTTAAGTGTTGCGACCTACTGGATTGAGAATTTTGATATCGATGCTTGGCGTTTGGACGTTGCTAATGAAATTGACCACCAGTTCTGGAGAGATTTCAGAAAGGCAGTTCTAGCTAAAAAGCCTGATTTGTATATTTTAGGTGAAATCTGGCATACGTCTCAGCCTTGGCTAAAAGGAGATGAGTTCCATGCTGTCATGAACTACCCGCTTTCTGAAAGTATCAAGGATTATTTCCTGCGTCAGCATAAAAAGGCAGAGCAGTTCATTTCAGAAATCAATAGCCAGTCAATGTACTACAAGCAACAAATCTCAGAAGTGATGTTTAACCTTCTGGATTCTCACGATACAGAGCGTATCCTTACAACTGCCAAAGGAAATGTCCAGCATGTCAAGGCTGCTCTAACTTTCCTCTATCTTCAAAAAGGGACTCCTTGTATCTATTACGGAACAGAGCTGGCACTTAAAGGTGGACCAGATCCCGATTGCCGTCGTGTCATGCCTTGGGACCGTGTGTCTGAAGACAATGACATGCTGATTTTCATGAAGGAATTAATCAAGGTTCGTAAGGAAGTTGCAAGTATTATCCAGCATGGTTCCTATAGCTTGCAAGAAGTGAAACCAGATGTTCTAGCTTTGAAATGGAACTATGAAGGGAAAGACGTTCAAGCCATCTTTAACCAGTCTTCTGAGAACTTTGTTTTAGATAGAGATTCAGTTGATTTAGCTAGTCATTGCCAGCTTGAAGATGGACATCAAGTCATCTTACCTGATGGATTTGTAGTTTATTTAGATTCGATTTAAACCGGTTTTTAACTCCAACACATGCTTGTTTTAAACCAGAAAGGAAAGACCGATGGAAAAACTTCAAGTTTCTGAAGAATGGTTGCAAAAATACCAAGAAATCAAACATATTTTGACCTCGTCTGTCAATTACGCAGCGTGTTTCGAGATGAAAGAAATAGACGGCAAGGAAGTCTTTGTCTTAGATATGGGGGAAGTGACCTTCCCAAGTGGAGAAATTTTAGTTAGGGATCCCTTGGTCTGGCTCCGTAGGAATGAAAAACCCTATTTAGAGACCGTTCCAAAAGGAACATTTCCTCTCAAAACCTTGGTAGTTAAAATCGAAGAAGATCATTATAGGTATGTTGCAACAAGAGTTCAATTTACAGATAAACTTCCAGTTGTTTACTATGAAGCTTTAACTGGTACTGAAAACCTGGATTCTGTTGAAGAAGATTCTTATTTTGGATTTTCAGTCGATGCAGGCTTGGCAACTATTGTGGATGTTGAGACAAAAAATGCCTACTGTGATTTTGAAGAAAAATGGTATCAAGAAAATCCTGAAAAAAACATCTATGATGATTTCTTTGAGGAAATTTTTGCTCAAAATGCCATAGAACATCCCCTATGTCAACGAGAAGGCGGTGATTGGATTAACTTTAAAATACCACATACAGACCTGACTATTCCAATGATACAATCTGGTTTTGGAGATGGAAATTATCCTGTTTACTTTGGCTATGACAAGGATCATCAACTATGTGATGTGGTTATTGAGTATATCTATGTAGGATAAGGAGTTGGATAATGGCACTCAAGGAAGTTTATGATTATTTTCGTCACTATGATAAGGACACTTATCAAGTTGTCGCTTGCATGGGCAATGAACCATCGGAAGAAGATGTTCAGGATTTTGAAAATAAATACGGCATTCGTCTGCCAGAAGATTTCAGGGAATTCACCATGTCATCTCTGGGAGGTCTCTTTATGGAAGTCAGGGAAGAGCTATGGCCAAGAGCCAAGGCTTACGATGTAGCCCCTTTTTGGACCTTCTGCCGAGGTATCAAGGTCTTGGGAATTGCAAATGGCATCCCAGACTTCCTAGACATTCGAATAAAAACTAAGGAATTACATGATTTAGGATTTGTTGACTATATTCCATTTCTATCTATCATCGGGGATGGAGATGTGATTTTCTGCTTTGATAAGGACAATCATATAGTAGCTCTAGATTGGTATAATAGTGGCGAAACTGAAGAGCTTGAATGTGATTTTTCAGAGCTATTGCTTCAGCAAATTGCAGAGTTGGAAGAACGTAAAAATGAGATGATCAAGCTTTTGGAAAAGGGGAAATCTAGTCAATAATCTAATAGGAAATATCAGTTTGATAGTCCGTAAAAGAGGTTGGGACAAAAGATCCCGACCTCACTTTTTATTAGCAATCAAACTTTGACGCGGTAGC
>NZ_JVHE01000046.1:0-65873 GCF_001072925.1 Streptococcus pseudopneumoniae | reverse complement strand
AACAATTGTCCTCTCCAGATGTTAGCTTTTATTCAACCCACTACAGTTGACAAAGAGCCAAAAAATTGGTAAAGGAGTAGCTGTTATTAATAAAAGGTATGATTCCACTTACCTCTAACATGAAGCTAGGAATCATACCTTTTTTCTTTTTTAATGAATGTGAGTTGTTTCGTTAGCAAAACCGATAATAGCTTGCTTCAACTCTGAACCTTGCAAAGCACGGAATTCTTCAATCTTTTGATTGATAACTTCAAGCGGCATGACATTAACCTTACCAACAAAAATCTTATCCATGACTTGATTATCAACCAATTCAGTAGATACCAACAACTCCTCATAGAGTTTCTCACCTGGACGAATCCCTACTTCTACAATCGGAATTTCATTTTCAGTACGTCCACTAAGAAGAACCATTTTCTTGGCCAAATCATAAATCTTAACTGGTTTGCCCATATCAAGGATAAAGACTTCTCCATCTTTAGCATAAGCTCCTGCATGGATCACCAAACGGCTAGCTTCTGGAATGGTCATAAAGTAACGAGTCATACGGAAGTCCGTCACAGTCACTGGACCACCCTCTGCAATCTGACGCTCAAATACTGGAATCACACTACCACGGCTACCAAGAACATTCCCAAAACGAACCGCACAATAGGTAGACTGACTACGTTGGTTGAATCCTGTAACAATCAACTCTGCCACACGTTTGGTAGCTCCCATTACGTTTGGTGGATTAACGGCCTTATCGGTCGAAATCATAACCATTTTTGGTACCTTAGCGGCGTCAACTGCCTTAGCAACATTGTAAGTTCCGAGGATATTATTTTTAAAGGCTTCTTTGGGATTGCGTTCCATCATTGGCACGTGCTTATGGGCAGCAGCGTGGTAAACAATGGCCGGTTGGTACTGCTCAAATACTTGAAGCAAGCGATCGTAGTCTTGGATGTCTGCAATCACAGGAACATAGTCAATTCCTTGGAAGCTACGAATCAATTCATGATAGATCAGATAAATGGAGTTTTCCCCATGACCCAAGAGAACCACGCGCTCTGGATTAAAGCGACTAACCTGACGGCAAATCTCAGACCCGATAGAACCTCCTGCACCTGTCACTAAGATGGTTTTTCCAGTAATTTCTGAGCCTAGGCGTGACTCATCTAGTTGAATTTCTTTACGTCCCAAAAGGTCAGTAATATCGATTTTTTGGAAACCACCTACCTGAGGATGCAATCCTTGTACAACCGACTCAATCTTGGGCATCTTATAACACTTCAAGCCAAGTTGGTTACACATTTTTAGGATACGCTCATACTCGGATGGATCAAGAGAAGGAATCGCAACGATAACTTTTTCAATCTGATGACGTTTTGAGAGTTCTGGTAACTGTTCATAAGATCCTAAGACTGGGATTCCACCTAGTTTTTGACCTTTTTTCTTTTCATCATTGTCCAAAATACCCACTAACTCAAGATCACTCGTAGGATGTTGGTAGCTGTTCATAAAGAGAGCTCCACCGTCTCCCGCACCAATCAAGAAGGTACGACGGTGTTCCCCTTCTCCATCACTCTTTTTACGTCTTGAATAGATCAACTGCCAAGTAATACGTGGGAGCAAGATCAAGAAGGTGCTGAGCAAGATAAAGAGAACGATAAAACGTACAGAGAAAAGTGGCAAGAAGGCATAGCAAAGAAGATAAGACAAAACACTGCTGACACTTACTCCGATGAATATCTTCATAAAGTCTGTGATCTTGCTATAGCGACTAATACTAGCATTGAGCCCCCAGAATCCAATCATGATTTGATAGAAAAGGAAGGTCAAGCTTGTATAGATGACATAGTCCACAGGAGCTGGATTGATCAATCCATAAAACAAGATATAAGAAACAATGATTGAGGAAATCATGCTGGCAGCATCAAAAATCCCCCAAAAGACTTGTTTTTGTTGTTTATTTAACACTTCAACAAGATCAATTACATAATCTGTCATTTTTTTATTCATGTGAATGGTATCCTCCTACACAAAATCACATTTTCTAGTAATTACAAGATATTTTTCTAAAACCGATTAGTTATTTGCTTTTTCTCAATAGTTTTAAAAATATGAACTGTCGGACAAAGCCTGGACATAGGGCAACGACAACTTGGATTAAAACACTTTTCAGATATTCGCCATAAGAAATCTGTCCACGCGCGTGCATTCTTTGACGTGCCTGGCGATAGAGTTTAAGATAGCGAAGGCCACCACGGCGTTCAAACATCCCCGCTCCCACGCGTACCTTACAAAGAATCTGATCCACATTTCCAGTCCGAGCACCAGCACTAATCATATTGAGCCAGAGCAAATCATCTTCCATATAGAGCCCATCTTCATAGTTACCTGCCTTAAGAACCATCTCTTTTTTAAACATAACCGTCATATGATTAAAGGCACTTCTCATACGTTGGTAGGCGATAATCTCTTCGTGCTTAATCGGCACACGACGGTAAGAAACAATTTCATCAGGTTGATCGATGAATTCTGCAATATGACCGCCTAGTAGATCCAAATTTTCTGTTTCCATCAAGTCAAACTGTTGCTCAAAACGGTCTTCGACAGCAATATCATCTGTATCCATTCGGGCAATAACATCATATTGGCACTGTATAACACCATACTTGAGTGCCAATCCTAGACCACGATTTTGCTCAAGCGGACATCGTTTAATTGGAATGCTTGACTGTGCTTCCAATTCCTCCAAAACTTGATATAGTTCAGGTGTCAGCGGACCATCTTCAACGATAACCACTTCGCTTGGTTGGAGTGTTTGATGTAAGATGCTCTCGACCGCCTCTTTCAAAAAGGCTGGATTCTCTTTGATATAGACTGACATCAAGACACTAAATTTCCGATTTACAGACACAGTTTCTCTCCAATATATAGATTTTCTTTCACTATTTTATCACAATTTTTCAGACTTTCCTATTTTTATTTGAATCCCAGAAAAAAACTAGTAAATCTCTCCTCCTTTTTACCCATGATTTCACTGAGCTAAATAGCCGATTCCCTCACACTATCTTGACATCTATAGGAAAAAGCCTTAAAATAAGCTGTTATCAAAATCAGTTTATTGAGGTTCACATGAAAAAACGATCACTCTTTTTTATCCTAGGAATTATCTTAATCGGAGCGGTCTTAAGAGCTCCTTTTACGGCCTTACCAACTGTTTTGGGAGATATTGCTCAAGGTCTAGGAGTTGAGGTCAGCTCACTTGGGGTTTTGACCAGCCTTCCTCTCCTGATGTTTGCTCTTTTCTCCTCTTTTGCGACGCGTTTGGCTCAAAAGATTGGACTTGAGCATCTTTTTACCTACAGCCTCCTCGTCTTAACCATCGGTTCAGTGATTCGTATCTTCAATCTCCCTCTGCTCTATCTGGGAACCTTACTCATCGGAGCAAGTGTCGCTATTTTTAACGTACTTCTTCCTAGCATGATTCAGGCAAACTACCCACAAAAGATTAGCTTCCTGACAACGGTTTATGTGACGACTATGGGAATCGCGACAGCACTAGCTTCCTACCTCTCTGTACCCATTACTCAGGCAACATCTTGGAAAGGGCTGATTCTCTGCCTGTCCATGGTCTGCCTGCTAACCTTATTGGTCTGGTTCCCCAACCATGGCCACAATCATTTTCTAGAAAGGCATGAAGAGAAAAAAGAAAAAGAGAATATCCTAAAAAGCAAGCAAGTTTGGGCTATTATTGTCTTCGGTGGACTTCAGTCCTTACTCTTCTATACCAGTATGACCTGGTTACCAACCATGGCCATCAGTGCAGGGCTAGCTCATACGGATGCCGGACTTCTGGCTTCTATCTTTTCACTAATTAGCATTCCCTTCTCCATGACCATTCCAAGTTTAACGACGCGTTTGTCAAATCGTCACCGTCAAATCATGTTAACAATCATCTCTCTGGCTGGTATGTTAGGAATTGCCATGCTTTTATACCCAAGCAACAGTTTCTTGTATTGGTTGGTTGCCCATCTCTTGATTGGTACTGCTTGTAGCGCTCTTTTCCCTTACCTCATGGTTTGCTTCTCCATCAAAACCAGCTCTCCTGAAAAGACGGCCCAATTATCTGGTCTTGCCCAGACCGGTGGTTACATTCTAGCTGCCTTTGGACCAACTCTCTTTGGTTACAGTTTTAACATGTTCCAGTCTTGGGTTCCAGCGGTACTGATTCTTCTAGTAATTGATATCATCATGACAATCGCCCTCTTTATGGTGGATCGAGCTGATAAAATCCTCTAAAAAATTTTAGAATTTACTACAATAAACTCACTTTTCAAGCTAGACATCTGTCTGGCTTTTTTCTTTTAAAAAGGTTTGAAAGGCCTCCTCACAAGACTTTCGTTAAGCTAAAACATGCTATAATATACCTATGATGGAAACAATTATACAATTTATCTCTCAATGGAAGGGGATTGTTTTGCCCCTAAAAACATCCATGTAGATTCCTCTAACTTTTTAAATGATATACCATAGTTACGCTATTTCAGCTTTTTTACTGGTAACCTAAAAAGTAAGGACGCAACTTCAATCATTAATCTGATAAAGCTAGAATATCTAACAATCAAACCTTCCAAGGAGGTTAAACTCTTGCATCATGTAATCCTTCAATTCCCAAAATTGAAGGATGGCTCAGTCATTGAGAAACCAGAAATCTATCTAAAATAAAATCTTAAAGAACTTTACTTGTTTTAACTCAATTACAAACAAGTATTTGTTTAAAAGTCTAAAAAGACTATTGAAAATGTAGTAACATTTAAGGAGAAATTTATATGCTAGCAAAAGCAGGGGACGTCTATTGTGTTTACAATTTCCACCTAAAAAAATACATAGCTTGTCAGATAACCAAGATAGAAGAGGGAGAGAAAAAGCCGCAGGCTGTCCTACTGTCATTAGACTGGTCAGGAGAACAACCTCTTACAGAAGAAGAACTATCTTTCTTAAAGCCACTGTACATTGATTTTATGTACTGGGATAGAGGCTTGCATCTGTGTAATGTTGATATTCATGTACCGTCAAATTATATTTTTATTGGGAATACAACACCATTAACAACCGAAAGCACAAACACATATGCTATGTTTTGGGGGAATGGTTACGATATTTATAGGCAACTGAAATGGCAAGAAATCCCAAAAGAAAAAAGAGATTTATTTAAGAAAGCAGATAAAAGCAAGGAAAAGGTTTCATTTGCAGGGAATGACTACCGTATTTCTAAACACAATATTAATGACGAGTGGACGCCTTTTGAAGACGCATTAGAATTAAAGGTCTTCCCTTGTTTATCTAAGTTAGAATTAACTAAATGGCATAAAAATATATATGAATATTTACAGTCGACTCCTTTTATTACAGAACTAGTTCTTGAAAATCATGGACAAACAAAACTGGATTTTTCTAAGACATCCATACATCGACTTTCCATTGATTTGACAGGTGTAGAGGAACTTAGATTGAATGATGATTTGGAGGAGCTACTCTTATTAGGAGACATGAGCGACAATTGTCAGATACTTGTAAAAAACCATGGAGCCAGCTTACGATTACACCTTGACAACTCTCTACCCAAGGTGCTGGGATTAAAGGATTTGGGAGCCATCCATTGTTCTAACATCCTCGAAATAGACTTTGCACAAATCTTGAATAACTATCCAAGGCTTAGGGAATTAAGATTGTGGGGGAAACCTGGTCATATTCTTAATTTCCATAAATTATCAGAGTTCAAAGAGTTAGTCAATTTTTCAACCGTTGATTTGTTTGGCTTTACTGCAGAGGATATCCCAAAACCAGAAGATTTACCTCAATTAAGCATGTTTTGGATGAGTAGCTTACCAGAAGATGCAGCTAAAGTAGCCAAAAAATATTATAAAAAACTGCAGGACAAGGGACTGAATCTTTGGATAACAAAACCGAGGAAAGCTGAATGGCTAGCCCAAAACCTAGATAATCCATTTCGCTCATGGGATGGACAAGAAAATATTTCAACCGCAAATGCAAAAAAAGCAGCCTCTCTATATAGAAAGACTAGAGCAAGCCTTATAAAGCTTCTAGAAAACCCCAATGAGAACACTATGACAAACGTAGAAGTTCTCATAAGAGAATATACTCAAGGTTTCAATAAAATGGACAAACGTAACTGTTTTATTGAAACAATCGAGAGAGAGGATATCTATAGTGCCCTAGTTGAGATCTTAGATTTACTACCTGAAGATTTAGGAATGGACAAAGAAAAATTTATAGAAATCTTTGATGAGCTAAAGGATTTTTAAATGAGAAGCCTTTCTAGTTCATTCCTGAAACGGAGATTATCATGACTAACTTTATACAGACTATCACAGTAGAAAATCGGCAGGTCGACAAAGAAAATTACTTTACAATTGGCTACTCTCCTGAGATAGAAAAATCTTTACTGTGTGTTTATATTTCTTGGATTGCTGGTTACGAACGCTATTACGAGTTAGATGACGGAGATTTGGCTCTCTTTGAAAGGAAACGAGAAGAATTTCTCAAAAAATATGAAAAAGAAATCAAGGCTTATCGGACTGAAAGATTGATTGGTTCTGGGGCTCTGAGGGATTACAATTTCAGATCTTTGCCTGAGAATATCCTAGAAGACTTGGATAGCTATCCTCCATTTAACGGATATGTCTATCAAAACGGCATCCTCTGTGCCAAAATCAAGATTGAAGACAAGTATTTTTATCTTCCGCCCATTTATAATGAGGATTGCAGATAGGCATTGCCTCAAAGTAATGCAAAACAGCCTCCAATCTTCTAGTTTTTACTAGGAGATTTTTATATATAAAAATTTTACACATATTGCTTGACAGGGCTTACAAATAGATGTATGATGTATGTGTAGAATAATTATATATAAAATTTTTACATACTAAAAAAGGAGGTGCCCCATGTATTTTCCAACATCATCGGCCTTGATTGAATTTCTCATCTTGGCCATCCTAGAACAAGGGGATTCCTATGGTTATGAGATTAGCCAAACCATTAAACTCATTGCCAAAATCAAGGAATCTACCCTCTACCCCATCTTGAAAAAACTGGAAACCAACCGCTATCTGACTACATACTCTCGCGAATACCAAGGTCGGATGCGGAAGTACTACTCCTTGACAGAGATTGGAGAGGAGCAACTCTTTGTCCTTCGAGAAGAATGGACACTCTACACTGACACTATCAATGGCATCATAGAAGGGAGCATTCGCCATGACAAGAACTGAATATTTGAATCAGCTTGAAGCCTATCTGATGAAGCTGCCTCAATCTGATCGTATCGAAGCCATGGACTACTTCAAAGAACTCTTTGATGATGCTGGGCCAGAAGGTGAGGAGGAGCTTATCGCTAGCCTGGGAAGTCCAAAAGAAGCTGCCCATGATGTCCTGACTACACTTCTTGATAAGAAAATCAACGAAGAAAATTCCAGCAAGAACGACCGCCATATTTTACGCATCGCCCTACTAGCCCTTCTTGCAGCTCCTATCGGAATTCCGGTCGGAATTGCTCTTCTCATGGCTATCATCGGGATTTTTATCGCCGCTGTCAGCGTACTTATTGCCTTCTTTGCTGTATCAGTAGCTGGACTAATCCTAGGAGGCGTTCTCCTATTTGAAAGCTTCTACGTTCTGGCTGAATCGACATCTGCTTTTGTACTGATTTTTGGTGGAGGTTTATTAGCGATCGGAGCTTCGTCTCTAGTCTTGCTAGCAACTTCCTATGTGACCCGTTTCTTTGGATTACTAGTCCTTCGACTTATCCAATGGATTCTTAATAGAGGAAAGAGAGGTGAAAGACATGCGTAAATGGACAAAAGGATTTCTTATCTTTGGTGTTGTTACCAGTATCATTGGTTTTTCCATGATGATCATCGGGATCCAAACAGATGGTGTCAGAAGCCTCCTTGCAATGTCTCAAAATCCAGTATTTGAAAGTCGAATGGAAGAACTCGTTTTTGATCAAGATATTGAAAATCTAAACATCTCACTAACAGAACATTCGCTCGTCATTACGGAGTCAAACGATGATAAGATTCACCTTCAGTATCATCCAACCATCTCTGAAAAAGAAAATCTTCAACACTCTATCAAAGAGAAAAGTCTTGAAATAACTGACACCAAGTCAACTACACGTCGCTCTATAGGTTCTAGTATCGAGGGTATTCTCTATATCGCAAGCGGGATTTCTAGTCGCAATGATGAAGTTGTTCTCTCATTACCAAGAGGAAAGGACTTAAAAAATCTTACAGCTCAAGTCAACCATCGTATCCTTTCGATTTCCAATGCAAAAATCAGCAATGCCAAGATTCTGTCAAATGGATATCTCCTTCGTATCACTGATAGCGAGATTAAAAATAGCCAAATAACCACAGTTGGAATTGTCAATGTATTTGAAACTAGTCTAACAGATAGCCGCATCCAAGCAGATCATGAACATATCAAGGCAGACGATATCCAAGTGCATGGTCGAGTGGAATTCGAGGCAAGAAAAGATATCTCACTCGAGTTATCTCAGAAGGAACTTGATCGAATCAATCTTGAATTTTCTGCTGAACATGGTGATATCTATCGTTGGCATCGAGACAGACGTGACATACCTACGGGAGGTAGTAAAGGTGAAGCATTAGCGAACCCTTACAAAACAGAAAAAAAAGATACGCAAGATCTCCTCGTCGCAAAATCTAATCAAAGTATCTATTTCCCATAATAAGATCGCTTGCTTTCTTATAGAAATCATGAATAAAGACAACTAGTAGTTACTACTCAAAAATTAATCAAAAAAAGGGAGGTCTATTATGACTCAAGAATGGTTTGAAAGTGCTGATTTCGAAAAAACAGCCAACAATGATAAAAAAGATAGCCCATCCGACTCAGTTCTCCTTGAAGAAGATTCAGAGACAAGAGAAGAGGCGCCAGTAGTTGAGGAAAATCCTCAAGCCAATCCAGAAGATAAGGAAACTAGTGAGGAAACTGTAGAGACTGAAGAACTCGCTGAAAAATCAGAAAAGATAGACGAGTCAGAAGAACCTGTTAAAGAAGCTTCTCAGAAAAGTCAATCTTTGGAAAGTCCGTTTTTACCAGATTCTGTATCTGCCAAAACAGCACTATTCACAGTATTCAAAGAAGAACTGGCTGATCTTTGGTTTTGGCTACAAGGTGCCCTTAAAGAACCGACAACAAGCATTGATACAGATAAAAAACATAGTTATAATGCCTTTGCCCTGCTGACTATCTTTTCTGCTCTTAGTTTCTTCTGTGCGATTTATCATATCAAGCATAACTACTACGGCCATATGGCGGCTATCAACTCTCATGTCAGCGAGCAGTTCCCTTCACTGAATCTCTTTTCTATCTTCTCCATCTTGGTAGCGACAAGTTTATTCTTCTTTTCTATCCTTATGGGTGGATTTGTAGTTAAACGTTTTGTCAATCAGGACAATGACTGGACGCTGGAAAAATCCTTGCAAGAGTACAGCAGACTCTTCGCCCTTCCTCTCCTGCTCACAGGTATTGCCAGTTTCTTTGCCTTCTTTAATAGTCTACGCTTTGCGGCTCTTCTCTGCCTCATTAGCATTGGTCTGGTACTTCTTGCCAACCTCTATACCATCTCAAGACCAAGTAAAGATAGCCAAACTGATCCCTTCTATCGCCTTCTCTTAGCATTTCTAGTTAACGGTGGTATCCTATTTCTCTTCTTCCTAGCAGAAATGACTCTAGTATTTGAATATCTACGAATCCTAGCTTTTATGTAAGATAAAGGTAGCGAGATAGAAAGATATTAACTTTAGAGGATCATTACTATAAAATTTTAGAAACAAAAAAGCGAACAAGACAGAATTCTGATAATCAGAAAACTAATCTTGTCCGCTTTTTAACTCTATAGAAACTTTTGTCACAGATTCCTTATTTATCTATTTGCTAAGACTTCAAAATCCTCTCCTGAAACTGCTCCTACCACTATTTGGTTGGCGTCCAAATCCTGACAAAGTTCCTTTGGAAGAGCTTCTAAAAAGGCTTGATAATCCAGTCTAGCTACTGCTTCATAGTCTTCAGGCTTAGAACCATCTCCAGAGATTTTCACCAGATCAATCTCCCAGACAAGGTCCTTACCAGCCAACTGCTCAACATAAGGCACGGGAACAACAGGCCCTTTGGGCAAAATGGTCTTAACCCCCTGAGCCAGGTGATAGATGCCGTGAATCTTACCTTCACTATCTGGGTAGAATTTTGCACTTGCAGGGTAGGCATCTGACTCTTGAACCTTTTTGACTAATGCTTCAAAACGTGCCAGTCCATCTTCTTCTAGGAAACTTTCTAAATCCTTCTTATCAAAGTAAATAGTTGAAAGAATTCCTTGGCAGAAGGCCAAATGAGCATCCTTATCCGCTAGATAGTTTTTAACAGTTTCTCGGAAATAGTCTGCCAAATCAAAGTCTGCCAAGCCTTCAACTGCTTCACCAACCTTGCTAGACAAGGCTTGTAAGAGAGCTTCTACAATTTCCCAATCCACTCTTGTAATCAAGTCAGGAATGATTACTTGATAGCCTTTTTGAGTATCTACATAACGAACTTTAAAGAGAAATTGAGACTTACCTACGATTCCACACTCGATATACTCGAGGCGATTAAGTGGTTGACGGAGATAGACTGCGTCATAACTATGTGACTCTAAGCCATCTACTAGGGCCAAGACTGACTTAGCTGTAAGAATCTCCTGTTGTCCTAAAATACTTTGTTTATTTGGAATAAAAAATGTTTTCACCATAAATGGTCTCCTTTGAAATCGTTTACATATAGTATACACCATTTTCCTGAAAGATGCAGAAACAAATTTAAGATTTTTTGGTCAAAAGCATAGAAAAAAACAGCCCCTAAGGACTGTCCTACTTTTATACAACTTCAGAATGATCCAAGTTCTCACCAATCGCTGCTAAACGCTCGATGACTTGATCTTGTGTCAATTCATGCTCTAAAACATAGCGATTGCGTGGGTGGACACGGCACTCGTGCGAACAACCACGGAGATATTTATCTTCGTTGTCTTCTGATGCCAAG
Organism: Streptococcus pseudopneumoniae; assembly: GCF_001072925.1. Classification (GTDB taxonomy): domain Bacteria; phylum Bacillota; class Bacilli; order Lactobacillales; family Streptococcaceae; genus Streptococcus; species Streptococcus pseudopneumoniae_Q. Next base: position 54,764 of record NZ_JVHE01000046.1, on the reverse strand, counting down.
ATACGACGGTTACAGAATGGATTTCCACAGTTGACATAACGTTCACACGGTGTTCCATCAAACCAATCTTTCCCTACAATGGTTGGATTGACATGGTTGACATCGACTGCAATACGTTCATCAAATACGTACATTTTCCCATCCCAAAGTTCTCCTTGAATCTCTGGATCTTTACCATAAGTCGCAATTCCACCGTGCAATTGACCGACATCTTTGTAGCCTTCACGGACCATCCAACCTGAGAATTTCTCACAGCGGACTCCACCAGTACAGTAAACAACGACACGCTTGTCCATAAATTTTTCCTTGTTATCACGGACCCATTGTGGCAACTCGCGGAAGTTGCGGATGTCTGGACGAATAGCACCACGGAAATGGCCAAGATCGTACTCGTAGTCATTACGAGTATCAAGGACAACTGTATCTTCGTCTAGAAGAGCTTCTTTAAATTCCTTTGGAGACAAGTAAGCACCTGTTGTTTCAAGTGGGTCGATGTCGTTGTCAAAGTTATCATCCTCTAAGCCAAGGTGGACAATCTCTTTCTTGTAGCGAACAAACATCTTCTTGAAGGCTTGCTCACTTTCTTCGTCAATCTTGAACCAGAGGTCTTCCATACCTGGAAGGCTGTGAACATAGTCCATGTATTTTTGGGTTGTTTCGTAGTCACCAGAAACGGTTCCGTTAATCCCTTCGTCAGCGACTAGGATACGACCTTTGAGGCCGATTGACTTACAGAAAGCCAAGTGGTCTGCAGCAAATTGTTCAGCGTTTTCGATTGGAACATATTTATAGTAAAGTAAAACTCGAATATCTTTTGACATAAGATTGATTCTCTTTTCTAAGATTAAATTATCAGAATTTTTCATTCAACTATACCAGTATACTCTCCCAAGAAAGCGAATGCAATTTATTTGACCGAAAAATGAAAACAAGACCCATTTTCAGATCTTGTTTCAACTGAGTATTCGATGAAGAAAGGTTAACAAAAATGGTAAGGTAGCTACGATATTATTGATAACATGAACTGCATAGCCAGGATAGATACTCTTGGTATAGCGAGTTAAACCCGCACAAAACACTCCAAATGACGAAAAAACAAGAATATCTAGGAAATTGGGAAAGCTTGAAAAGTGAGGAAGAGCAAACAAAACCGAAGGAAGAATCAGGTCAAGCCCAAATTTCGAATCTTTAAAGAAGGCATGTTGGAACAAGCCCCTATATATCAACTCTTCCATCAGAGGACCTAGGAAAAATAAGGTCAAGTAGAGACCTAACTCAGCAAAATTTGTCTCACTATAGCCGATTAGTAAAGCCCAGCCATCAGAGGTAGACTGTACATGTCTAGCTGTTTGGAAATTAAAAGATATGGAAAGTACAGTTACGAGAATCGTCAAAACTGTATACCACAACCATTTTTTCTTAGGAATGACAAAAAGATAACCATGGCCTGTCTTGATTAAAATCCCTATCATGATGCCAATAAAGACAAGACTGACAAGGTTTCGGATCCAGAAAAAATTGCCAGTAATTTTGGATCATAAGCGTCAACTGAGAAAGCCCATATACGAAAAATAAGTAGGATAAGATTGCACTTATTTTAAATAATGGATGATATTTTTTCATAGATCTGTGACCAATGTTATATGTAAGAGCAAAACTCTGAACAAAATACATATAATTATATGCAAACGTTAAAAAAAGAATCACCACCTTATCTAGAAGACTCTAGACAAGGCAGTGATTGCAATTTTTAGGAATGAATACACGAAATCAATTATTCTTATGATTTTTTGCTTTTCAAGAATTCGTCGTATTGTTTTTGCATTTCATCCAATACTTTTTGGTAAGCACCTTCAGATTTAAGTTTTTCCATCAATTCTGGAATAGCTTTTTCTGGGTCTACAGTACCAGTGTTGATAGCTGTATCGAATTGTTGCATAGTGTTAGTGATAGCTGAGATTTCAGATTTCACGTTGTCAGTGTTAAAGATGAATCCAAGCGCTGGAGATTCTTTTGCAGTTTCCAAGTCTTTCTTAGATTGTGCGATTTGCTCATCTGTAACGTTTTCGTTGATGTAAAGGATCCAGTTGTTACCAGTGTTCCATCCTGACATGTGAGTGTTTCCTTTGTATCCATCAAGGACTTTAACACGGTTTTCTTTACCTGCAACTTTTTCCCAGTTCTTGCCTTCTGGTCCATAAACAAGTCCGTTCAAGAGTTCTGGGTTAGTGTTCAAGAGGTTCAACACTTCCATTGCTTTTTCTTTGTTCTTAGAGTTGTTTGAGATTACAAAGTTAGCAACTTGAGTTGTTTGGTTTTTCTTGATGAAGTTAGTAAATGGTTTGATTTGGATGTCTCTGTTAGCAACACGAGAAAGCAAGCTGCTACCGTAGTCAGCTGGTCCTACTGTTTCTTCGCGAACAAGCCAAGTATCTTGAGTAAGGTCATATGAAGTTTCGCTTGTTGCTACGTCTTTTGGAATGTATCCTGCTTCATAGAATTTGTGAAGAGTCTTCAAGTGGTCAACGAAACGAGGAACTTCGTAACGGTTTACGATCTTAGTAGTGTCACCTTCAAGGTCGATGACGAATGGAAGACCATTTGCAACTGGGTAGTCAAAGTTTTCTGATGGGATAAAGTTTTTACCAACAGCGAATGGCATTACATCTGGAGCTTTTTCTTTGATTTGTTTCAATACTGGTTCAAGTGTTTCGTATGAAGTTACACCTGAGATATCGATTCCATATTTTTCAAGAAGTGGGCCGTTGAAGGCAAAGTTTTGTGAAGATGCAACGTTGGCTGCAACTGGAACTGCATAGATTTTACCGTTTACAGTGTTACCTTTGATGTAAGCTGGGTCAAGCGCTTTGTAAAGGTCAGCTCCTTCTTTCTTGTACAATTCTGTCAAGTCAGCATAAGCACCTTTTTGAGCGTTTACGACATAGTTATCTGCAAAGGCGATATCATAGTTTTCACCTGATGAAGTGATAACTGACATTTTCTTGCTGTAGTCACCCCAACCAAGGTATTGGATATCCAATTTAGCGCCAACTTTTTCTCCGATGATTTTGTTTGCATTTTCTAGCAATTCATCCAAGTTATCTGGTTTGTCACCGATTTGGTACATTTTGATAACAGTTGTATCACCTGATGATGATGATTCAGCAGCTTTTTGGTTATTTCCTTTAAGGTTTCCACAAGCAGCAAGGCTAGCAGCTAAAGCGACAAGGCTAGCAGATGCAAAAGCATATTTTTTCCAGTTTTTCATTATAAAAACTCCTTTTTTTATTTTTAAAGTTATTAACAAAATTAAATTGTTGATTTTCCTTTGTCAGAAAAATCAGAGTTAGAGAAGAAACATTGTTTCTTAGACTTCCTTACTCTTTAACACCACCGATAGTCAAACCTTTTACAAAGTAGCGTTGGAAGAATGGGTAGAGGATCGCAATCGGAACAGTCGCAACAACGACCATGGCCATACGGCCTGTTTCTTTTGGTAGGGCAACCGCAAGCTGTCCTGACATACCAACTGACTTAGCAATGTAATCCATGTTGTTTTGAATTTGCATGAGCAAATATTGCAATGGATACAAGTTATCACTCTTGATGTAAAGAAGGGCGTTAAACCAGTCATTCCAGAATCCAAGCGCTGTCAATAGTGTGATCGTTGCGATACCTGGTAGTGACAGTGGCAAACAGATTTGGAAGAAGATACGAGCTTCACTAGCTCCATCGATACGAGCTGATTCGAGGATTGCTTCTGGGATGGTTTTCTTGAAGAAGGAACGCATCAACATGATGTTGAATGGTGATAGAAGCATTGGAACAATCAAGGCCCAAATAGTATCACCAAGGTGAAGCAATTGAGTCACTACGATATAGCCTGGTACCAAACCAGCGTTGAACAACATACTAAGAAGAGCAAAGATTGTAAAGAATTTACGATACTTAAATGTTGAACGTGAGATGGCATAGGCGTAAGTTGTCGTGATAAAGACGTTTGTCAATGTACCGACAACTGTCACAAATACTGAGATAAAGAGCGCTTGTAAAATCTTATCTTTAAACTGAGCCAAAAACTCAAAACCATCTAATCCAAACTGTGATGGGAAGAAGCTATATCCATATTGAACAATACTCTTCTCATCTGTAACTGAGATAATGATGACAAAGATGAAAGGCAAGATACAAGAGAAAGCCAGCAAACCAGAAATGATACTAAAGAAGATATCTGCTTTCTTGCTGAAGGAGTGTATGCCAACATTATCAATTTTTTCTTTTTGAATTTTTTTTGCCATATGCTCCTCCTTTCTAGAATAGTGCTGAGTTAGGATCAACACGTCTTGCAAGTAAGTTTGATAGGATAACCAAAATCAAACCGACAACTGACTGATAGAGACCGGCTGCTGAAGCCATACCGATGTCTGCTGTCTGTGTCAAACCATTAAAGACATAGACGTCCAATACGTTTGTTACGCTATAGAGCTGACCAGCGTTGTGAGGGATTTGATAGAAGAGACCGAAGTCTGCACGGAAGATGTTTCCGACTGCAAGGATAGTCAATACTGTCACAAGTGGTGTCAACTGAGGGATGGTTACGTTGCGGATACGTTGCCATTTGCTAGCACCGTCCACTGTCGCTGCTTCGTAGTAAGTTGGGTCAATACCCATGATTGTAGCGTAGTACATAACACTACTGTATCCAAAGCCTTTCCAAATACCTAGGAAGAGGAGGAGGTAAGGCCAAATACTTACATCAGCGTAGAAGTTAATCCCTTTCATTCCGAGAGCTTCTAAGGTGTGATTGATAAGCCCTTTATCGATATTTAGGAAAGCATCTGTAAAGAAACTGATGATAACCCAAGATAGGAAGTACGGGAATAACATAGAAGTTTGATAGATTTTAACCATTTGCTTAGAGCGAAGTTCACTAAGGATAATGGCAATTCCAACCGATACGATCAAACCAATAAAGATAAATCCAAGGTTGTAAAGGACAGTATTTCGAGTGATGACAAAGGCATCTTTTGAACTAAATAAGAATCTGAAGTTATCTAGTCCAACCCATTTACTATTTATAATACTATGGACGAATCCTTCACCAGTCATATGGTAGTCTTTGAAGGCAACCACATTTCCAAATACTGGGATGTAGAAGAATAAGATCAACCAAAGTGTCCCTGGTAAAACCATTAAGAGAAATATCCAATTATCTCTCAAAGTTTTTGAAAACTTGTTCATAATTTCCTCCCTTTTTATTTTTCTAAAACTTGATAATCTCACAATTTTTAGACTTGATAACGTTTACAAAAATAGTATACTCTTATTTTAAGGATAGTTTAAACTACTAATTATAGAAAAAACTCCACAAATTATTTTATGTGGAGAACTTTTTTTATAATAAGAAGTGTGTTTCACGAGAAACTTTCTTCCTGAATAGAGTTTTTCTAGGTCGTATAAATGGTCGAAGCTGTCGCAATGGTATGCCATTGGTTGGCTGTTGTTGCTGCGAAGTCCTTGTCTCCGTAGAAATCATTAAATGGCAAGATCTCTACGTCTAGTTCGTCAATACGAGAGATTTCGCCTGCTAGGTAGTTTTCAATACGACTTTCTGCTCGCTTGATCCGCTGCAAGAGTCCACCCATACGGATGTCTACGGTATCCAAGCCAAAGACCTTGTTTTCTTTCAACCATTGTCGGCTAAAGAGTTGGTGGAAGGTTTCAATCTGGCTTCTGAGTTTTGGTAATTCCTCTCTGGCAATTTGTTGCAAGCTCTCTTTATCGCCTGCTTGATAGGCTTGACGAATGCGTCGTCCCACATCAACCTTGCCACTTAAAATAGCATTCAACTGGGCCTGAGTTTCGAAAAGATAAGCATAGACTCCAGCTTTTTCTGTAATGTCAGAAAGAGTCTCAGCTGCCTGGGCAAAGTGTGGTTTGTCCTGTTCAGGTGTCATGTGCTTGTCAAGAATCGGACAAAGAACATCCTGATAAAAGACATAGCGGTTGGGGTTAATTCCACTGAGATTGTCTGGCAGGTCAGGCAAGAGGTTGGCCAGGTCAAGCTGCATAAAGTCCTCAACTGATAGACCAGTATTGGTCTTGAAATGAGCAGATAGACGCTCTAAATCATCACGATAGCTAAGTTCTGCCCAGATTTGTAAGCTTGGCAGAATAGAGAATTGGGCAGTTTCCCCACCATTGTCCCCCCAACCTGTCACGATGACTTCTTTGATCTGATTGGCACGGCAGGCTTTATTGGCTTCAATAGCTACTAAGCGACTAAATTGGTTGTGGGGCGTAAAACCAATCCACTTCCAAGCACCGCCTGCAAAGGCGATATCCTGGCTAATCTTGTGATGGTTACTGAAGTTACGATTGTATTTTTCTTCGCTATCCTGATAATAATCCCAGTAAACCAAGGTCACACGGTCTTTGAGACGGTCTAGGTAAACACGAGTCTCTTCTGGAATTTCCACATCACGGTCATACTGTCCGTCTGCTGACATAAGCTTGAAGAACATATCGCTCCACATCTGGCAGTGGAAACCATACTTGTCTGCAATATCCAGCACGCGCTCCAAGTGTTGGCACATGAGGAGACTCCGATCGACCACACCGTTCAAGATAAGGTAACGTCCCAAACCAACCAAGTGAGCTTCATCCATTCCGATGTTGACCTTGCGAGTTTGCAGTTTAGATAGAGTTGCAAACATACCGTCAATCAGGTCGTAGACTTTTTCTTCACCGATGAGGAGAATGTCTTCTACATCGCGGAGTTGCTGCACTTCCTTGACACCCCATTTGACAAAGGCTGATAAGTGAGCCAAGGTCTGGATACATGGGACAAAGGTCATATCAAACTGCTGGGCGTAGGCTTCAATTTCCTGTAACTCTTCAGCAGCGTAAGCTCCACGGAAATAGCCAAAGTAAGGTTGTCCCTCGATTTGATAGGTGTCTTCCATGTAGAGCTCAAAGGTTGAGTAGCCCATGAGAGCCAAGACTTCAATCATCTGCTTGGCAGATGCGACATTAAGAACTGCATTTCGCGAACAGTCTGCCATGTAAGCCAAATCCTCATAAGCAGCTTGTTCTTCAATCTCTACCTTATCCCCTTCTGTTAAAGCTGTTGCGAGCACAGACAAAGCGCGGTAGAGTTGATGAGGTTTACGGTAGGTCAATTGATACTGTCCATTCTCACCCTTGATAGAGATGGAGGCTTGGTCAGACTGAGCGACTGCCACTTCTACATCCGGTAGGGAGATGTGATTTTTTAATACTTCGATAGATTGGGCTTGTTTGGGACTAAGTCCTGTAAATCTTACCATTGGTTTTCCTCCTGTAACCAGTTGACAAGGGCACCGTAGAGATTGGCATCTGCGTGATAGGTGCAAGCTTGAATGACTGGAGCAATTGTATATTCTTCATATCTTTCCACAAAGGAGTCTACTGCTTTTTGCACACCCTTAATAAAATCAGGGTTCTGACTGATAGAGCCACCTAGGCTAATGACATCTGGGTCGATTAGGTACTGGATATTGAGCAGGCCTTGAGCTAGGTTGCGATTCATACGCTCAATAGCTTCTTGGCAGAGGGCATTTCCTGCCGCAGCCTCTTGGTAAATCTTACGCCCATCCCAGTCAGACTGACCTGATTTTTCAATCACATAACGAACCATGTTTCCTGTTGATGCTAGTTGCGACCAATTGTTGAGTTTTTCTGCAGGTTCGATGGTGGTCATGTAGCCAAATTCACCGCCCAAACCATGGCGACCACGGTGTAGCTTGCCATTGATAATCATAGCGCCACCGATTCCTGTACCAATCACGACACAAGCTGCATTTTCAATCTCAGGATGAGCTAGCAGTTCACTGAGCCCAACACAGTTGGCATCATTTTCTAGATGGACAGGTAGCTTATAATGAGCAAGCGCCTCATACCATGAAAAACCATGGATGTAAGGAATGGCGCTAATCCCCTCAATCACCCCGGTTTCTTGATTAACTGCACCTGGCACACTCATAGCAATCCCACGATAGTCTTGTTCTGACAAGCGTTGGTCCAACCAAGCTAGCAACTCTTCCAGAGTCTCTGGAGTTGGTGTGCTGGTCTTATCTAAAATCTTTCCATCAGGAGTTAGACTGGCAAACTTAATTCCAGTCCCTCCGATGTCTATTGTTGCAATGGTCATGGCTTTCACCTGTAAAAAGGAGCGAATCAGCAGTTGGTTCTTACTTTTTCGCTCCTCCTTTCTGTTTATGGTTTCTTTTTGAAATTAAATTTCTTCTTTTTTGATCAATTCTGTACGAATTTCCTGTGGTGCCAATAGTCCTGAATGAACTGGATATGGGCGTTCTAGCAAATCAAGAATAGTTTGTTGTTTTTCAGACACGCGGATATTTTCTTGACTCATATTGTAGTAACGAAGGACGTAACCTTCTTCATTTTCAGCTACCTTAAATGCTGTTGGACAAACTTGTGGCAAGCTCAATGCTGCATGATTGAAGAGACTACCTGTTGCAGCAACGCTACCTTCTTGTTTTGCAACTTGAAGAGCTGTAAATGGAACCTGGAAGGCTTTGGCACGACGGAAGGCTGAGAAGCGTTCCCCTGCTTGATGGCATTCTACTGCAAACTCAACTTCGATATCGCGCAAGCACTGGGCTTCTGGTGTTGGGAAGTAGCCCCAGTCACCTAGCTCACCTGAAGCACGGAGAAGGGTTACAGCCATGGTATCGTCCTCAAGGATTTCGTATTCGTGCAATCCTTTATTGGCTACTGTCACCCCTTTAACATCATCATACAAGCTGACAAAGGCTTGTTGGTGTTGTGGATTTTCAGGATTTTCCCAAGAAGCTGCTGGTTTATTTGGTCTTGTTACAACTTCATAGATGCTTTCAGAATCGTTACTTGGGCGTGTGTTATGAGTTTTGACCAAGAGGCGGATGCGGTGGTCTTTAGCAGTGTTGGTAAAGCGAGTCTTGAAGCGAATCTGTGGATTGTCCACAAAGACAGTCATTTCTGTTTCAAGAGGAATGGTTATCAACTCTTCTGAACGACCTGCATCTCGTTTCATGAACTCGATGATGCCTCTTTGCTCAGCATCCAATTTTTCATCTGCGCTAACTGGAATAGTCAAGTCGTGTTTGAGCAAGACCTTAGCATAGCGAGCATTGTTTTCCAGAACTTCATAACCTTTCAGTTGAGCAAAGATTGGCTCTGTTCCTTTTGGTTGGAAGTAAATGTACTCGTTACCGATATCACCACGGTCCTCGAATTGGATGAAATCCTCGTAGGCTTCGTTAGTAGTCTTGTCGTAGACTGTAATTCCTTGGTCTACACTAACAGTCACAAATGGTGTATCAATGACTCCATTTTGGTAAATACCATCACGGTGATTTACTTGACCTTCAACCAATTGGAAGCTTGCCCAAGAAAGCGGAGCAAGGTGGACTGGGATTGTCACGCGCACTTGACGTGCAATATAGGGTTGGCGGAATTTATCCTTAGGCAAAGTATAACCAAAACTTGCTCCCAAGTCTTCAATCTTGGCTTCAAGGACATGACCATCCAAATCTTCAACATGGTAATCTGGCAAGGTCACAGCTGCCATCTTCTTGTAGCCTTCTGTTGGATGCAATTCTTTGAAATCACAAGTCACAACATCCACTACAACACTTACTGTATCAACCTTGTCATGTAAAGCTGTGTTGACAACGGTAAAGAGGTGATCACTTTGCGCTTCCTGAGTTGCTATTTTATGTTTCCACTCATTGAGAAGGTTACTCTTAACAAAATTCCCGACTTGATTAACCTTGGCAAAGCGAGTTTCCATTTCACGGTGAACTTCGTCAATACTACATCCACAGATACTATCATGTGGTGCATTTTGCAAAAGTACTTTCCAAGCATAGGTTAATTGATCCTTGTGGTTATGTCCACCAGTGATGATGGTCAAAGGTTCTACTACTTGCTCCAACAAATTGCTGTTTTCTTGGAAAGCTTGTTTGAGATAAACACGTGAAGAAGAGGTATTGGCAAGAGTGTACCAACCATCCGTTTCTTGGCTAGTCAACTCACCTGTAACTGTTGATAGGTGTTCAGGAAGTGCGCTTTCCACTGCTTGAATATATTCATCAAAAGAGCTGTGAACAAAGGTCACGTCAGGGAAAAGTTCGTTCGCCACACGAATAGCTTCACTCAAGTTTCGTTGAACTGGTTGGTGATCACATCCGTTCATCATCAACCATTGGTTAGTAGAAGCATAGTCGCGTACATCTGCCAATTTTTGTTTCCAGAAAGCTAAAGCTTCGTCTTTATCCACTGGAATTTCATTCCCGTTACTGTACCAGTTAGCAAAGAGAATACCGAGCACACGGCTACCGTCTGCCCCTTGCCAGTACATTTCAGAAAATTGAGAGGTGAATTGCTCATCTTCGAGGACTTGGTTGTCAAATCCGATTGGTTTAACACCACGACCAAAGGCTGCTACGTGAATGCCTGATTTTTGAAGGATTTGAGGTGCTTGCCCCATATTTCCAAAGGTATCTGGGAAGTAACCAATCTGCGTAGATTTGCCCCATTTGGCACATTCAGCTTGACCAATCAAGGTATTGCGGACATTGGCTTCACTTGAAATCAGGTAGTCATCCTGCAAGATGTAAAAAGGACCAATCTTGAGCTTGCCTTCGTCGATATAACGCTGCACCTTGTCACGGTTTTCAGGGCGAATTTCTAAGTAGTCATCAAGGACGATGGTTTGGCCATCCAAGTGGAAACTTTTGAATTCAGGGTCATTTTCAAAAAGATCAAACAGATTGTCAAAAAGTTCCACCAATTGCATCCGGTGACTTTCAAACGGTAAATACCACTCACGATCCCAGTGACTGTGAGAGATGATATGTACAACAACATTTTCCATGAGTAAAACCTCATTCTAACTTAAATTTAAAAATATATTTGTGATTCTGTACAAGAATCTGTCGAGCAAAAGCTCATTAGCGGATATCCAAGTAATCCAAGACTAATTCGCAGAACATCATGTTGGCCCACGAGAACCATTCGCGTGAGTAGAGTGTCGGATCGTCCACGTGGAAGCTTTCGTGCATCACACCTGTTCCACCATCACAGGCAACTAGTTGGTCTAGCAAGTATTTTTTCTCAGCTTTATCTGTAGCTGTCAATCCTTGGATAGAAAGGGCAATCGGCCAGATATAGCGGTAGAAGGTATGTGAACTTCCGAGTCCACTTGCGTACTCTCCTTGGTAGAAATATGGATTTTCAGGACTGAGAATGGTGCGACGAGTGGCTTGATACACTTCGTCATTGACATCGCAGTAACCAAGATATGGAGCAGCCAACAAACTTGGCACGTTTGGATCATCCATGATACTAGCATTTCCTAGACCGTCTACCTCAAAGGCATAAATCTTCTCGCCCTTACTATTTGTAGTGTAGGCGTAATTTTCGATACCTTCTTGAATCTCAGTTTGGAGGCGTTTGGCATCAGCAATAATACTTTCACTATCAGCTAGATTCAATTCTGCAAAGATTTCCTGAACATAATCCAAAACAATTACTGCAAACATATTTGAAGGAATCAAGTAGCTATACTGACAGCAGTCATCACTTGGACGAAAGGCTGACCAAGTCATCCCAGTCACGGCAAAGTCTGGCCCAAAGCCGTCATTTACCAAGGTATCTTCCTTACGATCGGTATCACGGACGAAGCGATAAGGCGAGTTCTTATGATCTTGTTCCACCGTCCAGAGATGAAGGATTTCCTTAGTCGCTGTAACAAAGGTTTCATCAAATTGACTAGTTTCTCCTGTTTCTTTCCAGAGAAGATAAGCCAACTGCAAGGGGTAGCAAAGCGAATCCACTTCATACTTGCGCTCCCAAATCCAGCCATTGAGGTCTGTATGGTCTGTCTCGTGGTGCCCCTTCCAGTTCTCTTCAATGTTGAAGGAGTTGGCATAGGGATCTTTGAGAATCAAAGTCATCTGACGTTTGACCAAACCTGCAATGGTTTGACGCAAACGAGGGTCTCTTTTAGCCACATGGAGGTAAGGTCTCAGCTGAGCAGTTGAGTCACGAAGCCACATAGCTGGGATATCTCCCGTCAGTACAAAGGTCGAACCATCTTCTAAAATCTCAACTGTATTGTCCAAGGTGTCTGTATAGCAACGTTCAAAGACATCAACCCACTCAGGATGCTCCTTGGCACGCTCTGCTACCTCATCTAGCCACTCTCTGACAATTTCTTTTGAATAAACCATAAACTATTTTGCCTCTTTCAAACAGATTTTCATTTTCAGTATATAGCTTTTAGTCCAGAAAATATATACACAAATGTTAGTCATTATTCTACAAAATTGTTATATTTGAAAGTCATTTTCTAAAAGTCTCCTTTTTCTGATATAATGTAGAAAACTACTGAAGGAATTACTATGAAACCTATTCTTGAATCCATTGATACGCGTTTTGGAACAGCCAGTAAACACGCTTTTTCGCGAGGCAATACACTACCATACACCGGAGTACCATTTGGCATGAATTACTTTGTCCCCCAAACTAGTGACCAGGAAGGTTCTTGGTTTTTTGACCCTCATCTTCCTATCTTTCAGGGGATTCGACTAACCCACCAACCTAGCCCTTGGATTGGCGATTACTCCTGGCTCTTGCTGACACCAATTACAGGAGAAATCAGCGGCGATACTCTCTTTCATCGTCAATCTTCTTATAATCTTGAACGTGCTATTTTTAATCCTCATTTTCTAAAGATTTTTTCTGAGCGTTATCAGATTGAAACGCAACTAAGTCCTACTTGCTATGGAGCTTCTATTCAACTAAGACAGATACAAGGAAAAGCCCTCTCCCTCTATCTTCATGCCACAGATGAACTGACAGTAGAACAAGTCGATAAGCGAACTATGGCCCTGAGACAAGCAGGTGAAACCGAAACCAATAAAAGTCCCCTCGTCATGTATACTGCTCTCGCATTTTCTGTAGAAATCCTTTCTATTACGCAAGAGGGGCAAGACTGGCGAATTAACTTAGACGAATCAGATGCTCAAGTTCAACTGGCGACTTCCTTTATTTCCAAAGAACAAGCCCTCTTTAATCTCCCTGAACAGGATTTTGAAGAAACAAAAACAAACGCTAAAGTGAGTTGGGAAGACCTCCTAGGTCGCTTTGATGTTGTGGAAACTGGGCCAGTAGACAGAACATTTTTTGATCATTGTCTTTATAGACTCTTTCTATTTCCTCAAACCTTCTACGAGGTAACTGAGCAGGGCGAAAGCATCCATATGGACCTCGCTTCAAGTACTATCAAGCCTGGCCTACTCTTCACCAACAATGGTTTTTGGGATACTTTCCGTACTTCATTCCCACTCTTTGCCTTGATTATTCCAGAGTACTATCGTCAGTTTCTCGAAGGCTTCCTCAATAGCTACCGCGACACTGGGTATCTCCCTAAGTGGCTGGCTCCTGACGAACGAGGCATGATGCCTGGCACCTTGATTGATGGTCTTATTGCCGATAGTGCTTGTAAAGGCATGGCACCTGATCTTGAAGAAGAATTTCTCAAAGCTATGCTTGAAACTGCAACCAAGGCAGATCCAAAAGCTATCAACGGACGACACGGCCTGGCACAATACCAAAAGCTAGGATATCTATCCACAGACCATCACGAAAGTGTCAGTCACACACTAGACTATGCTTACAGTGATTTTTGTATCTCTACTTGCGCAGCAAAATTGGGTCATGAAGAGCTAGCCCAAACCTATTCCCAATATGCTAAGAATTATCAAAACCTCTTTGACCCTGAGACAGGATACATGAGGGCGCGTGATGTAGATGGCAACTTCCGCCCTGACTTTTCTCCTTATAGTTGGGGCCGTGATTATGCTGAGTGTTCAGCCATCCAAGCCAGTCTCGGTGTCTTACACGATATTTCTGGACTTAGTCAACTAATGGGTGGAAAAGAAGCCTTTAGCAACTATCTCTTAAAATCTTGTCAAAGTCTCCCACTCTTTGAAACGACGGGTTATGGATATGAAATTCACGAGATGAGCGAAATGGCAACTGCACCTTTTGGTCAACTAGCCATTTCAAACCAACCAAGTTTCCATATCCCTTATCTGTTCCGCTACAGTAATTATCCCCAATATACCAGTCTCTTAATCAAGACTCTCCGTCAAAAAGCCTTTCGAGCTGGCTGGGATGCTTATCCAGGAGATGAGGATAACGGCAGTTTATCGGCTTGGTATGTCTGGTCCACTCTTGGGCTTTACCCAACCTGCCCAGGAAAAGCAAGCTATGATCTTGGGATTCCGCTCTTTGATCACCTTCGTGTCTATCTAGCAGAAAAAGACCAGTGGTTGGATGTTCGTACTCAGCAAAATCATGAACACTTCCACTTTGTACAAGACTGTCATCTTGACGGAAAAGAAGTTCAGAGTATTGGTCACCAGGATTTGCTAAACGCCCAATCTCTCGACTTTACCCTCAGCTGGTTACCAAATCACTAATAGTTCAAATCCCTTTGTCATGTACAGGGGGATTTTCTGATTAGTAGTAAATCTTCCACAAAGTTATCCACAGATTGTGTATAACTTTCAAATCAATTTCATATACTTCCAAACGATTTCTCTCAACCATTTTTTTGATATCCTAAAGTAAAAACACCCTCAATATCCTGTTCTATCAGTCTTTATAACCGACTAGCTTAGTACTCAACTCACACATTCTATCTCTTTTTTCTAAACTAACATTTGGAAAACAATTGTTTATTTCACAAAGTTATCCACAGATTGTGTATAACTTTTACTCAATTACAAACTCCAGCTGATAAATTCCCCCTACATTTTTTATAGGAAATTTCGGGTTTTGTTAGGCGCTTTCAAAAAAACATGATATACTGAAATTAATAGAAAAGGAGATATTATGAAAAAAGATCAACACCAACTTAATTGGCTGATGGTTTCTCTGATTGCCTTCAACATGGTTTGGGGGCTAGGAAACGTCGTCAACAACTATTCTCAACAGGGAATTTCAGTCGTCGTATCTTGGATTTTGATCCTCGCACTCTACTTCATCCCTTATTCCCTCATCGTTGGACAACTAGGTTCTACCTTTAAGGAAAGCGGAAGCGGTGTTAGTGACTGGGTTGAAAAAACATCAACCAAACGTTTAGCCTACTTTGCTGCTTGGACCTACTGGGTTGTACATATCCCGTATCTCGCACAAAAACCTCAAGGGATCCTTATTCCGCTTGGTTGGGCCTTGCAAGGTAACGGACAATTTCTTAAACAAATCGACATCCACTGGATTGTTATTCTCTGCTTGCTAATCTTTGGACTTTTCCTCTACCTTTCTACAAAGGGATTGGCAACTCTAAAAGTCATTGGTAGCTTGGCAGGAAGTGCTATGTTGATTATGTCTTTACTCTTTGTGCTTTTGGCTGTCGGTCTGCCTTTCATTAAACCAGACATCCAATTTGCGACACCGCACATGGATCAACTGAGCACCTACATTCCAAATTTTGATTTTTCTTATTTTACAACGATTTCACTACTGGTCTTTGCAGTTGGTGGTTGTGAAAAAATTTCCCCTTATGTTAATCAAACTCGCAACCCTGCAAAAGAATTTCCAAAGGGTATGATTGTCATGGCTATCATGGTAGGACTGTCTGCTATTCTCGGATCAGTTGCCATGGGAATGCTATTTGATGGCAATAATATCCCTGAAGACCTCATGCGTAATGGCGCTTATCAAGCCTTCCAAATGTTAGGAAATTCTTGGGGAGTTGGAAACCTCTTTGTCGTGATCTACGCTCTTACAAACATGGTCGGACAAATCGCTGCGCTTGCCTTCTCTATTGACGCACCATTGCAAATCCTTCTCAATAACGCTGATGAAGACTACATCCCAAGCTGGCTTCGCAAACGTACTGAAAAAGGTGTCCTCATTAACGGCTACCTCCTTACAGGCGTCCTTGTCAGTCTCATCATTATCCTCCCAATTTTTGGTATTCAGGAAATTGACGGACTTGTAAAATGGATGACAAACCTCAATTCGATCGTAATGCCAATGCGTTACCTCTGGGTATTCCTTGCCTATATGATGCTTAATCGCGCTTGGAAGACATACAAAAATGCCGAATACAAGTTTGTGAACAATCCTAAACTTGGCTTTATTATCGGTACTTGGTGCTTCCTCTTTACTGCCTTTGCTTGTATCCTTGGTATGGTTCCAAAAATTAGCTATGCTGAGAATCCGACTGCTTGGCAATTTTCGCTTCTTACAAACATCTTGACCCCAATTATTCTGATTGGATTAGGTGTGATTCTACCAGTACTTGCCAAAAAAGAACAAAAGAAACAAATCAAATAAATTCTACTACTAGCTAGATAAAATCGCTTTTATCTCTGCTTGCAAGAATTTTATCAGCAAAAATCCCCTTGAACGTTACTGTTCAAGGGGATTTCTTTTTGTTCAATAGTCTATTTTTTACTTGGCCTCATACCAAGTTACGCCTTCATTTTCATCAGCAATGAGGGGCACACTGAGTTGAATAGCTTCTTCCATGGTTTGTTTAACGAGTTTTTTGATAGCAGCTAATTCTGACTTAGGAACTTCAAGAACGATTTCATCGTGTACTTGTAGAAGCATCTTAGTCTGATAACCACCTGCAACCAAGGCTTTATCCAGCTGAATCATAGCGATTTTGAGAATATCTGCAGCCGATCCTTGGATAGGTGAGTTGATGGCTGTACGTTCCGCAAAACCACGAATGTTGAAGTTACGCGAATTGATATCTGGCAACTCACGACGACGTTTGAAGAGAGTTTCTACATAGCCCTTATCACGCGCCTCACGCACCACTTCATCCATGTAGTTTTTAATACCTGGGAAGCGTTCAAAGTAGGTATCAATGTAAGCCTTAGCCTCTTTACGACTGATGCCCAGATTATTCGATAAACCAAAGTCTGAAATTCCGTAGACCACTCCAAAGTTGACAGCCTTGGCGTTGCGACGGTCGTTTGGAGTTACATCCTCAGGACGTTCAATTCCAAAGACACGCATGGCTGTAGAGGTATGGATATCTGCCCCTTCTTGGAAGGCCTTAATTAAGTGCTCATCCTTAGAGATATGCGCCAAAACGCGCAACTCAATCTGTGAGTAGTCCGAGCTGAGAAGGACACTGTCCTCCCACTCTGGCACGAAAGCCTTACGGATAAGGCGCCCTTGTTCCAAACGAACAGGGATATTTTGCAAGTTTGGATCCACACTAGACAGACGACCTGTCTGAGTCAAATCTTGCACATAGCGCGTATGAATCTTGCCATCCGCTAAAATCCAATCCTGTAGACCGATTACATAAGTCGATTGAATCTTAGCAATCTGACGGTAATCGAGAATTTTCTTAACGATTGGGGCAATAGGGGCTAGACGTTCCAATACATCCACGGCTGTCGAGTAACCTGTCTTGGTCTTCTTGGTATATTCGAGAGGGAGACCTAGTTTTTCAAAAAGAAGGACACCCAACTGTTTAGGTGAATTGATATTAAATTCCTCACCTGCTAGGTCATAAATCTCTTGCGTCAGCTTTTCAATGACAAGCTCATTTTCGGCCTGCATCTCGAGCAATGTTTCTTTTTTTACCTTGATCCCAGCAATTTCCATCTTAGCAAGGACAAAGGCTAGAGGTTGCTCCATATCATAAAGAAGGTCAAGTTGTCCGTTTTCGCTTAATTTTTCAAGTAAAATAGGCTCTGTCTCAACCAATACAGCAACCTTACGAGCCAAGTGTTCCAAGAGTTTCTCTCGCTCAGGGATAGATTTCTTGACACCCTTACCATAGAAGGATTCATCATCGACTAGGTAAGTTTGACCATAGAGACTAGCAATAGTTGAAATTTCATTATTCTCGACTGTTGAGAGAAGATACTTAGCCAAACGACTATCAAAAGCAGGAGCCTGCAAATTCAAGCCAAAGCGATTTAAGAGGACTTTAGCTTTCTTAAAGTCATATACTTTCAGAGGTGTTTTTTCTAGAAATTCCTTGAGAATTGGCTCCTGCAAGAGTTCCAACTTATCTGTAGCATAGAGCTTGTCTCCACAAGACCAAGCAAAACCAACCAAATCATCTGTATGATAGTTTTCTCCAAAGAGTTCAAAGTGGAAGATGGAGTCCGCACTTAGCATATCTTGACTGACTTTATCCACCATAGTGAAATTCAAAGTCTCAGCTTGGTTAGTCTGAGAAGCATTCAAGGCTTGCTTGAGCTGTTTAAAGCCCATCTCATCGTAGAATTTCCCGAGATTTTCCACATCTGGACCACTATAAACCAAATCATCTAGGCCGATTTCAATCGGTGCTTTCGTATCAATCGTCGCCAGTGTTTTAGACAGAAAGGCTTGCTCCTTATCATTGATGAGATTTTCCTTCATCTTCGATGCCTTCATCTCATCAATATTTTCATAAATACCTTCAAGCGAGCCATGTTCTAACAAGAGCTTGATACCAGTCTTTTCACCAATCTTAGTTACACCAGGGATATTATCCGACTTATCTCCCATGAGAGCCTTAAGATCGATGAACTGAGTTGGTGTGATGCCCATCTTTTCCATGAGATATTCTGGTGTAAATGCCTCAAACTCAGCTACACCTTTCTTAGAAATCTCAACCACTGTATGTTCATCTGTCAACTGGATCAAGTCCTTGTCTCCACTGACGATAGTTACATCAAATGAATCCTTTTCAGCCAAACGACCCAAGGTACCAATGATATCATCCGCCTCATACTGGGCTAACTCATAATGACGAATCCCAAGATGATCTAGCAACTCACGGATAAAAGGGAATTGCTCGCGAAACTCATCCGGAGTCTTAGCACGACCACCCTTATAATCAGCATACATCTCTGTACGGAAAGTCGTTTTACCCGCATCAAAAGCAACCAAGATATGACTCGGTTGGACTCGTTCCAATAGGTGATTTAGCATCAAATGAAAACCGTAGATTGCATTGGTATGTAGTCCATTGTCATTTTTAAAACGATCCAGTTGCTGGTAAAGTGCAAAAAATGCTCGGAAAGCAACTGAAGAGCCATCAATTAGTAATAATTTTTTCTTGTCCATACACCCATTATAAAGGAAAGCAGGGAAAAATACCATTAGGAAGAGCCCAAATGCTGAATAACACTTATGAGGCTGGTTTTTCTACTCGAACTCCATCAGCATCAACTTGAAATCCATCGATAGTCGTATTTACTGCCAATTCTCCAGATGCATTTACATAATAATGTTTTCCTGAAACCTGGAACCACTGACTGGTTTTCATAGCTCCAGAACTTTCCAGATAATACCAAACGCCCTTATCTTTCAGCCAACCTGTCTGCATTTCACCAGATGACTTCAGATAATACCAATTCGAACCTTCTTTTAACCAGCCTGTCGTCATTCTACCATCAGCTTGCAAATGATACCAGTTCCCATTAATCTTCTTCCAACCAACTGCTTTCTGACCATTTTCATAGTAGTACCAAGCTGTTCCCTCTTTTTCCCAACCATTTTTAGAACTACTTGTTTTAGTTAAGGGGATATAACGTCTGTTTCCACTTCGTGACATATAACTAATCCATCTATAGCCATCCTTTTCAAGAGTTTGATCATAATGAACACTCATTCCAGGTTCATAGTATTCAATAATAGTAGCTGTCAGTGTCGGCTGATCCATAATAGCTGCTTTTTCCGTAAAGTAATGTGTTCCACTAGAAGCTAGTAGAGACTGATGATGCCCTACACTAGCATTCCCAACATCTTTAAAGTGAATAAAACCAGTCATAGAACTCGCCTTTACAATTCTACGATGATACGTTTCTGTATAATCGTAATTGTACTCCTCAATTTCAATCATGTCTCCAATCACGTTAGATACCCAAGCTACGTGACCATATTGCCCTCTTGTACTCCAAGCAATCGCACCAATTGCTGGTTGCTGGTCCACACGATAGCCTTCTTTTTGGGCTCGATAACCCCATTGATTGGCATTCCCATAAGCAGCTGGTAGCTCAAAACCATTGACACTACTTAAACGAAAAGCAGCAAAAGAGGTACACTGTCCTGAGTACATGCGCCACTTATCAATTTTTTGACTTCCATTTTTATAATAATAGGGATAATCATCTCCACGTGCCTGTGATCCATTGTTTGTCTGGTTGGCATGAACAGTTCCTCCACCAAACAAAAAAGCTCCTGCTAGTAATAGTGAAGCTGATCCTACAGCTGTCTTTCTGAGAAAAGTTCCCTTTTTATGTCCTGCTTTAGTAAATGTCATTCATTCTCCTTCAAATAATTAGATTTTCGAGGTTGACCTCATCTATATCATTCGAAAGAAAATAAAAAAAGTGAGAAATCTTCTCACTTTCATGATTATCCTTAATCCAAATAATGAATCAGGTTCTTTTCTGTTAAAATATCTGAATAGGTGAAAGATTCAACATAGACATTAGCCTGTTTGTCTCCTTCAACATTTCCAAACTCAACGATGAAGAGCGATGGATAAACCTCAATTAGTTTTCCCAAACGATTCTTTTGGCGTTTACGACCATTTTCTAAGGTCATTTCCACCACTTGTCCCTCATGCGCCTTAATTTCTTCTTTGATTTTTTTCATTTTAGCCACATCTGTAAATGCGTCTGTCATCTTGGTTCCTCCATCTTCGAAATACTTGAAAATTTATTATATTCTTTTTGAAAAATCAATTCTACCGTTCCGCGAGCACCGCTACGGTTTTTCTCGATAATCACTTCTACTTTATTATTTGGAATGCCTTCCTCCTCTTCACCACCGCGCTCATAATAGTCATCACGATAGAGAAAGGCTACGATATCAGCATCCTGCTCAATAGATCCAGATTCACGAATATCAGACAAAACTGGTCTCTTATCTTGGCGTTGCTCTACACCACGAGAAAGCTGACTGAGAGCTATAACTGGAACTTTGAGTTCTTTTGCTAGGATTTTCAACTGACGGGAAATCTCAGATACTTCTTGTTGACGATTTTCTCGACCAGTCCCTGTGATCAGCTGAAGATAGTCAATCAAAATCAAGCCTAGATTACCTGTTTCTTGAGCCAGTTTACGAGAACGAGAGCGAATTTCTGTGATCCGAATCCCTGGTGTATCATCAATGTAGATACTTGCATTAGCCAGATTACCCTGAGCAATCGTATACTTACGCCATTCCTCCTCAGTCAATTGACCTGTACGGATAGAATGCGACTCTACCAACCCTTCCGCAGCCAGCATACGATCGACCAAACTTTCAGCACCCATTTCCAGAGAGAAAATAGCAACTGTCTTGTCTAGTTTGGTTCCGATATTTTGCGCAATATTCAAAGCAAAGGCTGTCTTACCAACCGCAGGACGAGCTGCCAAAATAATCAATTCTTCCTCATGCAGACCTGTCGTCATGTGATCTAAATCTCGATAACCTGTCGCAATACCCGTGATATCTGAAGTCTGTTGCGAACGAGCTTCTAAATTCCCAAAGTTGATATTCAATACATCGCGAATATTTTTAAAGCCATTTCGATTGGCATTCTCACTAACGTCAATCAAGCCTTTTTCTGCACGAGCAATAATTTCGTCAGCAGGTTGAGAAGCTTCATAGGCTAGGTTTACAGACTCTGTCAACTTAGCAATTAGACGTCTAAGCATAGCCTTTTCTGCTACAATTTTAGCATAGTATTCCGCATTGGCAGAGGTTGGCACCGAATTGACAATCTCAACCAGATAAGACAAGCCTCCAATAGTTTGTAAATCACCCTGGCTATCTAGTATCGTCCGAACTGTGGTTGCATCAATAGCATCTCCACGATCAGATAAATCAACCATAGCCTGAAAAATCAAACGGTGAGCATACTTAAAGAAGTCCTGTGAATCGATATATTCTCGGACAAAAACGAGTTTAGTCTCATCAATAAAAATGGCTCCTAAAACAGATTGTTCTGCCAGGATATCTTGAGGCTGAACACGCAGTTCTTCAACTTCTGCCATCAGACTTTCCTTCCTTTTACAATATTGTCAACCAATCGTAAATTAAGCTTCCTTGACACGAAGATTGATTACACTTGTTACATCTTGATAAATCTTAACCGGAACATCAATCAAACCAACTGCTCGAATTGGTGATTGAACTTGAATGTGGCGTTTATCAATTTTAATACCAAATTGTTTTTGCAATTCTTCTGCAATCTTCTTGTTAGTAATTGACCCAAAAGTTCGTCCGTCTGGACCAACTTTTTCGACAAACTCAACGATTGTTTCTTCTGCTTCCAGTTTTGCTTTAATTTCCTTCGCTTCTGCAAGCATCTCTGCATGTGCTTTTTCTTCTGATTTTTGCTTACCACGCAACTCACCAATGGCTTGAGCTGTAGCTTCCTTAGCAAGGTTTTTCTTAATTAAAAAGTTTTGTGCATATCCAGTTGGTACTTCTTTAATTTCACCTTTTTTCCCTTTACCTTTAACATCTGTTAAAAAGATTACTTTCATTCTTCTGACTCCTTTTCTTTTGTTTCATTAAAAATAACTATTTTCAGTTTATCTCCTGCTTCTTGCAGGCTCATATCTGTCAAACGTGCCGCAGCTAAGTTAAAGTGACCACCGCCACCTAACTCTTCCATAATTCGTTGGACATTGATCTTACTTCTGCTACGCGCAGAAATGGAGATTGCTCCTTGACTATTTTTAGCAAGTACAAAGCTGGCCTCTATACCAGACATGGCAAGCATAGCATCAGCAGCCTTACTAATAACAACCGTATCGTACTCTTTATCCTCCAAAGCTTGAGCAACCAGGATTGATGGCTGTACCATTTGCCCCTGCAAAATGAGTTCATTTACCAATCGATATTCTTCAAAATCAGTGGCCGAAATTTCCTGAATGACAATGCTATCACTCCCTCTCGTTCTTAGATAACTTGCAACATCAAAAGTTCGACTAGTTACCCGAGAGGTGAAATTTTTAGTATCCAACATCATTCCCCCCATAAGAACACTAGCCTGAATACGACTCAAACGTTTCTTCTTAGAGTTTTGAAATTGAATCAATTCTGTTACTAGTTCACTAGCACTACTAGCTCCACTCTCGATATAGGTAATGACCGAATTATCTGGAAAATCTTGGTCACGACGATGATGGTCAATGACAATCGTCTGGGTAAACAAGTCATAAAACTCTTTGGATAAGGTTAAAGCTGTCTTAGAATGGTCAACCATCACCAGTAAGGAGCGTTTGGTAACCATTGTCATCGCTTGATTTAAAGGAAGAAGTTTTGAAACACCCTCATCTTCCAAATAATTGACAGCTCGAGCGATATCTGGAGACAGCTGTGTAGGATCATAAACCACATAACTATCTTCTAGTACATTACTCGAAAACAACTGCATTCCAACTGCTGAACCAAGAGCATCCATGTCAAGATTCTTGTGACCAACAACAAAAACTCGATCGACACTTTTAAGTTTATCTGAGATAGCTGTCATCATAGCACGAGTTCGTGTCCGAGTTCGTTTAACAGATGCTGCTGAACCGCCTCCAAAGTAGATTGGATTTTTGGTTTCATCATTCTCTTTTACAACTACTTGGTCACCACCACGAACTTCGGCTAAGTTGAGATTGAGGAGAGCAACCTTCCCAATCTGGTCATGATTACCATCACCATAGGAAACTCCTATACTCATCGTTAGTGGTAAATTCCGTTGCTTAGCTTCCTCACGAAAGGTATCAATTACAGAAAACTTATCCTGCATCAAGTGATCAAGTACAGTGTAGTCAGTAAATAGATAAAACCGATCCATACTCACTCTACGAGAAAACATGGCATGTTTCCCAGCAAATTCTGAAACAAAATTTGCAATAAAGCTATTAATATGACTAATGTCTGATTCAGACGTTTCATTTTCCAAGTCATCATAGTTATCAACTGAGATAATTCCGATTACCGGTCTACTTGTCACAAGCTCAGCAGTAGCTTCATACTCACCAGAAACATCAAAAAAGTATAAGACACCTGAATTTCTATCTAAATGCACTGCATAACGTTTCTCCCCAACAATGGCATAAGCCCCTGGAGTAGAAATCGAACTCTTCAAAATCTTTTGAAATTGAGGAAAATCAATTTCTCCATCCTCGGTTGTCAAAATTAACTCAGCATAGGGATTGAACCATTCAATCTCACTGCTGTCCATATTTAATTTAACAACCCCGACAGGCATTTGCTCTAGGAGGGCACTCAAACTATCCGTAGCCTGATGATTGACATACTGGATTTGCTCGATATCTGTTTTTTTGTAATATTTTTTCTGGAAATTAAATAGCAGAACATAGAATACGATAAATAAAAATAGACTTGCTATAGTGATAAGATTATCCTTTACTAACACAATCAAAATGGTCATAATCGTAAAGGTTACCATAGCAATCAGATACATAAAAAAGGGATTTATTTCATTTTTTTTCATTACAAACCTCTTGCGCATTATTATACCATAAATATGGCCAAAATGCGACTTTTAAAGAGGTATCCCTAGAGTCAATCAAGAGTAAAATGTCCAAACTAAAAAGTGGTTTACACTAGTGTAAACCACTTTTACAAACTAATTTTTTTGATTATTTAACTTCTAGAAGACCAATGTCTCCATCTTCACGACGATAAATAACATTTGTTGTTTCATCTTCAACATCTACATAGATAAAGAAGTCATGCCCCAATAAATCCATCTGTAAGAGAGCTTCTTCCAAATCCATTGGTTTCAAATCAATTTGTTTTGAACGAACAACTTTTGGTTGTGCTACATCTAAGTCCTCAACTAAAGCATCTGTAAAGAGTTGACTTGTTGATACTTTATTTCTGTTCTTACGTTCAATTTTAGTTTTGTTTTTACGAATCTGACGCTCAATCTTATCTGTCACCAAATCAATAGAACCGTACATATCTTGAGAAATATCTTCTGCACGAAGAGTAATAGATCCAAGCGGAATGGTTACTTCTACTTTAGCAGTCTTTTCGCGGTAAACTTTCAAGTTAACACGCGCATCCAATTCTTGGTCTGCTTGGAAGTATTTTTCGATCTTTTCGAGTTTAGAAACTACATAATCACGAATTGCTTCTGTTACTTCTAGGTTTTCACCACGGATACTATATTTTATCATATAAGTACCTTCTTTCTAAACATATTTGTTTTTCTAATTATATTATAACGCTTTCATAAAATTTTTGCAAACTTTTTCCTCATCTTGCGAGGGAAAAAGTTTTAATATTCTGACAACCAGCCTCTAATAGCATACTTTTAAGACGATTCAAGGTAGTTCCAGTTGTATAAATATCATCAAAGAGTAAGATATTTTCTGGAAGCTTCACTCCATCTTTCAACAAAAAGGGAAATTCTGCAAGTAAGCGATCAGCTCGATTTTTTGAAGAACTAGCCTCCACTTCTTTTTTAACCAAAATATCCAGATATGCTAATCCAGTATCCTTTATCAAACCTTCAACTTGATTAAAGCCTCTGCTTTTTAAACGATGGTCACTCAGAGGAACAATCACAATATGATAGTCCTTATACTTCTTTAACACTTTTTGCAATATCTCAGAAAATACCTTTCTAAGAAGATAATCACCATCAAATTTATAGTGACTAAAATATTCTTTCATGGCCTGATTATAGGAATAAAGAGCCACATGATCAACCTTTACACCTTTTTTACACCAAAATTGACAATCTTGACAGATGATTGACATTCCTTTTTTAAAACAAGTAGGACAATGATTACCACCAATGCTCTCGAAAGACGAAATACAGGATTCACAAACTAGTTCCTCCTCCTTTTTAAAACAGAGCAGGTTAGTAAAAGTTATCTCTGTTTGCAAGCTTTTACCACACAATAAACACTTCATACTCCTGCCTCCTGATTCATTTGCTTAATCTCCTTTATGGCTTTCTTAATGGACAGATTGAGTCCGTCATGGAAAAATATCAGTTCTCCGGTAGGACGATCCATGCTTCTTCCAACTCGCCCACCAATTTGTACTAAACTTGACTTGGTAAAGAGTTGATGATTGGCTTCCACCACAAAAACATCTACACGAGGGAAGGTAACTCCACGCTCTAATATAGTTGTGCTTATTAATATCGTCAACTCTCCATCTCGAAAGGCCTGTACCTGCTCTAATCGGTCTTCCGTAATTGAGGATACAAAGCCTATTTTCTCATTCGGAAACTTCTCCTGCAAAATTTCTTTTAGCTTTTCTCCCTTTTTAATCTCAGAGGCAAAGATTAGTAAGGGATAGGCCGTCTTTCTCTGTTTCTCAATGTAAAGTTTTAATTTTGGAGGTAAGCCATTTTTTTCTAAATATCTATTAAAATGCGATAACCAGATTGGCTTGGGAACAATGAGAGGATTTCCATGAAAACGACGAGGTAAACTGAGACGCTTTAACTCCCCTTGTTTAACTTTTCTATCTAACTCATCAGTTGACGTTGCTGTTAAAAATATTCTCAATCCGGTCTCCTTTACACAATTATTGACAGCATGGTAAAGTACTGGGTTATCAACATAAGGAAAGGCGTCCACTTCATCCACAATCAATAAATCAAAAGCTTGATAAAATTTTAATAGTTGGTGAGTGGTTGCTACAACTAAAGGTGTACGAAAATAGGGATCCGACTCCCCATGTAGTAGCGCAATTTCACATGCAAAATCATTTTGTAATCGTTTATGGAGCTCTAGGCAAACATCAATTCGTGGACTGGCCAAACAAACAGCTCCACCTTGATCAATCACCTTAGCAACAACTTGGTAGATCATCTCAGTCTTACCAGCTCCTGTCACTGCATGTACCAAGGTAGCCTCCCTCTTATCTACCGCCTGAAGGAGTCCTTGTGATACCCGCTCTTGAAATGGAGTCAGTTGACCTGACCATTTTAGTACATCTTGCTGTGGAAACCATTCTTGCGGAAAATAATAGAGATTTTGATCACTTCTTATTCGCTTCATAATCAAGCATTCTCGGCAATAAAAAGCACCAATAGGCAAATGCCATTCTTCTTCTATCTGACTACCACAACGCTGACAATATTGTTGACCCTTTTCTTTTTTCATGGATGGAATTTGTTTTGCTTGTTGTCTCTCCTCATGACTTAATTCTTGCTCAGTAAAAAGGCGACCGAGATAATTTGGATTTACTTTCATATTTCTTTATTCGTAAAATGTAGAACTTTACGCTATTTTTTAGTACAATAAAAATATGGAATACAGAACTATAAAAGAGGACGGACAAGTCCAAGAAGAAATCAAAAAATCACGCTTTATCTGTCATGCCAAACGTGTCTATAGTGAGGAAGAGGCTCGTGATTTTATCACAACTATTAAAAAAGAACACTATAAAGCTACCCACAACTGCTCTGCTTTTATTGTCGGTGAGCGTAGTGAAATCAAGCGAACTAGTGATGATGGAGAACCTAGTGGAACTGCTGGCGTTCCTATGCTAGGAGTTCTGGAGAATCACAACCTTACTAATGTCTGTGTGGTAGTTACTCGTTATTTTGGTGGTATCAAACTAGGAGCTGGTGGTTTGATTCGCGCTTATGCTGGTAGTGTTGCCCTAGCAGTTAAGGAAATTGGCATTATTGAAATCAAAGAGCAAGCAGGGATACAGATTCATATGACCTATGCCCAGTATCAAGAATATGGGAATTTTCTTAAAGAGCATAATCTCATAGAATTAGAGACAAACTTTACAGATCAAGTTGACACTATGATTTTCATTGATAAAGAAAAGAAAGACGGTATCAAGGCTGATCTCATTGAATTTTTCAATGGAAAAGTTACTCTAACTGACAAAGGTTTACGTGAAGTTGAAGTACCTGTAAACCTATCGTAAAGAAAGGAAATATCATATGGCTTTTGGAAGATTAATTCAGGGACTCGCTGGAAACTTCAGTGAGCAAAGTAAAGAAGCTCTTACCAAGGAGTTTGAACAATATTTATTAGAAAATGAAGAAATTCAAAGCGGATATAAACTCATTCGTGACTCAATTATCTTTACAAATATCCGAATCATCTTTACAGATAAACAAGGGGCAACCGGACGGAAGATGTCTATCAAATCAATTTTCCTCATGAACATTGTCAATGTTGAAATGGAAACTGCTGGACTTGGGATTGATGATAGTGAGATTACGATTACTTATTTAGAAAATGCCTTTTTAAAATCTCACAATGAGCATTTTAATTCTCACAAATTTGAATTTCCAAAGAAAACTGATATTGTACCTCTTTACACCTATCTATTTGACTTAGCTTATCATAATCGTTTGAATATTAATGGTTTGAATCACTGATATAAAAAAATCCTATCACTCCGATAGGATTTCTATATTTTACAAAAGTTAAAGTTAGCGTTATACTAGTAGCATCTTATATAAAGAGGTGCTAATATGGCAATTTATAACAATATCACAGAACTCATCGGTAGAACACCGATTGTTAAATTGAATAACATTGTACCAGAAGGTGCAGCAGATGTTTATGTAAAACTTGAAGCTTTTAACCCAGGATCGTCAGTTAAGGACCGTATCGCCCTAAGCATGATTGAAAAAGCAGAACAAGAAGGTAAATTGAAACCAGGTTCTACCATTGTGGAAGCAACAAGTGGAAATACTGGTATCGGACTTTCATGGGTTGGTGCTGCTAAAGGCTATAAAGTTGTTATCGTTATGCCTGAAACAATGAGCGTGGAACGTCGTAAAATTATCCAAGCTTATGGAGCTGAACTAGTCCTCACTCCTGGTAGCGAAGGAATGAAAGGTGCAATTGCAAAAGCGCAGGAAATGGCTGCTGAGCGTGATGGTTTCCTACCATTACAGTTTAATAACCAAGCTAACCCAGAGGTTCACGAAAGAACAACAGGAGCTGAAATTCTAGCTGATTTCGGAGCTGATGGTTTAGACGCCTTTGTTGCTGGTGTTGGTACTGGAGGAACTATTTCTGGTGTTTCTCATGCTCTTAAAACTGCTAACTCAAACATTCAAGTTTTTGCTGTTGAGGCAGACGAGTCAGCTATCTTGTCTGGTGAAAAGCCAGGTCCTCACAAAATTCAAGGTATCTCTGCTGGATTCATTCCAGATACACTTGATACAAAAGCTTACGACGGTGTTGTTCGTGTAACATCAGATAATGCTCTTGCACTTGGCCGTGAAATCGGTGGAAAAGAAGGATTCTTAGTCGGTATTTCTTCTGCAGCAGCTATCTATGCAGCAATTGAAGTCGCTAAAAAACTTGGAGCTGGTAAAAAAGTCCTTGCGCTTGCACCAGATAACGGAGAACGTTACCTATCTACAGCACTCTATGAATTCGAAGTATAGTCTCCTAAATACACTAAGCCCTTGTATAGGGCTTTTTGTTTACCGTTTAAAATAAAAAAAGGATTCCTATGAGTCCCCTCTAACAAAAGAAAAGGAAGCAGAATTGCTTCCTTACTTTTTTATTAGTTATTCAAGGCTGCTGCCATTGTAGCTGCAACTTCTGCTTCAAAGTCGTTTGCAGCTTTTTCGATACCTTCACCAACTTCAAAGCGAGCAAACTCAACTACTGAAGCGTTAACTGATTCAAGGTAAGCTTCAACTGTCTTGCTGTCATCCATGATGTAAACTTGTGCAAGAAGTGTGTATGCTTGGTCAACTTTAGTGTTGTCAAGCAAGAAACGATCCATTTTACCTGGGATGATTTTATCCCAGATTTTTTCTGGTTTGCCTTCTGCAGCCAACTCAGCTTTAATATCAGCTTCAGCTTGAGCAATCACTTCATCAGTCAATTGAGCTTTTGATCCATATTTCAAGTGTGGAAGAGCTGGTTTACCAACCATAGCACGGCTTTCATTATCTTGGTCGATAACGTGGTTCAATTGTGCCAACTCATCTTTAACAAATTGCTCATCCAATTCTTTGTATGAAAGAACTGTTGGTTTCATAGCAGCGATGTGCATTGAAATTTGTTTAGCAAGTGCTTCGTCTCCACCTTCGATTACAGAGATAACACCGATACGTCCACCGTTGTGTTGGTATGCTCCGAAGTGTTGTGCATCTGTTTTTTCAATCAAAGCAAAGCGACGGAATGAGATTTTTTCTCCGATAGTTGCTGTTGCAGACACATAAGCCGCTTCAAGAGTTTCACCTGAAGGCATTGTCAAAGCAAGAGCTTCTTCGTTGTTAGCTGGTTTTCCTTCTGCGATCGCTTTAGCTGTTGCGTTTACCAACTCAACAAATTGAGCGTTTTTCGCAACGAAGTCAGTTTCAGCATTTACTTCAACAACTGCTGCAACGTTACCGTCAACATAAACACCAGTCAAACCTTCTGCAGCAACACGGTCAGCTTTCTTAGCTGCTTTTGCCATACCTTTTTCGCGAAGCAATTCGATCGCTTTTTCGATATCGCCTTCAACTTCAACCAATGCTTTTTTAGCGTCCATAACACCAGCACCAGATTTTTCACGCAACTCTTTAACAAGTTTAGCTGTAATTTCTGCCATTTTGATTCTCCTATATTTTTTAAAAATAGGAGAGCCGGGCTAAGCCCCGCCCTCCTAGGTAATTACTATTTATATGAATTAATCGTTGTCGCCTTCTACAACTTCAACGATTTCTTCGATTGAGTCTGCTTGAGCTTCTGAAGCTGCAAATTCTGCTTCAACTGCTGCAACAGCATCTTCACCTTGGCGACCTTCGATGATAGCGTCTGCCAATTTAGCTGTAATCAACTTAACTGCGCGGATAGCGTCATCGTTAGCTGGGATGATTACATCGATATCGTCTGGATCTGTGTTTGTGTCAACCATCGCTACAACTGGGATTCCCAATTTTTTAGCTTCTTTAACAGCGATTTGCTCTTTATGTGGGTCAACTACATACATTACATCTGGAATACGAGGCATATCTTCGATACCACCCAAGAATTTTTCAAGACGTGCACGTTGTTTGTTAAGAAGTGCAACTTCTTTCTTAGGAAGAACTTCAAAAGTTCCATCTTCTTCCATACGTTTGATTTCTTTCAAACGAGCGATACGTTTTTGGATTGTTCCCCAGTTTGTAAGAGTTCCACCCAACCAACGGTGGTTGATGAAGTATTGACCTGAACGTACTGCTTCTTCAGCAACTGCGTCAGCTGCTTGTTTCTTAGTACCAACAAACAATACAACTGCATCATTAGCTGCAGCATCACGCATGAAGTCGTATGCTTGGTCAGCGTATTTTACAGTTTGTTGCAAGTCGATAACGTGGATTCCGTTACGTTCAGTGAAGATGTACTTAGCCATCTTAGGGTTCCAGCGACGAGTTTGGTGACCAAAGTGTACACCAGCCTCAAGAAGTTGTTTCATTGAAATTACTGCCATGAGTATTTCTCCTTTTTGTTTTTTTCCTCTTCTTGATTTCAGCTTGCAAAACGACCCGAAGGCAACAGCTTCACAATTCATCAAGAATGAGTATTATCGTTTACACGACAAGTTACATTGTATCATAGTTGAGCCTTTTTTTCAAGTAATTTTGCTAGTTTTTCCTTCATAACCTAACTTCCCAACAGAAATTTTAAAAAAATTTATTAACTTTAAATAAAAAAACATCCCAACATAAATTGTTACTGCTAAATGTGCAATAACCGCTTATGTTGAGATTCAGATAAATACAAAATATTTCGAGTTGATAACTTAAATATTTTGATATGAAAGAATCTACTTTATATTTTTTGATAGCAAGTGTCATATCTTCATACTCTATGTTAGTAAATAAAGCTTCATAAAGATTAAACTTGCCAATAAATCTTTGACTTTCTACTTGCTACTTCGCAGTTTTTTACGGATTTTATAGGCTATATTAAACAAGAAATACAATGAGCTAGTTGGATAATTAAACTCACCAGCAAATTCCTCGATAGTGGGATTAAACTTAGATTTAAAATTAAATAACCCACCCTCTAAATGATTTTCAATTCCACCCATATTATGAGTCTCTGCTCCACGTTCAAATGAATGCTGAGCAGTCTCAAACCATGTTGGAATAGCAGGTTGATAATGTCTAAATTCCTCATTCATTCCAGCATATAAGTTTTCAGAAGTTTTCCCAAATTCGATGGTTAAAGTTCCAGACAATGGAACGACACTGTCCCCTCTATCAATATGGCTCTTAAGAAAAGAAATTTCTTCCTCTAATCGTTTTCTCTCTTGCTGATTCTCTTTTATTTTGCCTTCTTTTGTTTTATCAGTAAATTTCTGCGCTATTTTAAGATTCTTTTCGAGTTGCTGCTCAACTTCTTTCAGTCTATTAGGTAAATCTAAGTAGCTCAGTGTGATAAAAGAGTGATCAGGATAAATAGTCAGTAACTTCTGATAATAATCTTTGCCTCGTAAACTGATATTCTTACGAGACTCTGTTTTCTTCATTAAAAATGAAAATTCATCTAATAAGTCGAGTCCACCGAATTTCACTTCCAATCCTTTATTTCTTGCAGTTCGGATTGCCTGTCTAGTAGACTTGGATAGTTGATCTAGCGAGAAGTTTTCTTTATGAATATTAGCTTGAAAACGAGGTTGTATGTTTTCTGCCATATCCTTTGTCAAACCTGTCCAATGAACTTTGTTTTTTTGCAATTCCTCAACAATTTCAAAAGTTTTAGAATTTTGAATAGTTTCTTGGTCGATAAGACTTCGACTGATAAACAAACTTGGATCAAATTTAACCATTATTGCATGGCTTTTTTTAGCAAGTTTTTTCAATGTTAAAAGCACAAATTTCAGAAGTTCTTTATCTTCATAATTAATAACTGGGCCTCTTGGAATATAGAACATGGAAAATCCTAATGGAAGAGGCTGAATTAAGATGTTCGCTACTCCAACTAGTTGATTCTCTTTATAAAATCCAACTCTCTCATTCCCCCAAGTATCCTTTATCTTGGCCCAATCACTACTCTGCAATAAATTCCCTTGAGGATGATTTTCTAAAAATAAATCCCACTCTTGAACATCAACATTCATTTTATAAGTAAACATAATTCCAGTACCAACTCTCTTAAAATCTTGTTATTATTTCGTTAGATAAACATATTTATTCTAGCTACATATCTGATAATTTTCATCCCATCTTTCATTCCATAATGACAAAAACATTCTGATGAAAATTTTTTATTAATACTATACAAAGGGTGAGATTCATAAAACCTCACCCTAAATTTAATAATAATTAATATGTTAGTTTGGATAAATGTATCTTACTGTACCACGTGATGCTGTAGGATTAAACCATCCACGATAATTTCCGATTGGTTGAGTTCCGCTACCATCATAGTTACATTCTGAAACTTGAATACGCGTTGTTGATTCAACAGCTGTAACAACCGCTACGTGTCCATATCCACCATCATCCCAACAAGCAATCGCACCAACTTGTGGTGTAGAACCTGTACGGAAACCTGCTGCTGCTGCACTAGTAGCCCACTGACCACCATTACCCCAATAATCACCAGCCCATGGAGCCAAAGTCTTAGCACCCCATGTACATTGACCTGTAGGGTAACTTGAAGCATTTGAACTATAAGTTGGTCGTTGACTTACAGTAGTTGCTGCAGGTGTGTAGCTTGATTCATCATCTGATGATGAAGATGATGAAGAACTTGAAGTTGCTTGTACTTGTGCAGCAAAAGTTGTGTTGGCTGAAGCTGCAAGTGATTGTTGTTGACTTGCTTGTTTAGCTTTATATGCTGCTTCTGCCTCCGCTGCTGCTTTAGCTTCTGCCTCTGCTGCTGCTTTTTTCTCTAGCAAGCTAGCTTTTTCGTTTTCTGCTGTAGCTTTTTCAGCTGCAAGATTTAACTCAGCTACTTTCAATTCTGCTTGTTTTGTTGTCAAAGCTTGAGCATCGTCAGCAAGCGTTTGTTGGTTAGCAATGACTGTATTGATTGCTTCGTTGTTTGCAACTTGTTTTTCAGAGATAGCTTTCTTATCTTCTTTTTGTTGCTGCAACATTTTATTGTTTGCTGATACGATTTCACTCATAGCTGCTACACGAGAAATAGCTTCTGTGATTGAGTCAGAGTTAATAATCGTATTGATGTAACTTGTAGCAGTTCCGTTTGTTTGTGCGCTACGAGCTTGGTTTTCAAGCGATTCGTTACGTGCTACGATGTTTTTTGAAAGCTCTGCAATTTCACCTTCAAGTTTTTTTGATTCTTCTTGAAGTTTTTCGTTTTCAGATTGTAATTTTTCTTGTTCTGATTGAATAGCTGAAACTTTAGTTTGAATTTCGTCTACTTGTTTTTGAGCTTCTTTCTGTTGAGCTGTCAAGTTACTAATTTTACTATCTTGAGCAGCAATCTTTTCATCTGTTGTATTTGCTTTAACACTTGAAAGAACAGCTCCTTGTGAGACCAATACTGTACTTAACAAAAGTGATGCTAGGATTTTTTTCTTCATAAGTGTAAATACTCCTTCTTTTAAGACAATACTAGTATATCAAAAAAAGGCCTAATAAATATTACGCCTTTATTACAGTTTTGTTTCTTTCTTATAGATATATTTTTTCAAAAATAAACTGGAAAACTAACATCCAGAGACAGTTTAATATCATTGACGGAACTAGACCATAAACGATAAAGACTGTTATACTTTCAGCAGTTAAGCCAATCATTTTCGCTAGAAGAAAACTACCAAATTCAAAAGAGAAAGTCATCATTAAAATAGCTAATAGTCGAGTCCATCTATTTGACAAAATAACTGAGTTGCTTTTATACACTATTGCTCCAATAATCACAAATAGAAGACTAGCGATTCCAATCAAATGGAAGAAATAAATATCGTATATAAGCCCTAGAACTAGACAATAAGCTAAAAACAGATACTCAGATACTTCTATTGTTTCAAACAACAAGAAGATGAAGATAAAGTGGCTCACAATTTGAAAATGTGGAAAAAAACTATTTACAAATTGCCCTAAATGACTGTCTATTAAGACAACTATAGGCAAGAGTAAAAACATCCCTATCTGCTTCAACAGTCTCATGATGGATTCCCCACTAACTCTACGACTTTTAGGTTCATTGGATCAGCATGGAGTTTGACCATAACTTCTCTGGTTAGATAATCACTACTATGGGTAACTGATACAACCTCCCCTACTGGAATATCTGTAGTTTTAAAGTTGCCCAGACCTCCTGTAACTACCTTGTCTCCTTGGCTGATATCACTACTACTATTTAACTGGCTTATTTTAAGCAAGTCTTTTTCTTTGTCGTACCCAATGATAATGCCATATATACTAGTAGAACCGTGTTGGATTTTAACGGAGATTTTCTCCGTATTTTCCGCGTTGGTCAATAAGTTGACCACAGTAGAGTTATCTTCAACCTTTCCCACGCTTCCAATCAGTCCCCCACCAGCAATCACAAGCATATTACTGGTCACACCTTGTTGAGAACCTGAATCAATTGTCAACTCTTGTTTCCAAGTTGCAGGAGTTCTCATGATGACATCAGAAGCAATCAACTTGGTTGCATTCAATTTTGACTTCATATCTAATAACTGACGCAGTTGCTCATTTTCTTCCTTCAGACTGTCTGCTTCATTCGTTTCCTTCTTCATCTGATAGAGTTCTTTTTTGAGAGTTTCATTCTCGTTATAGGTTCTGGTCAAACGACCTAAATCAGATTTTACGGAAGAAAGCCATTGAAAAGGCTTTTGCACTATTCTATCGACTAATGAAATGCCATCTCCAGCTTTTGTTACAACTGCACTTGATTGTGTTGTTACTAAAAAAACGGATACTACTAATACAACGACAAATAGAACAATGATATATTTTGATTTTTTAAAACGGTTCATACCTCTACCTTATATTACATTCTAAGATTTTAGCAAAAATAGAATTGCACCCAATACACAAACAAATAATAGCGCTATACTGTCTCTGTTCATCCAATTTAACTGTCGATACTGGCTACGTCCATTACCACCTTGATAGCCTCTAGCTTCCATGGCTGTAGCAAGAGAATCCGCTCGTTTCAAACTTGTAGCGAACAAAGGAATCAAAATAGGAATCATAGCCTTAACCTTTTGAATTACATTACCTTCTCCAAAATCAACACCACGCGCCTTTTGAGCATTCATAATGCGAATCGTATCATCCATCAAGGTTGGTACAAATCGCAAACTCATAGACAACATGAGTCCAATCTCATGAACTGGAACCTTAAATCTTTTTAAAGGTCCAAGTAAGGATTCAACCGCTGTTGCCAAGCTCAATGGCATGGTTGTCAAAGTAAGCAAGGTTGAGAAAAAGATAATCAACACAAAACGACAAAAAATAATTCCTGCCTGCTCAATACCATAGCTTGTAATTTTTATAAATCCCATCTCGAACAAGACTTGACCACCAGAAATAAAGAACAGTTGAAAAAGGGTTGTAAAAGCAATCAGAAAAAACATAGATCGCAAACCTTTTATAAAAAAAGATAAGGGAACTTCTGATAAAACGACAAATATGCCTGTTGCAATGAAGAGTATGAGATTTGTAATTGGATTATTGGCCCAAAAAGCGATGATGATCAATAAAATCATCGCCACTAACTTACTACGAGGATCTAGACGATGAATAATCGAATTTCCTGGTATGTATCGACCTAAAATCATATTATCCATTGATAAACTCCTTAAACTCCTCTATCGTTATCGGCAATTGTTCGAAAGAAATTCCTCTGTCAACTAGCCTTTGAGCAAATCGTGTGATTTTTGGAACACCCAATTGGATTTTTTCCATAAATTCGACATTTTGAAAGACAAGACTTGGCTTCCCACCCTTAACTAGTTTCCCTTTTTCCATCACATAAACTTGGTCAGCAAATTCGGCCACATCATCCATAAGGTGGGTTACTAGAACAATTGTTATGCCATCTTGATGAAGCTTTTTAAACAAGGCCATCAACTCTTTCCGACCAATTGGGTCCAAACCAGCTGTTGGCTCGTCTAAGACCAAAATACTAGGCTCCATCGCCAAAATTCCAGCAATAGCAACCCGTCTCATTTGTCCACCTGAGAGTTCAAATGGACTTCGTTCAAAGAGTGATTCATCGATTCCTACTAAAGCTAGTTTTTCACGCGCGATAGCTTCTGCCTCTTCTACAGAAACTCCAAAATTTTGAGGTCCAAAAGCCACATCTTTTAGGACAGTTTCCTCAAAAATTTGATTCTCTGCAAACTGAAATACCAACCCAACTTGTTTACGAATTTGACGAATTTGCTTATTGACGGATGTTGATGTAATCAATGTATCAAAAACACGAACACTTCCCTCTGTAGGAACCAACAAACCATTCAAAAGTTGAAGGATTGTAGACTTTCCGCTTCCTGTATGCCCAATAATCGCAGTATAAGAGCCATCCTCTATTGACAAACTGACATCTGACAACGCGGATGAAGCAAAGGGTGTTCCTTCCTGATACGTATAACTAACATTGTCTAGAATAATTCCCATAAAGCCTCCTCAAGCTCCTCCTCGGTCAGGTAGTGCTCTGGTAATTTTAAGCCATTATCACGCAGTGATTGTTTTAATTGGTTGACAAAGGGTTGATCTAAGCCAATTTGATCTAAATCCAATCTAGAAAATAATTCTCTAGGAGTACTTGTTGACTCGACTTCTCCTTTTTTCATTACCAAAACACGGTCACTCATAGCAACCTCATCTAAATCATGCGTAATGGAGATGACTGTCATCTGATGGTCTTTGCGAATCTTCTGGACTATCTTAATCAACTCTAATCGTCCCTCAGGGTCCAACATACTTGTAGCCTCATCCAAGATTAAAATATCTGGTCGCAGAGCAACAACCCCTGCAATAGCTACTCTCTGTTTCTGACCTCCTGACAAGCGAGCTGGTTCCTTTTTAGCAAATTCAGCCATCCCAACCAATGATAAAGCCTCAGAAACACGTTTCTTCATCTCTTCAAGTGGGATTCCTTGATTTTCCAGTCCAAAAGCAACGTCGTCTTCAACAGTTGCTCCTACGAATTGGTTATCAGGATTTTGAAAGACCATACCAATCTTACGTCTTTTTTCCCAGACATTTTCTGGAGTTAGGCAATCACCGTCTATCCAAATTTCTCCAGATTCAGCCTCGAGCAAACCATCAATCAAGCGAACTGTCGTTGATTTTCCACTACCATTATGACCAACGATTGACAACCATTCTCCACGTTTCACGTGAAACGAAATGTTATGAACATCATAATATTCTTGATCTGCCTGATATCGAAAAGACAGGTCTTTTATCTCAATAATCGATTCCATATCTAACGAAAGGTTCCTTTAAACAAATATGCGCTTCCCTTGAAATAATCATAACCAGAATAAACTGTGAAGAACAAGGCAATATAAAGAGTTATCTGACCAAGCACATTCCAGTGAAGTAGCAAGAATATAATCGCAAACATCTGACTAAATGTCTTGATTTTTCCAGGCATAGCAGCAGCTAGAACAGTACCTCCTATTTCAACTAAAAGCAAGCGTAAACCGGTGACAGCAAGTTCACGGCAGATAATAACTGCTACCACCCAAGCTGGTGCCATCTTCAGACCAACCAACATAATAAAGGCTGACATGACCAATAACTTATCAGCCATTGGATCCGCAAACTTTCCGAAATTACTAACCACTTGCCATTTTCTAGCTAAATAACCATCTAGATAGTCAGTGATACTGGCAATAGCAAAAATAACTGCTGCTATTTTATGTAACACAGGAGATGGCCCAACTGATAGAAGGAGAATAAAAATCGGAATAAATAAAATTCTACCAAGCGTAAGCATATTAGGAATATTCTCTTTTTTCATGTTATCCTTCCTTTAGTTTGAACTTAATGTTAGAGTAATCCAACCAGTTTGACCAGTTAATTTTGAAGTGTCAATTTCCTTATTATCAATTTTCACCGATACTCCTTT
Organism: Streptococcus pseudopneumoniae; assembly: GCF_001072925.1. Lineage (GTDB taxonomy): Bacteria > Bacillota > Bacilli > Lactobacillales > Streptococcaceae > Streptococcus > Streptococcus pseudopneumoniae_Q. Next base: position 15,723 of record NZ_JVHE01000046.1, on the reverse strand, counting down.
AACAACACCCAATGTTATGGTTACTGGAGATCCTTTAGAGATGGTTGTTTTGGCTGTTTTATTATTAGGTTCAAGAGTCACTCCTCCTGCTAAATCAGTATCCGAAACACTAATCCAGCTTGTTGTATCTGTTACAGATAAGTGAAGATCCGCAGAATCTTTAGATGTCTTATATTCCACTGACAAAGTATCTCCCTGACCTGAAACAGTCAAAGTAGTTGCCTCACTCGAACTTGATGAACTAGTAGCTTGACTACTACTTGATGCTACACTACTAGAGCTACTTGTTGAACTCACAACACTATAAGTTGCCGCAGAAGACGCAGTTGGTTGGGTTTGAATATAATTCCACACATAGTAGGTTACAAAAATTAAAATTGATAAAGAAAAAAGAACAAAGTAAAATAGCGGGAGAAATGAATTTTTCTTTCGATTAGACCGTCTACGTCCTGAAAGTTCAATCTCATCTACATCAACTTCTTCATAAGTAATCATACTTCCCGAATCATAGGCATCTAGAACGATATTTTCATCTAATTCAACAGCCCAAGCATACTTTCTCAAAAATGAACGAGCATAAAAAGTACTCGGTAGTTTGTCAAAATCATCTGACTCCATTGCCTCCAACAAATCCAGCTGAATATCTGTCTTTCTGTGCAATTCCTCTAAGCTCAGTCCTTGGTTAATTCTTGCAAGACGTAAGACCTCACCAATTGTTTTTTTTCTCATACTTAACATTCCTTCTTTCTAGTGTATTTTCTAGCGATTATATCGGGAAAATTGTACAATCAACCATATCGCTATTATCTATCAAATCATGTCCAGCCTCTAGAACATCTTCTAAAGTAATTTCCTGCAAAAGTTTAGGAAGGTCAAACAGGGCAGAACCTGTATCGGTTGGATGATACTGAGTGGCAATGTATTCTAGGGAATCCATACTATGAAGAAATTCTCCATACATCTCAGTTTTTACAATATCCAAGTGATCCTCAGTTACATCCTCATCTTTAACAAAATTGCGAATAGCTTTACGAAATTGATGAGAAAGTGCCACAGGTTCCTTTGTATCCATTGTTAATATCACAAAATGGAAACGAGGATCAACTTCTATTTCTAGAGACAGGGAAGCATCCAGTTTACCTGTCTCATATAATTTTTGAAATCTTTGTGAAGTCCAACCAAACATCATTGTAAACAACAATTTCAATAAAAGATGATAACGATACTGATCTCGATTGCCGATATCTTCATTTTCTCTAATACCGATCGCTAATTTTGGAGAAGCCACGTCCATCCGTAAACTTTCAGTAGTCTTTACAGGATGTAAAGGTATTTTTTCTCTCTTAAACTCATGTTTTTTTTCTTGAGGATGAGATTTCTTAGCAAAATAATCTTCAAGCAGTTCAAAATCAAAATTCCCCACTAAAAAGATATTACTATTGACAGGTCTGTAAAACTCTTTAAAGTTCTCTTTTAAATCCTCCAAACAAATAGCATCAATAGAGTTTTCACTACCAACAATATCTGAAGCTAAAGGACTTTCTGGATAGAGATTTGCCAAAGTCTTGAAAAATAGACAAGAATCCGGATCATCCTGATACATCTCTCTTTCCTGCTGAATGATATCCTTTTCGCGCTCAACAGATTCTTCAGTCATATTGAAAGTAGTGACAAGTTCTTCTAGCAAATCTAAACACTCTAGAACATTTTCAGAAGTCGAGAAAAGATAGCTAGTGTTCGTAAAGCTCGTAAAGGCATTACTTTCAGCACCCAACTCTGTAAAAGCTGCCATAACATCTCCAGAATCTTCTCTTTCAAAAAGCTTATGTTCTAAGAAATGAGCGATTCCTTGTGGATATTGTTGTAAGTCCTTATCATCCACTGTAAACCTTGTGTCAACAGAACCAACTTGGACACTTACAACGCCATAAACCTCGTTAAAGTCCTTTTTAGGTAGTAAAGTAACTGTCAAACCATTTTCTAAGCTAGTTTGATACAAAGTTTCTTTTACAGCAGGATAATATTTCTTTTGAAAAGTAGGTCTGGTCATTCTGCTCCTTCCATAAAATAAATAGCCTGCAACTTAAAACTGTTTGCTGCTTCACAAATTGCTTCTCTATCAACTCGTTCAAGCTTATCGATTAAAGTTTTTGTGTCAAGATTCGACTTTCCAAAAAAAGTTGACAAATAATATTTATCGACGATAGAATCTTGATTATCCTGAGCTAGTAGTAAAGAGCGACGAATCATTTGTTTGGTCTGATCAATTTCCTTATCTGTAAACTTGCCATTTTTTATGTCAAGTAACTGATGATTCATCAATTTTCTTACTTTATTTCGATTTTGCCGATCAATTCCAGCAAACAATCGTAAAAATCCACTAAAGAGATCCAAATGACTTGATACCGTATAGGCCAGTCCTTCTTTTTCTCGCACTTGGGTAAATAGTTTCGAATGAGGAAAGGCTCCTAAAAGACCATTGACAAGAAGCACTGCCATCTGTTCTTCATCACCATATGCCACTGAACTATGATAGCCCATCTCTAAAACAGACTGTCCTAATCTCTTTCTAACAATACCTTCTCTAAGAATATTAGAATAGGATTGCTGATATTGAATGTTTACAGCTGATTTACGACCTGTTAAAGGAAATTTATGTAAAAACTCTAAAACTTCAATTTCATTAAAATCGCCTAAGAAGAAAATATCTATTTGGTCTTCTTTTAGCATTTTTTGATAGCTTGAAAAACATGTTTTTGAAGTCTCTTCTGAAATTCTAGAAATCAAATCTTTTGGAACTAGCTGCATTGATTCTTCTTGGAAAAACAATTGATCTAACTCTTTATGTGCAAAGAAGAATGGGTCTTCCAATTCTGATTCTAGCCTTGATAAGATCTGTTTTTTCTCGATGTCAAAAGCATTTTTCTCAAATCCATCCTCATCCGACAATGGTGTAAACAGAACCTGATGCAGTAATTCTAAAATTTGAGAAGTTAATACGTTTTTCTTACTTAAAAATTCATCACGCACATAGGTAATATTCAAATCCACAAGATGACTTTGTCCTCTTCGATAGGCGTGCGCTGACAAATCAGTTCCATACAAGGTTGCTAAACGTTTTCTAAACAGTTGAGCAGTTGGATAACTTTGGTTGGCAGTTTCAAGCATACTGGCACTTAACATGCGACTTGAAATTGAATCCAAAGACAATGGAGCTGTGAGACGCACAGTAATTTTATTAGTTTTAAATTTTTTTGATTGGATAAAATGCACTGTAATTCCAGGTACTAACTCCATCTCTTACCTCCTTCTACATAGAGTTCTATTATACCATGAAAAGAGAAAATTTTCTTGTTCTCTTTACCCCTTTTAGAATTAAAATCGCTTTCATTTCTAACGAATTTACCTCTGCCATTTCAAGGTAAAATATGGTATAATACCAAAGATTGAGGTGAACTATGGAATACAAATTATTTGAAGAATTTATCACTCTCCAAGCTCTCTTGAAAGAACTTGGTATTATACACAGTGGCGGAGCTATTAAATCCTTTTTATCTGAGCACCATGTCTACTTTAATGGGGAATTAGAAAATCGTCGTGGGAAAAAAGTAAGAATCGGAGACTCTATCGACATTCCTGACATGAAAATCCAAATCATTCTGACGCAACCGAGCTTAGAAGAACAGGAAGAATATCTCCAAGAAAAACTTGAGAAAGAACGTGTGGCTAAACTTGTCAAAGAAATGAATAAGACGGTCAAAAAAAAGCCAACAAAAAAGACCCCGAAAGCTAAAACAAAAACTGCACCACGTTTCCCAGGTAGATAAGTATGTGGCTAAAAAACTTATCCATCAAGCAATTTAGAAACTATCAGGATACCGAAATTGAATTTAATCCTAAATTGAACGTATTTGTGGGTCGAAATGCTCAAGGAAAAACCAATCTTCTGGAAAGTATTTACTTTTTAGCTTTAACTAGAAGTCATCGGACAAAGACAGACAAAAATTTAATTCAATTTGAAGAAGAACAGCTTCAAGTTTCTGGAATTCTTCAAAAACGAACGGCTACTGTACCACTTGAGATTGACTTAACCCCAAAAGGTCGAATTACTAAAGTTAATCACTTAAAACAAGCTCGACTATCTGACTACATTGGACACATGAATGTTGTCCTATTTGCACCCGAAGATTTACAACTTGTCAAAGGAGCACCTGCTATCCGACGTAAGTTTATAGATATGGAACTAGGACAAATCAAACCCATATACTTGTCAGATTTGTCAAGCTACAATCATGTGCTAAAACAAAGAAATACCTACTTAAAGTCAGCGAATCAGATTGACGAAACATTTTTATCTGTTCTAGATGACCAGCTAGTAGACTATGGTTGTCGGGTGATGGTCCACAGAGAAGAATTTATCAAAAAAATGGAATCTTTTGGTCGTGAAAAACACTTTGATATTTCGGACCAATTAGAAGAGTTGTCAATTCGTTATCAACCATCTGTAAACTTCACTGACAAGGGAAAACTAGCTGAATCTTTCTATGCAGCACTTCAAAAAAGTAGATCAAGAGATTTATTTAAGAAGAATACTGGAGTTGGTCCTCATCGGGATGATATGGTTTTCTTAATCAATGGAATGGACGCAAGCTTTGGAAGTCAAGGACAACATCGTAGCCTTGTTCTTTCTATTAAACTAGCTGAAATCGAATTAATGGAGAGCATTACAAAAGAATCGCCTATACTTTTACTTGACGATGTTATGAGTGAACTTGACAATACTCGTCAACTTAAATTATTAGAAACTATATCTCAAAATATTCAAACCTTTATTACAACAACTAGTTTAGAGCATCTTCAAAACTTACCTGATAATCTCAGTATATTTACTGTAAAGAATGGTCAATTATCTGTAAACTGATATTTACATTGGCGTAAACAATAAAAAATCTCCTGTAAAACAGGAGATTTTTTATTACATTGAATAGTTTGGTGCTTCATTTGTGATTTGCACATCGTGTGGATGGCTTTCTTTTAGACCGGCACCTGACATTTCGATAAATTGAGCATTGTCATGCAATTCTTTAAGGTTAGCTGCACCACAGTAACCCATACCAGATCGGATACCACCAATCATTTGGAATACGATATCAGCTGCTGCTCCTTTATATGCAACACGTCCTTCAATTCCTTCTGGAACGAGTTTATTTGCTTCATTGACAGAACCTTGGAAGTAGCGGTCGCTTGAACCTTTCTTCATTGCAGCGATTGAACCCATACCACGATATGTCTTGAACTTACGTCCTTGGAAGATTTCAGTTTCTCCTGGAGCTTCATCTGTTCCTGCAAACATTGATCCAAGCATTACTGCATTTCCACCAGCAGCAAGGGCTTTAACAATATCTCCAGAATACTTGATTCCACCATCAGCAATGATTGTTTTGCCATATTCACGTGCAACGGCTGCTGCATCATAGATAGCTGTAACTTGTGGAACTCCTACACCTGCGATAACACGAGTTGTACAGATTGAACCTGGCCCAATACCAACTTTAACAACGTCAACTCCTGCATCATAAAGAGCACGTGCACCTTCAGCAGTAGCGATATTTCCAGCAATCAGTGTACGGTCTGGGAAATGGGCACGGATTTCAGCGATTTTACGAAGAACCCCTGCAGAGTGTCCGTGTGCTGTGTCGATGACAATTGCATCTGCTCCTGCTTCAAAGAGGGCTTCAGCACGTTCAAATGTATCAGAAGTGACACCTACCGCACCAGCAACTAGAAGACGGCCAAACTCATCTTTAGCTGCATTTGGAAACTCAATCACTTTTTCAATATCTTTAATCGTGATCAAGCCAGAAAGACGACCTTCTTCATCAACCAAAGGAAGTTTTTCAATACGGTGTTCTTGAAGAATGCTCTCAGCTGTTTCAAGATCTGTTCCAACAGGAGCAGTAACAAGATTCTCACTGGTCATATGATTTGAGATTGGTTGATTGTAATCTGAAATAAAACGAAGGTCTCGGTTTGTTAAAATACCAACCAATTTACGATTTTCAAGAGTTTCAACCACTGGAACACCACTGATACGGTAACGTCCCATGAGTTCATCTGCCTCTGCAATTGTATGCTCTGGAGTCAAGAAGAATGGATCAATGATAACACCATTTTCAGAACGTTTTACCTTACGAACTTCATCTGCCTGCTGTTCAATAGACATGTTTTTATGGATAACACCTAGACCACCTGCACGCGCGATTGCAATGGCCATTTGGCTTTCTGTTACAGTATCCATCGCAGCTGTAATAATTGGGATATTTAAAGTCAGATTATCAGCCAATTTCGTTGTTAAATCCGCATCATTAGGCAACACATGGCTCTCTGCTGGAATAAGCAATACATCATCAAAGGTAAAACCTTTTTTCAAAAATTTAGTGTCCCAATTAGACATTGAAGTTTCCTCTTTTCTTTCTTTTTGAGCTTGACGCTTTTTGTATTGTATCTATCATACCATTCTATGAAAATTTGTCAATTATATTGATAATAGATAATGTAAAAAACTATCCCTTTAATTTTAAAGAAGAGATAGTTTTAGAGTTCATATTTTATCTATTAATGAAAGTAATTTAGACCCATTGCTGATTTTACTTCTGATAGCGTTTGGCCAGCAACTTCTCGAGCTTTTTCACTACCTTTTTGTAACATATTATACACTTCACCCATATCTTTAGCATATTCTAGGCGACGTTCACGGATTGGACCAAGTTCACGTTCTAGGATTTCAAGTAGATACCGTTTTGTCTTAACATCACCTAGACCCCCACGTTGATAATGCTCTTTCATGTCAGCAATTTCTTGAGCATCTTCAGGACGTCCGAATACGTCTAAGTAATGGAAAACCATATTTCCTTCAATCTTACCTGGATCCTCAACACGAATGTGATCTGGATCTGTATACATACTCATTACTTTCTTACGCAAAGTATCTGCATCATCTGACAAGTAGATACCATTATTAAGCGATTTGGACATTTTGGCATTTCCATCCAGACCAGGTAAGCGACCTGCTCCTTCATTTTCAGGATAAATTCCTTCCGGTTCTACTAAAACATCACAATTATAGGCATGGTTGAATGAACGCACAATCTCACGCGTTTGTTCAATCATCGGTTTTTGGTCTGTACCTACAGGAACATAGTTAGCCTTAAAAGCTGTGATATCTGCTGCTTGAGCAATTGGATAAACTAAAAATCCAGTTGGAATACTTTCTCCAAATCCTTTCTGAGCAATTTCTGTCTTTACAGTAGGATTACGCTCCAGACGAGCCAAAGACACTAGATTCATGTAATACATAGACAACTCTGCCAATTCTGGAATTTGACTTTGAATGAAAATCGTTGATTTGTTAGGATCCAATCCCACTGCAAGATAGTCCAAAGCAACATTCCCAATAGACTCTACAATAGTTTGTGGATCTTTTGCATGGTCAGTTAAAGCTTGCTGGTCAGCCAAAAAAACAAACATGTCATATTTATCTTCTTGCTGTAATAAGACACGATTTTTTAAGCTACCAACGTAGTGCCCAATATGTAATTTCCCCGTTGGACGATCTCCTGTTAAAATAATGGGTTTATTCATCTTATTCTCCTTTGATATAGTCCTTTCAATTATAGCATTTTTTTGATAAAAAGACAGGTAATTTTTTTTATCAAATAATTACGATTTCAACTCCTCAACTGTAAACTATCTGTAAATATCCTTTACAAATAATTGACAGAGAAAAATTTGAATATTTGCTGATTTTCTAGTAGAATTATAGTATTACATATAATAGGAGAAAAAAATTGCTAACAGTATCTGATGTTTCACTACGTTTTAGTGATCGCAAACTTTTTGATGAGGTCAACATCAAATTTACAGAAGGAAACACATATGGTTTAATTGGTGCTAACGGTGCAGGTAAATCAACATTTTTAAAAATCTTAGCTGGTGATATCGAACCTACAACTGGTCATGTTTCTCTTGGACCTGATGAACGTCTTTCTGTGCTTCGTCAAAATCACTTTGACTATGAGGATGAACGTGTTATTGATGTTGTTATCATGGGTAATGAAAAACTATACAACATCATGAAAGAAAAAGATGCTATCTATATGAAAGCAGACTTTACTGATGAAGATGGAGTTCGTGCAGCTGAGCTTGAAGGTGAATTTGCTGAACTAGGTGGTTGGGAAGCTGAGAGTGAAGCTTCACAACTCTTGCAAAACTTGAATATCCCTGAAGATCTTCATTACCAAAATATGAGTGAACTCGCAAATGGAGACAAAGTGAAGGTACTCCTTGCTAAAGCTCTATTTGGTAAACCAGATGTCCTTCTTTTGGATGAGCCGACCAACGGTTTGGATATCCAATCTATTACTTGGTTAGAAGATTTCTTGATTGACTTTGATAACACTGTTATTGTCGTATCCCATGACCGTCACTTCTTAAACAAAGTATGTACTCACATGGCCGACCTTGACTTTGGAAAAATCAAACTCTATGTCGGAAACTACGATTTCTGGAAAGAATCTTCTGAGCTTGCTGCTAAATTGCTAGCAGACCGTAATGCAAAAGCAGAAGAAAAAATTAAGCAACTCCAAGAATTTGTTGCTCGATTCTCTGCTAATGCTTCTAAATCAAGACAAGCAACATCACGTAAGAAAATGCTTGATAAGATTGAGCTTGAAGAAATTGTGCCATCTAGTCGTAAATATCCATTTATCAACTTTAAAGCTGAACGAGAAATCGGTAACGATCTCTTGACAGTAGAAAATCTATCTGTCAAGATTGATGGCGAAACTATTCTTGACAACATCAGCTTTATCTTGCGTCCAGGTGACAAGACAGCTCTTATCGGACAAAACGATATCCAAACAACTGCTCTCATCCGTGCTATTATGGGTGATATCGACTATGAAGGAACTGTCAAGTGGGGAGTTACAACTAGTCGTTCTTACTTACCAAAAGACAATTCAGCTGATTTTGCTGGGGGTGAATCTATTCTTGACTGGTTGCGCCAATTTGCAAGTAAAGAAGAAGATGACAATACCTTCTTGCGTGGTTTCCTTGGTCGTATGCTCTTCTCTGGAGATGAGGTTAACAAACCTGTAAATGTCTTGTCAGGGGGAGAAAAAGTGCGTGTAATGCTATCGAAACTCATGCTTTTGAAATCAAATGTTCTAGTACTTGACGATCCTACTAATCACTTAGATTTGGAATCTATTTCAAGTTTGAACGATGGATTGAAAAACTTCAAAGAATCTATCATCTTTGCCAGCCATGACCATGAATTCATTCAAACATTGGCTAACCACATTATTGTCCTATCTAAAAACGGTGTAATCGACCGTATCGATGAAACCTATGATGAATTTTTAGAAAATGCTGAAGTACAAGCAAAAGTCAAAGAACTTTGGAAAGACTAAATAATACTTTAAAACTCAGTTGGATTAACCAACTGAGTTTTCTAACATTCTATGAGGTGACATGAAAACATTTTTCAGAAACTATTGGACCTATCTTATTTCTTTCATCATTCCCCTAGTGATTATGTTCGGAGTCTATCTTTCTCAAGGTATCTACTGGAATAGTGATACTTCACCTTTATTAGGGGATGGATTTCATCAATATGTTATTTTTGATCTTAATCTTCGTAATATTTTACATGGGAGTGATAGTCTATTTTATACTTTTACCAGCGGTCTAGGTCTCAATTTTTATGCCTTGTCCAGTTATTACCTTGGTAGTTTTCTATCTCCTCTTGTTTATTTTTTTGATGTGTCAAGCATGCCAGATGCAGTTTATCTTTCAACCTTGTTGAAATTTGGCTTGATAGGTCTGTCAACCTTTTTTAGCTTGAGTAAACTATTTAAAAATATACCAGCCCCACTTCGATTAGCTCTATCTACCTCATATGCTTTAATGAGCTTTACAGTTAGTCAACTTGAGATTAAAACCTGGTTAGATGTTTTTATTTTAATTCCCTTAATTTTAACTGGTTTACATCTACTCATAACGGAAAAAAAACGTATTCTATACTTTACAAGTTTGTCAATATTATTTATCCAAAACTACTATTTTGGTTATATGACTGCCCTGTTTTTAGTAGTTTGGTATTTTTGCCAACTTTCCTGGGATTTTAAAAGTCGCAAATATTCTTTCCTTGATTTTTTCCTAACATCCTTACTCGCTGGTTTAACAAGTTTCATCATGACACTCCCAACCTTGTTTGATTTAAAAACTCATGGTGAAAAACTAACCGCTATTACAAAAATAAAAACAGATGCCAGTTGGTATCTAGATCTATTCGCTAAACAATTTATTGGTGCTTTCGATACAACTAAATATGGTTCTATCCCAATGATTTTTGTTGGCCTCCTTCCTTTTATCTTAACAATTGTATTCTTTACATTAAAATCAATTAAGTTTCACGTGAAACTATGCTATGCAACTCTACTCATTATCATCATTGCTAGTTTTTATCTAGAAGCCTTAGATTTATTTTGGCAAGGAATGCACGCGCCAAATATGTTTCTTCATCGCTATGCGTGGATTTTCTCTACTCTTTTAATTTATATATCAGCAGAAGTTTTTAATAAAGTTAAAGATATAAAATTGTGGAACGTTTTATTCTCAATAACTTTACTTTTATCTGGCTATCTGGCAACCATTTATTTTAAAAATCATTATTCGTTTTTAACTAAATTAAATATACTCTTAACGCTTGAATTCTTAGTGGTATACTTACTGTTATTATTGGCACTTATTAAAAAACTGATTTCTCCAAAAATCTTTTCAATTCTTATTTTGATATTTACAATAAGTGAAATTAGTTTTAATACTTCATCTCAACTAAATGGAATTACTAAAGAATGGGGATTTGCTTCTCGTAGTACCTATGATAAAGATATTCCAAGTATGGAAGCTATTTTGGAGTATACCAAACAGCAACCAGATACATTTACACGAACTGAAAAGTTACAAACTCAAACTGGAAACGATAGCATGAAATTTAACTACAATGGCATCTCACAATTTTCATCTGTTCGTAATCGTTCTGCAAGTACAACGTTAGATAAGTTGGGTTTTAAATCTTCAGGTACCAACCTTAATCTTCGTTATGCAAATAATACTATCATTGCAGATAGTTTATTTGGAATCAGCTACAATATTTCTGAAGCCTATCCAGATAAATATGGTTTTCATCCAAGCTATCAAAAAGATAATCTAACCCTTTATAAAAATCAATTCGCTCTCCCAATTGCTTTTGCTACACAGTCTCTTTATAAAGATGTCACTTTTAATGACCATACTCTTGATAACCAAACTCAATTTTTAAATGAAATTGCTGGCTTAAATGAAGAGTACTTTTATCCGATAGATCATCATACAGACTCTGGTGACAGCGTGGTCAATCTAAACGGAACTGATACTGAAGATGCAACTATCAGCTATAGTATTGAAGTACCTGATAATAGTCAGGTTTACCTTTCCATGACTAAGCTAAATTTTTCAAATGATAAGAAAAAGCAAGTTGACATCATTGTCAATGGTGAAAAAAAATCCTTTACCACAGATAATGCTTTTACATTTTTTAATCTTGGATATACAGAACATAAACAAACTTTTGATATCCAGGTTAAGTTTCCAGGAAATGCTCAAGTATCATTTGAATCTCCAACTTTCTATCGTTTAGATACTAAAAAGTATACAGGGGCAATTAGTAAAATAAAAGAAAATCCAGTAGAAGTGAGCTCTTATAAAAATAAAGTCATTGTAAAATATAAGGTAAAGAATGAAACATCGATCTTTTTCACAATTCCTTACGACCAAGGTTGGTCTGCTTATCAAAATGGTAAAAAATTACAAATTCAACAGGCACAAACTGGATTTATGAAAATTGATGTTCCTGAAGGTGAAGGAACTATTACCCTTTCCTTTATACCAAAAGGATTTGTTGCTGGTGCAAGTTGTTCTCTTATAGCCATTATTGTCTTTATTTTTTATGATATTCAAAGAAAAAAATATTCTAGATAAAAAAACTATCGACCGAATTGGTCGATAGTTTTTAATCTTCTTCAACTTTTTTAGATTGGTAGGAAAGCATTCCTAAAGCAACAAAAATCATTATTGTAAAGATAAGGAAAATAATCTGACTATGAATATTACCTGTCATAGAAATGGTTTGTCGTAGACCTGAAACTGAATAACTCATAGGTAACCATGGGTTAATAGTTTTAAAGAATTGATTCGTCAAAGCTAAAGGATAAGTTCCTGCACTTGATGCTAATTGAAGGAGTAATAAAATTAAGGAGAAGAAGGCGCCTAGGCGAGAATTCCATGTTGTCAATGCTGTTACCATCGCCATGAAAGCAAGACTGGTTAAAATAATCAAAGCAAAGGTCTTGAATTCGTGAACTGCAGTCAGTCCGATTAAATGTACTCCACCATAAACTAATACTCCTGCCAAACCAGCAATGATACCGTTAATTTCAAAGCGAGACTTAAACCAAGCCCAGCGACTTTCTGGATGGCGCCCAGAAGGCAATTTAGCAAAAATCATATTAGTTGAAATAGCAGCAACAAAAAGAGCAACTGATATCATATATGGAGCCATGGCAATTCCATTAACTGCTACTTGATCCGTATCAGTTTTTGAAAGACTTAGAGGATCAGCTAGTAAATCTGCATTTGTTGGTTCAGTTGAAGCCTGTTTCAATTGTCCCTCAGCCTCTGTCAAACCTTGATTTAATTGACTTGAACCATCACTTAATTTTCCAAGTCCTGATTGTAGAATTTCTGATCCTTGAGCAAGTTGATCTGCTCCACTAGCTATTTTTTCAGAACCATTAGATAGTTTATTTGCACCAGAAACTAGCTGGTCTGATTTATCAGCTAATTGTTGAGAGCCCGCTTGTAATTGATTAAATCCAGCGGTTAAATCTGATGTTTTATTATTTACTTGGTTGACACCTGATGCAAGTTTATCAATTCCTGTTGCTAATTCTGGTGCATTCTCTGCTAACTTAGCAGTAGCACCTGTCAATGTAGAAGATTTTTCTGTCAACTGATTAGAACCTTGTAGCAACTTATTGAAACTTCCTGTCAAGTTCGAATTTTTCGAACTCAACTGACTTGCTCCTAAAGCTACTTGGTCTACTGATTTTGTGTAGTTGTCAATACCAGATGTAAGAGTTTGACTAGCTGGCAATAATTGACCATCAATTGCTGTTTGAACCTGTGTTAATCCACTTAACAAACTTGTCAATGTTGAAGAAGCAGTTGGTAATAATTGACTTGAGTGATTCTTTAATTGAGTTAGACTATCTGTTTGAGTGGTTACATTTTCTAAAGAAGATTGTAACGTTTGAACTGTAGTTAAAATTGTTCGTGCTGACTCACTAGTAGAAGATGATGGATTAGAAACCACAGAAGTTATCTCTGCCTGTTGGTCAGGAGTTAAGCTTTGATAAGCACTAGTAGATTGAATAGCTGACAAAGTAGTTTCTTTTTCAGCTTGATTTGAAGTAATGATGCTTTGTGCTGAATTTATAATCGTTGATAGACTACTAGAAAGCTGGTTTGTTACTTGTGTTATCTCTCCACTATCTGCTGTTTGAATATTTTGAATAGCTTGATTAAATTGCTCTAAACTAGTTGCTAATTGTTTAATCTGATCTTTTTGTTGGGTTGTCCCATCTAATTGAGTAGAAAGTTCTTGAATACCTTGATTAAGTTGTGTTAATCCTGTACGTAGAATCTCTGATTTAGTAGAAATCTGATTTGCACCTGATGATAGACTTTGAACTCCATTTGTATAAGTATCAATACCAAGTGAAAATTGATTTAATCCTGAATTTAATTGAGAAACACCACCTGTATAGGCTTGTGTGCCTGAATCAAGTTGAGTCAATCCTGATACCAGTGCCGGTGTCTGTGAATTCAGTTGGTTTAATCCATTGTCGATTTGTGAAATAGCGCTGGTATATTGATTTAAACCAGTATTAAAATTACCAAGACCAAGATTTAACTGATTTACACCAGCTGTATAGGTTCCTAAACCTGTAGATAATTGATCAGCACCATTAGAAAATGTGAGACTTGATTGAGCTAAGGTTTGAAGATTGGTCGTTAAGGTTTGACTCCCATCCGAAAGCTGATTCGAACCATCAGCCAACTGTAAACTTGCATTTGCAGATTGAGATAAACCAATTTTTAAATCACCCATCTTTTTAAATAAAGCTTTAGTATAAGATTGAGTAACATTAGTAGCCACTGTCTGTTTCATTTGTGTCATGGCAGAATCACTCATCTTGCTTGCAATAAAACTATGACCACTTGATGTCTGATAGTCAATCGTCATCTGTTCAGGATGATTTGTAAGGATAGAAGAAGCTTTCTCAGAAAGATTACTTGGCAACGTTACGACCATGTAATAATCTCCATCCCGCAGGCCTCTTTCTCCCTCACCTTCATCTACAAAATGAAAATCAAGGCTATTACTATCTTTTAAATTAGACACCATGTCTTCACCAATAGTGAGTTTTTCATCATTATAAGTAGCAGCTTGATCCTTATTAACAATTGCTACAGGTAACTCCGAAAGTTTACCATATGGATCCCACATTGATGATAAGAAAATGATATTGTAAAGAGCTGGAATTAAGGAAATTCCTATCATGACAATAATAAATGTCGGTTTTTTAAAGATTGCTTTCCATTCTTTAAACATATTGTCTCCTTTTTTAAACTACTTGTCTAAATTTTTGATATAATAGATTATACATAAAAAAATTAAAAAGACAAGATAAAAAAACTATTTTTGAACACATTGTCTAAAAATGTTCATCTGGAGGGAACATGCAAGAAAGTAATAAACGATTAAAAACCAAGCGTATTATCGAAAATGCCATGGTAGAATTATTGATGGAACAACCATTCGATCAGATTACAACTGTTAAATTAGCACAAAAAGCTGGAATTAGCCGCTCCAGTTTCTATACTCATTACAAAGATAAATACGATATGATTGAACATTACCAAAGTAAACTATTTCATACCTTCGAATATATCTTTCAAAAACATGCTAATCACAAACGAGATGCTATTCTAGAAGTATTTGAATACTTAGAATCAGAACCACTTCTAGCAACTCTTTTATCTGAAAATGGAACCAAGGAAATTCAAAATTTCTTGAGAAATAAACTTCACATCCTACTGAGCACAGACCTTCAAAAACGTTTTATGCAACTCAAACTAAATGAAATAGAATTAGAATACAGTAGCGTCTACCTGACAAATGCTCTCTTTGGAGTCTGTCAAACCTGGATTGCCCATGGAAAAAAAGAAAGTCCACAAGAAATTACGGACTTTTTAATGAAAATGTTAGGGGATACAAATTAATAAAAAAGCTCTATAATATTTATAGGAAATTACCCCCCCTATGAATATTATGGAGCCTATTTTGTTATTCTTATTAGGCTAAGACAATACAATTTCCTTAGTTTTATTTTCGGACACAAATCATTATCTATCCGTATGTTAGGTATACCTCCCCTCATTACATCGGACAAAGAATCAAAAAAAGGAACATCAAATTAGTGTTCCTTTCATCTGACTCCGCCAGTAGGACTCGAACCTACGACATCATGATTAACAGTCATGCGCTACTACCAACTG
>NZ_JVHE01000045.1:0-3266 GCF_001072925.1 Streptococcus pseudopneumoniae | reverse complement strand
TCCCTAAAATCAGCTATATTTCAACATTTTTGTTTATTTTCAATATGAAAAGTTCTTACAAATCCATGTAGGGGGCATCTAAACAACAGGAAAAAGCCTTGATTTATAAGGCTTTTTTGCTTGTCATTTTGTTTTTTGTACCAAAAAGTTTATATTCACAAAATAAGCGACTCTCATCAAAGACTCGCTATTTATCTAACATCTCGTTTTCATCGAAAAAACCACCGCGAGGGTGGTTCTTTTTTATCAATCGTCAAACACTCCGCCTGTGAGTTGGTACATGAGGTAAATGTGTTCCAAGGTTTTTACCTTATCCATATGATCCACATCTTTTACGCCTCCCAAGGCTAGTAAAGGAACAAAACCGAAACATTGGTTATAAGACAAGGGACCATGTTTTAACACAGCCTGTCTATATAAATCCAATTCAAAGTTATCAGTCACATATGAGTTATCTAAATACTGAAGAAAATATTTCAGGCTCTTAATAATAATGTCGCAGTCTTGAATATTGTATTTTACAATACCAACAAATTCATTCTCTTCCCAAGTAATAATATCTCCAAATGCTGTTACGAACAGCGGAAAAAGAAGTAAGGAACTATTCATAATAATAGCCGTAGTAAATCTTTGCATTTTTGTCTTATCTTTTTTAAGATAGTACTATTAAAAAAAGATAAGGTGAAAATCATGGAAACATATACACTTGCAAATGGGGTTACTATTCCTAAAATTGGTTTTGGAACTTGGCAAATTGCTGAAGGCGAAGAAGCCTATAACAGCGTTAGCTTCGCACTTAAGGCGGGTTACACACATATTGATACCGCACAAATTTACGGTAACGAGGTTTCTGTAGGTAAGGCGATTGCTGATAGTAATTTGGCACGTGAGGATATTTTCCTAACTACCAAACTTTGGAATGATAAGCACGATTACGAGTTGGCTAAGACTTCTATCGATGAGTCTCTCGAAAGACTTGGTGTGGATTATTTGGATCTTTTGCTTATCCATTGGCCTAATCCAAAGGCGCTTCGTGAGAATGATGCTTGGAAGGCTGGCAATGCGGGTGCATGGAAGGCTATGGAAGAAGCCTACAAAGAAGGTAAGGTGCGTGCTATCGGTGTGTCAAACTTTATGCAACATCACCTAGAAGCTCTTTTTGAAACAGCTAAAATTGTTCCACATGTCAATCAAATCCTCTTGGCTCCAGGTTGTGACCAAGAAGACTTAGTTGACTATTGCCAAGAGCGCGATATCCTTCTTGAAGCCTATAGTCCACTAGGTACAGGTAGCATTTTTGGAAATGAAGATGTTGAAGCAGTGGCCGAACGTAACGGTAAATCTGTGGCACAAGTTGCTCTGCGTTGGAGCCTCCAAAAAGGTTTCTTGCCACTTCCTAAGTCTGTGACACCTAAAAATGTAAAAGCTAACTTGGATATCTTCGACTTCGACTTATCAGAGGAAGATATGGCAGTCTTGGATAAGATTCAAGGCACCAAAACTCAGAATGATCCTGACACAGTTAATTTTTAATAGGATTTTAAGCAACTCGTCAGGGTTGCTTTTTAGCGTGTTTCTTTAGATTTGCTATGATGAAACTATCATTTTTTATTTATAGATGGGAGTTACGTAATGGAGTCTCGAAATCTTTTGCCTCAGAATACACGTACTTCATTATCAATCACCAAACACACCGCCTGTAATCTGGTACGTGAGGTAAATGTGCTCCAAGATTTTGACAATTCGCGCCACATGAAATTATTTAAGCATATCCTTTTCTCTCATTACCATTTTCTGTTATAATAAATTGTACTTCTAGAATAGAAAGGACTTAAGATGACAACTCTTATTAAACATAAACGTGTAGAATTTTCAGAACTTTTTTATGACTTAGTTTTTGTTTTTGCAATTTCAAAAGCAACTGCTTTAATTCACCCTCTTCATAGCGGTGTTGTGGCTTGGGATTCTTTACTTGATTTCTTCATCTCTGTCATGGTTATCATCAATTCCTGGATGATTCAAACCATTTATACCAATCGCTATGGAACAAACTCGTTATTTAACATGGTAATCATGTTTATCAACATGGGACTTATGCTCTTTATGTCCAATATGATTGGATACAATTGGCAACAATGGTTCTATTATACCTGTTGGGCTGTTGGTACATTGACCCTTACCTTATTTTTTCAATATTTGGTTGAATTTTTTAGAAAATCAACCGATAATACTGATCGGGAAAGTATCAAAGGTTTTCTATGGTTAACAGGTCTAGGAAGTTTAGGAGTCTATCTGGCAGCTCTTTTTCCTATTTACGTTGGAGTCTATATCTTTATTGCTAGTATTCTGCTAACATTTATTGTGCCAATTTTCTTGATTACTAAAGATGAGCATTTCCAGGTAAATCTTCCCCATTTAATCGAGCGCGTCTCCCTTCTTGTGATTATTACGTTTGGAGAGATGGTTGTTGGGCTAGCTAGCTTCTTTACAGTCGAGAATTTCTCGATTTATTCGGTTCTCAATTTCGTTATCATGCTTTCCCTGTTCTTGTTTTATTTTGGCGAATTTGACCATGCTATTGATGAAGGATCTAGTCAAAAGGGATTATTTGTAATTTATAGTCACTATCCTATTTTCATCGGGCTTATGTTGATGACAGTTTCGATGGGTTATCTCCTGAATCCCGAGGCTAATCTTCTCGTTGCAATCAGCTTCTTTTATATCGGAATTGGCCTCTTCCAAGCTGCTGTCCTAGCAAATGGGCCCTATAACAAAAACTATCTTCGCTATCCGAGAAGTTACTACTGTGCTCAAGCGACACTCTATCTGGCTGCCTTGATTCTCTCTTTGCTTTTCGCTTCTAATCCTATAACAGTGTTGAGTATTGCAACCATTTTAGCTCTAGCTATAGCCATTCATTTTATTTATTTTTATATGACACAGAATAAAAAATATTCCAAATCTAACTGGGGGATATTTTAATGAGTTTATAACATTAAAAAGCTTTGGGAACCAAGGCTTTTTTTTCATTAATTTGTTTTTCCATTTTATCCTCCGATTTGAACTCGCACTGACATTTATTTATAACAACACTATATATCTAGTATGGCATAATCATTAGGTATTATAGGTTTTCAAACCAAATGTGAGTCATTCGTTTTTGCCCCACTTTTGCCCCATTTTTAAATCCTGACATTGAAAACACCTAAAAGTATTTCCCTAAAATCAGCTATATTTCAACATTTTTGTTTATTTTCAATATGAAA
>NZ_JVHE01000044.1:0-20102 GCF_001072925.1 Streptococcus pseudopneumoniae | reverse complement strand
CCTACTCAACTGTGCGGAGGTGGGACGACGAAATCGTATTCTAACGAATTACCGATTTCTGTCCCACTCTCAGTAATTCTTCTATTAATCCTTTATTGACTGCAAAAGCGTCATTAGGGCTTGGGCAGAACGACATCCTGCTTCTACGATAAATTCATCAAAGGAAACGGATGCTTCATGGTTGGCATTGTCACTCATGGCACGAACGACTAAGAAAGGAAGGTTCAAAGCCTGAGCTGCTTGAGCAATAGCTGCCCCTTCCATCTCTACAGCAAGAACTTGAGGATAATGCTCTTTTATCGCTTTGATTTTATCTTCTCCAGCAACAAAACTGTCTCCTGTCGCAATCAAACCTAAATGCCAAGTTTGGTCCAGTTTAGACAAACTCTCTTGAATCAAGCTGATAAACTTTTGGTCTGATTCAAAATAGAGAGGCTGTTGAGCCATTTGACCGTAATCATAGCCAAAGGCAGTCACATCAACATCGTGGTAGGCAAGCTTGTCTGCAATCACTACATCCCCTACTGCGATTCCACTTGCCACTGCACCAGCAGAACCAGTATTAATCACTGCATCGACTTGAAAGTGATCTGATAAGATAGCGACACTCATCGCAGACATGACTTTACCAATACCACTCTCTACAAGTACAAGCTCAACAGAACCAATCTTACCAGTATGATAGCTATGTCCCAGAACCTTTTCTTCACTGGCTTCGTCCAAGTGTTGAATCAAGTAAACTAGTTCTTCTGGCATAGCTGCAATAATTCCAATTTTCATGATAGACCCCTTAAATAAATCTCATTGCTAAAATTAACAAAATCAAGAGAAAAATAACTGCAAAAAGAATCTTGTTTAATTTAGAATTAAAGACATTTCTCTTAGTATTTTCAATCCGTCGACTTTTGTGAATAGAAGGTTCAACTTCGATGGTCAGTGTATCTTGGCTAAAACCATGATCTTTGGTTCGCGAATAGCCAAAATTTTGCGAAGAAGTCGGTAAAATCTTAGTTTCCTCATCATCTAGCAAGGGAGGCCCTGAGATGTCCTCTCCTCGATTGGCACGTTCGATCATTTCATCTGTTAATAAAGGCTTACCCATGGGTTCCTCCACTATTTTTTTGTAATTCCCAGTACTGAATAGCCATGATAGTCTTGGCATCACAAATATCACCTGACTGGATCAGTTCTTTAGCTTGGTCAAGACTGACTTCAAGTAACTCTAAAGTCTCATCTTCATCCTGAGGACGAGGATTTTCAACTTTTGTCAAATCACTTGCCAAGTAAAGTTTTAAGCGCTCGTTACAAAATCCAATCGCAGAGTAAAAATCATAGAGAAGGCTTAATTTACCAGTATAGGCCGCTTCTTCTTCTAATTCACGAAGGGCTGCAGCTTCTGGATCTGCATTCTCCCCTATTTCAAGCTTACCTGCAGGAATTTCAACAGAGACTTTTTCAATTGCCTTGCGATATTGTTTAACAAGGACAATCTTATTTTCTGGAGTGACTGCAAGAACGCAAACTGCCCCATTGTGGAAAATCAAATCACGTTGCGCAGTACCTTTTCCAGAAGGTAGTTCAACCTGGTCTTGAACCAATTGGAAGATTGGTCCTTTATAGATTTCTTTACGACTAAGCGTCTTTTCTTCAAATTCCATCGTTAGCTCCTATTTATTGTTAGGATGGTGAGGGAGGCGAGTTGCATATTCGTCCTTATTAATTTGGCGACCTCGTCCAATAGCAATGGCATCAGCTGGAACATCCTTAGTAATGGTTGAACCTGCCCCAACAAGAGAGTTATCTCCGAGCTCTACTGGAGCAATGATGGTTGAATTTGATCCAACGAAAACATTGTTACCAATGGTTGTTTTAAACTTGTGTTGACCATCGTAATTTACAGTGATGGTTCCTGCACCGAAGTTGACATCACTACCAACTTCACAGTTACCAATATAAGTCAAATGACCAGCTTTTGTATTTTCACCGATGCTTGAACCTTTGACTTCAACAAAGTTCCCGATATGCACATCTTTCGAAAGGCTTGATCCTGGACGGATATGAGCATATGGTCCAACTGTAACACCATCAGCAACCGTGCTTTCTTCAATCATCGAGTTTGTAATCACTGCCCCTGAACCGATAGTGCTATCAAGGATATAAGTTCCATTGGTCAAAACAGTCCCTGCACCAATCCTACTAGAACCTTTGAGGGTTACATTTGCTTCAATTTGAACCTCTGGAGCGATCTCAACATCGATGTCAATGTAAGTAGTTTCAGGATTCACAAAACTAACTCCATTGACCATATGTGCTTGGTTAATACGGCGACGCATGATGCCTTCAGCTGTCGCAAGGGCAACACGGTCATTAACTCCGAGACTTTCATCAAAGTCTTTCAGAGTATAGGCTCCGACTTTTTCTCCAGCTTCACGGAAAATGCCGATGACATCGGTAATGTAGTATTCGCCTTGGGCATTGTTGGTGTTGATATTCTTCAAAGCTTCAAAGAGACGAGCATTATCAAAAACATAAGTTCCTGTATTGATTTCCTTGATTTGTTTTTCAAAATCTGTAGCGTCCTTCTGCTCCACGATACGAAGCACTTCAGCATTCTCATTACGAACAATACGTCCATAACCAAATGGATCTTCAGCTTCTGCAGTTAGGATTGTAGCTACGTTCTTGTGATTAACGTGGAAATCAATCAAGTTCTTTAGACTTTCACCAGTAATGAGTGGTGTATCACCAGCAATAACCAATGTTTGTCCAGAAAGTCCTTCAAGAATTGGCTCAGCCATCATAACCGCATGACCAGTTCCTAATTGCTCAGACTGTCTTACAAAATCAGTTTGACCAGCTAAAACTTGCTCCACAAGTTCTGCCTTATGACCCACAACCGTTACTGTTTTTTCAGGATTGATGGCCCCTACACTACGAAAAACATGCTCAAGCATAGAAATTCCTGCAACCTTGTGCATGACTTTTGGTAGATCTGATTTCATACGAGTACCTTTACCCGCTGCTAAAATAACTGCATAATTTGCCATATTTTTCTCTTTTCTATAGAAATTCCCTTATATTATATCATAAATTTGTTCATTCAAACACAAAAGAGGGCAAGTGCTATAAAACATTGCATTTCCTAGAGGATTTTGAGTATTTTTTTTGATTTTTTTCACCATTTACGATACACTATAAAAGTATGAGAAAGAAAATAAATCCTGTTTTTATTTTTACTGTATTAGCGACTATCGTGGGGATTTTAATCATTAACAGACCCAAGTTTGAAGACCATCCAGTCAAAACAAAGCAAAATCCAGTTCAAGTAGAAACTCAAGCTTTACATAATATCAACAAGCCGATTATTGATGTTTCTGGCTGGCAAAGACCATCTGAGATTAATTATGACACCTTAACTCAAAATATTTCAGGTGCGATTGTTCGGGTTCATAGTGGAGCTCAAGTTTCTGAAGAAAATGACGCTGCCTATAAAAATGGAGTCGATAAGGTCTACAAGGAGCATATCACAGAGTTTCAAAAACGAAATATTCCAGTTGCTGTTTACGCCTATGTAGCTGGAAAAAATGTCGAAGAAATGGAAAAAGCTGCTGAAGCCTTCTATAACGCCGCTTCACCTTACAATCCTAGCTACTATTGGCTTGATGTTGAAGAAAAGACTATGTCTGACATGAATCAGGGAGTTGAGGCCTTTCGTGCCAAATTAGCTTCATTGGGAGCAAAAAATATTGGTATCTATGTTGGTGTTTACTTTATGGAGGAACATAGTATCAGCGTTGATAATTACTCGGCTATCTGGATACCTTCCTATGGAACCAACTCAGGTCACTATGAGAGTGCTCCAAAAACAGATCTTAGCTACGACCTTCACCAATACACTTCCCATGGAAATCTTGGTGGATTTGAACATCACCTCGATTTGAACACTATTTCTTCATCAAAGAACAAGGAAGAAACCTTTAGAAAATTGTTTTTAAATCCTTAATCACTATCACAATAAGCAAGTCAGACATTGCTTTCTGCTTGCTTTTCTTTATTTTTCAGTATTAAATCACTGTTTTATCTATATAGAATATAAATCTCGGAGGCCCTCTATGTTATCATGGCTATCAAAAATTATTAAAGGAATTGTAATCGCCCTAGGTTTCATTCTACCAGGGATTTCTGGTGGCGTTCTTGCCGCTATTTTGGGAATTTATGAGAGAATGATTCGTTTTCTTGCCCATCCTTTTAAGAATTTAAAAGAAGATTTGCTCTTTTTCCTTCCTGTCGGTATTGGGATGTTACTGGGCATCGGACTTTTCTCTTATCCAATTGAGTATCTTTTAGAAAATTATCAAGTTTATGTATTGTGGAGTTTTGCTGGAGCTATCATTGGTACCATCCCAAGTCTTGTCAAAGAATCAACTCGTGATTCTGATAGAGATAAGGTTGACCACATATGGTTTTGGGCAACCTTCATCATCTCAGGTCTTGCCCTCTACGCCTTGAATTTTGTAGTTGGTTCTCTATCTGCAAGCTTCCTTAACTTTACACTGGCTGGTTGTTTGTTGGCGCTTGGAATTTTGGTTCCAGGGCTTAGTCCTTCTAATCTTCTCTTGATTCTCGGCCTTTATGGCCCTATGTTAACAGGGTTCAAGACTTTTGATTTGTTAGGAACCTTCTTACCAATTGGGATTGGACTTCTTATCACTCTGATTATCTTTTCAAAATTCATGGACTACGCTCTTCGCCTATATCACTCACGTGTGTATCATTTTATCATTGGAATTGTACTATCAAGTACACTTTTGATCCTTATTCCAAACGCTGGCAATGCTGAAAGTATCAGTTACAGTGGTTTGTCACTAGTTTCATATGTACTGATTGCTTTCTTCTTCGCACTAGGGATTTGGTTGGGAATCTGGATGAGTCAATTGGAGGATAAGTATAAATAATGGCAAAAAAAGTAAAAGTCAAGAAAACCTTGGTCCAACAAATTTTAACCAAAGCAGGAATAAACCATACAGGTATTCAAATTAATGCCTTGGAAGGTGAGATGCCTCAAGGTTATGAAAAGAGTCAGATTTTTAAGACTCTAGCACTTCTGGGAGATAAGACTGGACCCATTATCGGCATCCTTCCTATCACTGAACATCTTTCTGAAAAGAAACTGGCTAAGATTTCTGGTAATAAGAAAGTCAGCATGATTCCACAAAAAGACCTCGAAAAGACAACTGGCTACATCCACGGTGCCAATAATCCAGTTGGGATTCGTCAAAAACATAACTATCCTATCTTTATCGATCAAACTGCTATTAAACTGGAGGAAATGATTGTTTCCGCAGGGGAAGTAGGTCATAGTATCATTATCAACCCTCAAGATCTAGCAACCTTTGTAAAAGCTGAATTTGCAGATATCTTGGAGGCAAGTAACACATGAAATTCTATTTTATTCGTCACGGTAAAACACTTTGGAATCTTGAGGGACGTTTTCAAGGAGCAAGTGGTGACTCTCCACTCCTTGAGGAATCCATTGAGACCTTAAAAAAATTGGGTCAGTATCTCCAAGAAACTCCATTTGATGTGATTTATTCTAGTGATCTTCCTCGGGCTAAAACTTCTGCTCAAATTATCCAAAGTCAACTGAAAGACAGCTGTCCTTTAGTAGAAATAGCCTCTCTAAGAGAGTGGCAACTCGGGAAACTTGAAGGTGCAAAATTTGCAACCTTAGAAGCCATCTATCCCGAGCAATTAAAAGCTTTTCGTACCAATCTAGCTAAGTTTGATTCGACTTTGTTTGGTGCAGAGTCTGTCTATCAAACAACTCAGCGTACCACTCAATTTGTCAAATCATTAGAGTCCAAACCTTTTGAACATGTCATGATTGTTGGTCACGGAGCCAATCTTACAGCCAGTATTCGAACTCTTCTAGGATATGATACTCCGCTACTTAGAAAAGATGGGGGTCTAGCAAATGCTAGTGTTACTATTCTGGAAACCCAAGACTTTACAAACTTCAACCTATTAGTATGGAACGACACTTCTTATCAAGATAATAACTAAACTTAGCAATCACTGTTAAGTTCTTTTTAGATTTTGTAGAATATCCGTGAATTTATTTGACTTTTATGATAAAATGGGAGTACCGCAAAAAAGACTCATCGTATCATGAATTGAGTAAAAACTAGGAGGAAAAAATGTCAACAGAACATATGGAAGAACTAAATGACCAGCAGATCGTTCGCCGTGAAAAAATGGCTGCGCTCCGCGAACAAGGAATCGATCCATTCGGTAAACGATTTGAACGCACTGCTAACTCACAAGAATTAAAAGATAAATATGCTGACCTCGATAAGGAACAACTACATGAATTGAACGAGACTGCTACTATCGCTGGACGTTTGGTAACAAAGCGCGGTAAAGGTAAGGTTGGATTTGCCCACCTTCAAGACCGCGAAGGTCAAATCCAAATCTACGTTCGTAAAGATGCAGTCGGTGAAGAAAACTACGAAATCTTTAAAAAAGCTGACTTAGGAGACTTCCTTGGTGTCGAAGGTGAAATTATGCGTACAGATATGGGAGAACTCTCTATCAAGGCTACACATATCACTCACTTGTCCAAAGCCCTTCGTCCGCTTCCAGAGAAATTCCACGGTTTAACAGATGTTGAAACTATTTACCGTAAACGTTACCTTGATTTGATTTCAAACCGTGAAAGCTTTGAACGCTTTGTTACTCGCTCAAAAATCATCTCTGAAATCCGTCGTTACCTTGACCAAAAAGGCTTCCTTGAAGTGGAAACACCTGTTCTTCATAACGAAGCTGGTGGTGCTGCTGCTCGTCCATTCATCACTCACCACAATGCACAAAACATTGACATGGTGCTTCGTATCGCGACTGAGCTTCACTTGAAACGTCTTATCGTCGGTGGTATGGAACGTGTTTATGAGATTGGCCGTATCTTCCGTAACGAAGGAATGGATGCTACCCACAACCCTGAGTTCACTTCTATCGAAGTTTACCAAGCTTATGCAGACTTCCAAGACATTATGGACTTAACTGAAGGCATTATCCAACACGCTGCCAAATCAGTTAAAGGTGATGGTCCAGTCAACTATCAAGGAACTGAGATCAAGATCAATGAATCATTTAAACGTGTACACATGGTTGATGCAATCAAGGAAATTACAGGTGTTGATTTCTGGAAAGATATGACTTTCGAAGAAGCTAAAGCTATCGCTGCTGAGAAGAAAGTTCCAGTTGAAAAACACTACACTGAAGTTGGTCATATCATCAATGCTTTCTTTGAAGAATTTGTTGAAGAAACTTTGATTCAACCTACCTTTGTCTATGGTCATCCAGTAGCTGTATCTCCACTTGCTAAGAAGAATCCTGAAGATGAGCGCTTTACCGACCGTTTTGAACTCTTCATCATGACTAAAGAATACGGAAATGCCTTTACTGAGTTGAACGACCCAATCGACCAGCTTAGCCGTTTTGAAGCTCAAGCCAAAGCCAAAGAACTTGGTGACGATGAAGCTACAGGTATTGACTACGACTACATCGAAGCCCTTGAATACGGTATGCCTCCAACAGGTGGTTTGGGAATCGGTATCGACCGTCTCTGCATGCTCCTCACTGATACTACTACTATCCGTGATGTATTGCTCTTCCCAACTATGAAATAAAATACAAATCTCCTAGTCACATTCTAGGAGATTTTTTAATGTTAATAAAAAGACAAACTCGATTTTGAGCTTGTCTTTTGTGTTTGAATTAGAATAGACCTAAAACAGTTCCATCACTTTCAACATCCATGTTGAGAGCTGCTGGTCGTTTTGGAAGTCCAGGCATGGTCATGACATCACCAGTTAAGGCAACGATGAAGCCTGCACCAAGTTTTGGTACCAATTCACGAATAGTAATTTCAAAGTTTTCAGGTGCTCCAAGTGCGTTTGGATTATCTGAGAAACTGTACTGAGTCTTAGCCATACAGATTGGCAATTTGTCCCAACCATTTTGAACGATTTGAGCGATTTGAGTTTGAGCTTTCTTCTCGAAGTTTACTTTACTTCCACGATAGATTTCAGTGACAATCTTTTCAATCTTCTCTTGTACTGAAAGGTCATTGTCATACAAACGTGTATAGTTAGCTGGGTTTTCGTCAATCGTTTTGACGAGAGTTTCAGCTAGAGCCACTCCTCCTTCAGCTCCATCAGCCCATACGCTAGCTAACTCAACCGGAACATCAATTGAAGCACAAAGTTCTTTCAAAGCTGCGATTTCAGCTTCTGTATCAGATACGAACTCGTTAATAGCAACAACTGCTGGAATACCAAACTTACGGATATTCTCAACGTGGCGTTTCAAATTAGCAAAACCAGCACGAATAGCTTCTACATTCTCTTCTGTCAAAGCATCCTTAGCAACCCCACCATTCATCTTAAGAGCACGAAGAGTTGCAACAATGACTACTGCATCAGGAGATGTTGGCAAGTTTGGAGTTTTGATATCCAGGAATTTCTCAGCACCAAGGTCTGCACCAAAACCTGCTTCTGTCACTGTGTAATCTGCCAAGTGAAGGGCTGTAGTTGTAGCCAAGACAGAGTTACATCCGTGTGCGATATTGGCAAATGGGCCACCATGTACAAAGGCAGGTGTTCCATAGATGGTTTGAACCAAGTTCGGTTTGATAGCATCTTTCAAAATCAATGCCAAGGCACCTTCAACCTGTAAATCACCAACTGAAACAGGTGTACGATCATAACGGTAGCCGATAACGATATTGGCCAAACGACGTTTCAAATCTTCAATATCAGTTGCCAAGCAAAGAATAGCCATGATTTCTGATGCGACAGTGATATCAAATCCATCTTCGCGTGGAATACCATTAAGTGGACCACCAAGTCCAACTGTCACGTGACGAAGAGCACGATCATTCAAGTCCACTACGCGTTTCCAGAGAATACGACGTTGGTCGATTCCAAGCTCATTTCCTTGGTGCAAATGATTGTCAATCAAGGCAGAAAGAGCATTGTTTGCAGTTGTTATTGCATGCATATCTCCAGTAAAGTGAAGATTGATGTCTTCCATTGGTAAAACTTGGGCATAACCACCACCAGCTGCACCACCTTTAATCCCCATGACTGGTCCAAGAGAAGGTTCGCGGATAGCAATCATGGTTTTCTTACCAATCTTATTCAAAGCATCAGCAAGTCCGATAGTGATAGTTGATTTTCCTTCACCAGCAGGTGTTGGATTGATAGCAGTAACTAAAATCAATTTACCGACTGGATTACTTTCAACCTCACGGATCTTATCAAAGCTTAGCTTAGCCTTGTACTTTCCGTACAATTCCAAATCATCGTAAGAGATGCCAAGTTTCTCGACAACATCAACGATTGGTTTTAGCTCGATACTCTGTGCAATTTCAATATCTGTTTTCATAACAAACTCCTCTACCTCAAATGTGTTAATTCATTATATCATAAAATAAGATTTTTAACAGTCATAAAGCTTGGTAACGTTCGTAAATATCACAACACTTCAGACTTTCTTGGCTTCTTTTTAAATTTTTATATGCCTTTATAGGTTTTAACTATAGTTGAAAGCTTAGATTTCACATAATATTTTATCGCTTTCATTTTACTTACTGTTCATTTTTTTGTACAATAGTTCTATGAAAATTTTAGTTACATCTGGTGGTACAAGCGAAGCCATTGATCGAGTTCGCTCCATTACCAACCACTCTACTGGTAGACTTGGTAAAGTTATAACTGAGACTTTACTAAAAACTGGTCACCAAGTTTGTCTGATTACTACGCAACAAGCACTAAAACCAGAGCTAGACCAGAATTTAACCATTATTGAAATTAAAAACACTTCTGATTTACTCCAAGAGATGAAACGGATTGTCCCTGATTATCAAGTCTTGATCCATTCAATGGCTGTTTCTGACTACAGCCCAGTTTACATGACAGGTCTTGACCAAGTTCAAGCGAGCCAAGATTTAAGTGAGTTTTTGCATAAGAAAAATATGGAAACAAAGATCTCTTCTAAGGATGAGGTGCAAGTCCTATTTCTCAAGAAAAATCCAAAGATCATCTCTCTTGTTAAAGAATGGAATCCAAGTCTCCATCTCATTGGCTTTAAACTCCTTGTCGATGTTAGCAAGGAACATCTGATTCAAATCGCTAGAGAAAGTCTTGTAAAGAATCAAGCTGACTTGATTGTCGCTAATGACCTCACTCAGATTAATGCTGATCAACACATGGCTTACCTAGTTGAAAAGAATGATTATCAGATTGCTACCCAAAAACAAGAAATTGCTGACTTGTTAGTGGAAAAAATTCAAGGATTTGACTGTTAGAAAGGAAAATTATGGCTCGTATTACACTCGCTGTTACAGGCTCTATCGCCTCTTACAAGGCTGCTGATTTGGTTAGTGGCTTGAAGAAACAAGGGCATTCTGTTACTGTACTCATGACCCAGGCTGCGACTGCCTTTATTCAACCTTTAACCCTTCAAGTCTTATCTCAAAATACCGTACATCTCGATCTTATGCAGGAACCTTATCCTGATAAAGTTAATCATATCGAGCTAGGCAAAGAAACAGACTTGTTTATCCTTGCCCCTGCAACCGCTAATACGATTGCGAAAGTCGCGCACGGTTTTGCCGACAATATGGTTACTGCTACTGCTCTTGCCTTGCCAAACTATGTTCCAAAACTAGTAGCACCTGCCATGAATACTAAAATGTATGACCATCCAGCAACTCAAACAAACCTAAAAACTTTAGAAACTTATGGTTATACAATTATTTCCCCTAAAGAATCCCTACTGGCCTGTGGCGATGTAGGACGGGGTGCTCTTGCTGATCTTGATACTATTTTACAACAGATAAAGGAAAAACTTCATGAACAAACGCTCTAATATTGCTCCAATTGCTATCTTTTTTGCCAGCATGATCGTCATTCATCTGCTGAGCTCTATTGTCTTTAATGTCTTGCCATTTCCAATTAAACCAACCATTGTCCATATTCCAGTCATCATTGCTAGTATCATCTACGGGCCACGGATTGGAGCTATCTTAGGTTTCTTGATGGGAATGATTAGCTTGACAGTCAATACAATCACAATTCTCCCAACTAGCTACCTCTTCTCTCCTTTTGTGCCGAATGGGAATTTAGCTTCACTTGCTATTGCCATTATTCCTCGTATCTTAATTGGTTTAACACCATACTTTGTCTATAAACTCCTCAGAAACAAGGCGGGGCTTATATTTGCGGGGGCACTCGGTTCCCTTACTAATACTGTATTTGTACTAGGCGGTATCTTCTTCCTCTTTGGAAATGTTTTTGACGGAAATATCCAAAAACTATTAGCTACTGTCATCTCAACAAACTCTATCGCAGAACTGATTATCTCAGCAATACTCACCCTAGTTATTGTTCCGAGACTTGAAAAAATCAAAAAATAAGAGGTCGGGAAAATCCCGACCTCGATTTTTATTTGCCCTAAGTAACTGACTCTGTATTTAATTAAGATTACAGACTTCTAAAAGTCCCTTTGACGAGACTATCTAAAAGCTTGATTGAAAAGACTCACCAATATGGAAAAAAATCAATCTTGGAAAAAAATTTATTTTCCAACAACCTTTTATTTACTTATCATTGGGCTAGACGTGCTTCTTCTAAAATCTTTTCGATTTTTGTTGTCAGCAAATCGATGGCTACTGTATTAGTCACACCTTCTGGAATAACGATATCTGCATAACGCTTTGTTGGCTCAATAAATTGATGATACATGGGTTTCACTACACCAAGATACTGGTCAATAACGCTATCCAGGCTACGACCACGTTCTTCCATATCACGTTTAATACGGCGAATAATACGAACGTCATCATCTGTATCTACGAAAATCTTAATATCCATCAAATCACGAAGTCGTTTGTCCTCCAAAACTAAGATTCCTTCTACGATAAAGACATCCTGAGGTTCTTGACGATAAGTTTTAGAACTTCTGGTATGGGTAGCATAATCATAGGTAGGAATATCTACAGGACGTCCTGCCAACAACTCTTTGATTTGCGCAATCATCAAATCAGTATCAAAAGCAAAAGGATGGTCATAGTTGGTCTTGATACGCTCTTCAAAGGTTAGATGAGATTGATCTTTATAGTAGGAATCATGCTCAATCATAGCTATTTTCTCATTTGGAAAATGTGACAAGATTGCTTTAGATACGCTTGTCTTTCCTCCTCCAGATCCCCCTGTTACTCCGATAATGATTGGTCTATTTTGCATTGTAGCCTCCTTGTATTTTCCCTTGTCTATTTTACCATATTTTTGATAAATTTCACAGATGGAGTTTTCTACAAAATAGAAGAAAAAATCCTCATAGCTAGAAGCTACAAGGATTTGTAATTGATTAATCGAAGTTAACGTATTCTTTAGAAAGTTCAAGAACTTCTTCCATTGTTGAACATTCTGTAAGAGCGCGGTTAGCGTATTCTTGCATTTTAGCAGTGTCAAGTTTCTTCATCAAGCTACGTGTACGAAGTACAGATGTTGCTGACATAGAAAACTCATCCAAGCCCATTCCGACAAGAAGTGGAACAGCTGTTTGGTCACCAGCCATCTCACCACACATACCAGCCCATTTACCTTCAGCGTGAGCTGCTTTGATAACGTTGTTAATCAAACGAAGGATTGATGGGTTATACGGTTGGTAAAGGTATGAAACTTGCTCGTTCATACGGTCTGCCGCCATTGTGTATTGGATCAAGTCGTTTGTACCAATTGAGAAGAAGTCAACTTCTTTTGCAAATTGGTCTGCAAGCATTGCTGCCGCAGGAATTTCAATCATGATACCAACTTGGATGTCATCCGCAACTGCAACACCTTCAGCAAGAAGGTTAGCTTTTTCTTCATCGAAGACTGCTTTAGCCGCACGGAATTCTTTCAAAAGCGCAACCATTGGGAACATGATACGCAATTGACCGTGTACAGAAGCACGAAGAAGAGCACGGATTTGAGTGCGGAACATTGCATCTCCAGTTTCAGAGATAGAGATACGAAGAGCACGGAATCCAAGGAATGGGTTCATTTCATGAGGCATATCGAAGTAAGGAAGTTCCTTGTCACCACCGATATCCATTGTACGGACAACAACTGGTTTACCGTTCATTCCTTCCAGAACAGCCTTGTATGCTTCGTACTGCTCGTCTTCAGTTGGGAAGTCTTGAGAATCCATGTACAAGAACTCTGTACGGTAAAGACCGACAGCTTCTGCACCATTGTCATTAACACCTTCAACGTCTTTTGGAGTACCAATGTTTGCTGCCAATTCGAAGTGTTTACCGTCAGCAGTAACTGTTTGAGCATCTTTCAAGAGTGCCCACTCAGCTTTTTGTTGAGCGTAAGCTTCACCAGCTGCTTTAAATTCAGCTGCTTGTTCTTCAGTAGGGTTGATAATCACTTCACCTGTAATACCATTAACGGCAAGTAGGTCACCATCTTTAACGATTTCAGTGATGTTGTTTGTACCCAAAACTGCAGCGATTTCAAGTGTACGAGCCATGATAGCTGAGTGACTTGTACGACCACCAATGTTTGTTACAAAAGCTTTTACAAAGTTTTTGTCCAATTGAGCTGTATCAGATGGAGTCAAGTCGTGAGCAATCACGATCACTTCTTCATTGATAGAAGCTGGGTTTGGCAATTTTTTACCAAGGAGATTAGCCAATACACGTTTTGTTACGTCGCGGATATCCGCTGCACGTTCTTGCATGTATGGGTTGTCTTCCATGCCTTCAAAGATTGTGATAAACATATCTGTAACTTCTTTCAGACCTGCTTCTGCATTCACTTTCTTAGCACGGATAGTTTCTTTGATTTGACCAATCAATTCAGGGTCAGCAAGAACCATCAAATGAGCGTCAAATACTTGTGCCGCTTCTTCACCAAGCGTACCTACAGCCTTCTCGCGGATAAGAGAAAGCTCGTTTTGAGAAGCTTCAAGAGCAACATCCAAACGAGCCTCTTCTGCATTTGTATCTTCGACTGTAACAGTCTCGAATGATAAATCCGGTTGAACGAGTAGATATGCTTTTGCAACTGCAACACCGTCAGATGCTGCGATTCCTTTAAGCATTTCTGTCATTTCCTTATGCCAATCCTTCTTTTTCCATTGTTTCTGAGATTGCAGCGATAGCGTCATCAGCGTCTGCACCTTCAGCAGTGATTGTAACGTCAGCACCTTGACCAACACCAAGGCTCATTACACCCATGATAGATTTAAGGTTAACTGATTTACCTTTGTACTCAAGAGTGATATCTGAAGCAAATTTGCTAGCAGTTTGTACCAACAATGTTGCTGGACGTGCGTGAATACCTGTTTCTGCCACTACGTGGAAATCTTTAGAAGCCATAGTTTGACTCTCCTTTAATAGTTTTCTTGTTGAGTTACATATCTGATAACCCTTACAATTTAGTATTATATCACCTTCATTGATATTTTTCAAGTATTTTATGGACTTTCTTCAATTTCCTTTCAGATAACTTGCTGAAAATCTTCTATTAAATTTAACAAAACACAGTATGTAGTTTTTATTAAGACGTCTATAATGAAATCATTGATTTTTCTGAAGTTATTTTTCAAAACTACACTATATATTGTGTTTGTTAGTAAAATCAGTAAAATAAGTACACAAGATTTAGTTTTAGAAAGTTGACAAAGTTTTTTTTTCTGATATACTAAGAAAGTAATAAATTTTTAAAGAGGAGTTACAGAAATGGTAACCGTATATTCTAAAAACAACTGTGTCCAATGTAAAATGACGAAACGTTTTTTAGACAGTAATAATGTTGAATATAAAGAAATCAATCTTGATGAACAACCTGAATACATTGATCAAGTAAAAGAGCTTGGCTTTAGTGCTGCTCCTATTATTCAGACACCAACAGAAGTTTTCTCTGGTTTCCAACCAGGTAAACTCAAACAACTTGCTTAAGAATCAGGACAAAAGCTTCTATGTCTACCTTAGAAGCCTTTCTTTTGTAATTAGATAAAGGAATTTTTATGGGATTAAAACAACTTGAAGATGTGACTTACTTCCGTCTTAATAATGAAATTAACCGTCCTGTTAATGGACAAATTATGCTTCACAAGGACAAGGAAGCTTTAGAAGCCTTCTTTAAAGAAAATGTTGTACCAAATACAATGGTTTTTAACTCAATTACGGATAAAATCAACTTCCTCATTGAGCATAACTACATTGAAACAGCATTTATCAAGAAATACCGTCCAGAATTTTTGGAAGAACTACACCAATTTATCAAGGATCAAAACTTCCAGTTTAAGTCTTTCATGGCTGCCTATAAATTCTATAATCAGTATGCTCTGAAAACTAATGACGGAGAGTACTATCTTGAGAGTATGGAAGACCGTGTCTTCTTTAACGCTCTTTACTTTGCGGATGGTGATGAAGCGATTGCTATTGATATTGCTAATGAAATCATCCACCAACGCTATCAACCTGCTACTCCTTCTTTCTTGAATGCAGGTCGTGCACGTCGTGGTGAATTGGTATCGTGTTTCTTGATCCAGGTAACAGATGATATGAACTCTATCGGACGTTCTATCAACTCAGCTCTTCAACTATCACGTATCGGTGGTGGTGTGGGAATTTCCCTCAGCAACCTTCGTGAAGCTGGAGCTCCTATCAAAGGCTATGAAGGTGCTGCTTCTGGTGTCGTACCAGTTATGAAGCTTTTCGAAGACAGCTTCTCTTACTCTAACCAACTTGGTCAGCGTCAAGGTGCTGGGGTTGTTTACCTCAATGTCTTTCACCCAGATATCATCGCCTTCCTTTCAACTAAGAAGGAAAACGCCGATGAAAAAGTGCGTGTCAAGACCCTTTCACTTGGTGTTGTGGTTCCAGATAAATTCTACGAATTGGCTCGTAAAAATGAAGAAATGTACCTCTTCAGCCCTTACTCTGTAGAGCTTGAATACGGCGTGCCATTTAACTACATCGACATCACAGAAAAATACGATGAACTAGTTGCAAATCCAAACATCCGTAAGACAAAAATCAAGGCGCGTGATTTGGAAACTGAGATTTCTAAATTGCAACAAGAATCTGGTTATCCTTATGTGGTCAACATTGATACAGCCAACCGTGCAAATCCAGTTGATGGTAAGATTATCATGAGCAACTTGTGTTCAGAGATTCTTCAAGTCCAAGAACCAAGTCTTATCAACGATGCTCAAGAATTTCTTAAAATGGGGACTGACGTTTCATGTAACCTTGGTTCAACAAACGTTGTAAACATGATGACTTCACCTGACTTTGGTCGCTCCATCCGTGCTATGGTTCGTGCCCTTACTTTCGTGACAGATAGTTCACACATCGTCGCTGTTCCTACTATCGACCACGGAAACAGCCAAGCTCACACCTTTGGACTTGGAGCTATGGGACTTCACAGTTATCTTGCTCAACAATTGATCGAATACGGATCACCTGAGTCTGTTGAATTCACAAGCATCTACTTCATGCTTATGAACTACTGGACCTTGGTTGAGTCAAACAATATCGCACATGAACGTGGTGTTACCTTCCACAACTTTGAAAAATCAGACTATGCTAACGGAAGCTACTTTGATAAGTATTTGACTGACGAATTTCTTCCAAAATCAGACCGTGTTAAAGAACTCTTCAAAGATATCTTTATTCCTACTGCTGCTGACTGGGCTGAACTTCGTGATAAAGTTAAAGCAGATGGACTTTACCACCAAAACCGCCTTGCTGTAGCGCCAAATGGTTCTATCAGCTACATCAACGATGTTTCTGCTTCTATTCACCCAATTACACAACGTATCGAAGAACGTCAAGAGAAGAAAATTGGTAAGATCTACTATCCTGCTGCTGGTTTGTCAACAGAAACAATCCCTTACTACACTTCTGCTTATGACATGGATATGCGTAAAGTCATTGACGTTTATGCTGCTGCGACTGAGCACGTGGACCAAGGACTTTCACTCACACTCTTCATGCGTAGTGATATCCCAACAGGCCTTTACGAATGGAAGAAAGAAAACAAACAAACGACACGTGACTTGTCTATCCTTCGTAACTATGCCTTCAACAAAGGTATCAAGTCTATCTACTACGTCCGTACCTTTACAGATGATGGTGGAGAAGTCGGTGCTAACCAATGCGAGAGCTGTGTGATTTAATTCAACTCTCAAAAAAATTACATTTACTTAATCCATTAAACGAAACGTATTTTGCTGATAGAATCATGTAAGAACATAAAAGTCGGGCTACCGACTTTTTGTTCGATTATAGCATAGAATTATGATAAAATAAGAATGATTATGTTATCGCATTACTACACACAGAAAGAGATTTCAAATGAAAACTTACTACAAAGCTATTAACTGGAATGCCATCGAAGATGTCATTGACAAATCAACCTGGGAAAAGCTGACTGAGCAGTTTTGGCTCGATACGCGTATCCCCTTGTCAAATGACCTAGACGACTGGAGAAAGCTTTCTAACAAGGAAAAAGACCTTGTTGGTAAAGTTTTTGGAGGTTTAACCCTTCTTGATACCATGCAATCAGAAACTGGTGTTCAAGCTCTTCGTGCTGATATTCGTACGCCTCACGAGGAAGCTGTTTTTAACAATATCCAATTTATGGAATCTGTTCATGCTAAGTCTTACTCTTCTATCTTTTCTACCTTGAATACTAAGTCAGAAATCGAAGAGATTTTCGAATGGACCAACACCAATCCATATCTTCAGAAAAAAGCTGAAATTATCAATGAAATCTACCTAAACGGAACTCCACTAGAAAAGAAAGTAGCTAGTGTTTTCCTTGAAACCTTCCTTTTCTACTCTGGTTTCTTCACACCACTCTACTATCTTGGAAACAACAAGTTGGCCAACGTGGCAGAAATTATCAAATTGATTATTCGTGATGAATCAGTTCATGGAACCTACATCGGCTACAAATTCCAACTTGGTTTCAATGAATTGCCAGAAGATGAGCAAGAAAAACTCAAAGAATGGATGTACGACCTTCTCTATACTCTTTATGAGAATGAAGAAGGCTACACAGAGAGCCTCTATGACGAAGTCGGATGGACTGAAGAGGTTAAAACCTTCCTTCGCTACAATGCAAATAAAGCCCTTATGAACTTGGGGCAAGATCCTCTCTTCCCTGACTCAGCTGACGATGTCAACCCGATCGTTATGAACGGGATTTCAACTGGTACATCAAACCATGACTTCTTCTCTCAAGTTGGTAATGGCTATCTACTTGGTGAAGTTGAAGCTATGCAGGATGATGACTATAACTATGGACTAAATTAATATCTAACCTAAAAAACATCTAAGTTTAATTACAAACTAGATGTTTTTTTTTGTTTATTTTTGTTTTCTTTAAGTTGCTTAGTTGTTTAAAATATGATAAAATAATATTAGATTTGGGGGTGGTTCAATGCTGAAGCAAGAAAAATTAGATACTATTTTAGACATTGTTAATACAAAAGGAACTATCACTGTTAAAGAGATTATGAATCGCCTTGATATTTCCGATATGACAGCTAGACGATATTTACAAGAGTTAGCGGATAAGGATTTGCTGGTTCGAGTTCATGGAGGAGCTGAAAAACTTCGAACAGGTTCCTTATTAAACAATGAGCGTTCTAACGTTGAAAAACAAGGGCTACAAACAGCAGAAAAACAAGAAATTGCTCGCTTTGCAGGTCACTTAGTTGAAGAAAGAGAAACTATTTTCATTGGTCCAGGTACCACATTAGAATTCTTTGCGCGAGAACTTCCTATCGATAACATTCGAGTTGTTACCAATAGTTTGCCTGTATTTCTCATTCTAAATGAGCGTAAGCTAACTGACCTAATTTTAATCGGTGGTAATTATCGTTCAATTACTGGAGCCTTTGTAGGTACTCTAACCCTCCAAGATATCGCTAGTTTGCAATTTTCAAAAGCCTTCGTTAGTTGTAATGGTATCAAGGATCATGCTATCGCTACTTTTAGTGAAGACGAAGGTGAAGCACAGAAATTAGCACTAGAAAACGCCAATAAAAAATATCTCCTAGCTGACCATAGCAAATTTGATAAATTTGATTTCTTCACATTTTACAATATCTCAGATATCGACACCATTATCACTGATTCAAAGTTAAGTGACCAAACACTCCAATCACTGTCTAAACAAACTAAAATTATCAAGTCAAAACCTTAACTCTACAACTAGTCACAGAATTTAGTAGCTACTACTAATTCTATGGCTAGTTTTTTATTTTGCAAAAATTATAAAAGATTCCCCCAATGTTTATAGATATTTACCAAACACAAATATTATAGAACTAAAAAAACCTGAAAGTTATATCTTTCAGGTTTTTTGATCGGAATAATCAACTAATAAAATCGTTAGAAGATTTATTCTTCATCATCACGCTTACGACGTTTAGCCACTAATCCTAATCCAGTTAGACCTGCTACAACTCCAAGGAGAGCATTTGCAGCTGAAGCAGTTTCACCTGTATTTGGTAATTGCTTACGGGCCTTAGTGGTATCAGTTTGAGGAGCTAGACTAGTTGAAGTCGAATGAATCATAGACGCACTTGTTGACGCTGATTCAGAAGCTGATGTGCTTGCTGACTCGGATGCGCTTGTACTTGCTGATTCAGAAACCGATGTGCTTGCTGAGGCTGACTCAGAAGCTGATATTGATGCTGACTCTGATGTACTTGTGCTTGCTGATATTGAACGAGACATCGATTGACTAATGCTTACTGATATTGATTGTGATACTGACGTACTAATTGAATCTGATGTAATAATACTATCAATATCTAAGCTATCAAGCGACAAGCTTTCTGGCGTTCCCTTGCTTGTGACTACAGAAGCTGATGTGCTTGCTGATTCTGATGCACTTGTTGATGCTGACTCAGATGCGCTTGTGCTTGCTGATTCTGATGCAGACGTTGATGCTGACTCTGATGCGCTTGTGCTTGCTGATTCTGAAGCTGATGTGCTTGCTGACTCAGATGCGCTTGTGCTT
>NZ_JVHE01000043.1:0-224 GCF_001072925.1 Streptococcus pseudopneumoniae | reverse complement strand
TATAACCTGGAGAGGACCAACTTGGTTCTCTCCTTTTTGATATTCAAAGCAATGAGGATTCTAATTTTAAAGTTTTCAAAGTTCCGGAAGCCAAAAGCATTGCGCTTGATGACCTTAATGAGATTATTGGTAGCCTCTAGTTTTGCGTTTGAGTAGGGCAGTTGAAGGGCGTTGACAATTTTCTCTTTGTCCTTGAGAAATGTCTTAAAGACAGTCTGAAAAAG
>NZ_JVHE01000042.1:0-253 GCF_001072925.1 Streptococcus pseudopneumoniae | reverse complement strand
AGCGTCAACAAGTGCATCGACATCAGCATCTGAATCAGCATCAACAAGTGCATCAACATCAGCGTCAACAAGTGCATCAACCTCAGCATCTGAATCAGCAAGCACAAGCGCGTCTACATCAGCGTCTGAGTCAGCATCAACAAGTGCATCGACCTCAGCGTCTGAATCAGCATCAACAAGTGCATCGACATCAGCATCTGAATCAGCGTCAACAAGTGCATCGACCTCAGCATCTGAATCAGCATCAACAAGT
>NZ_JVHE01000041.1:0-8137 GCF_001072925.1 Streptococcus pseudopneumoniae | reverse complement strand
CGGGAGCAATGGAGTCACTAATCAATGTTTTTGTACTCTCAAGATTTAAGTAACTGTACAACGGCAATCTTGTATAGATTGTTTTAATTGCTGTTTTTGTACTCTCAAGATTTAAGTAACTGTACAACTGCTATTGATATCGAACTTACCTAAATGGTGTTTTTGTACTCTCAAGATTTAAGTAACTGTACAACCATGATTCCCAAAAGGTTCAAAACTAGCAGGTTTTTGTACTCTCAAGATTTAAGTAACTGTACAACAATAGTTGATGTCAGTCAGAATATAGTAAGGTTTTTGTACTCTCAAGATTTAAGTAACTGTACAATTATCTGCAATAAAAAAACAGTGCCAATCACTGTTTTTCTTGTAGTTTATAGGCATAAACAGTCATGCTGATAGCGTGTTTTAAACGCATATTCATGATATCTGATACACCATTTTTATACTTATCCACTGCCTGAATAGATACGCCACAGTTTTTGCTGATAGCATAGGCTGTGGCATTCTCTAAAAGCCAGCGGATAGCTTTAATATCTACTGACATATATTACCTCATAAAATACCGAACTGCAAATAGGAGTAGAAGAAGTCCAATAACAAATTCAACTTTTTCACGCTTTGTGGTTTTTTATGTTACAACACCCAAGTTCGAATGGCATGAGCAACGCCTGATTCGTCATTAGATTTAGTGATGTATTTGGCGATTTTTTTGAGTTCTGGATTTCCGTTTTCCATAACAACGGGGTTACCAACAACTTCAAGCATGGCACGGTCATTTTCCTCGTCACCGATAGCCATAGTTTCATCCTTGTTCAAACCGAGTTTCTCAGCTAAGTGAGTGATAGCTGAACCCTTGTCTACACCTTTTTTGAGAAGTTCGAGGTAGAAAGGAGCAGATTTGTTGATAGAGTAGCGGTCGTAAAATTCTGCTGGAATCTTTTCAATAGCAGCATCGAGAATTTCCGGTTCATCGATAAACATACACTTGACGATTTTCTTATCAGCCATTTCTTCAGGTGTACGATAGAAGATGGGCATGCTGACAAGGGTTGATTCGTGAACAGTGTATTTTCCGATATTGCGATTGGCTGTGTAGATGCCATCCTTGGTAATAGCATGCATATGGACACCGAGCTTACGACTGAGGAATTCCATATCTAGATAATCTTCATAAGTCAAGGATTCGCTGATAATTTCATGTCCTGTAGCGGTTTCTTGAACAAGGGCACCGTTGAAGGTAACAACGTAGTCCCCTTCATCTCTTAATTTCAAGTCATCTAAAAGTTTGGCAACTCCTGCGATAGGGCGACCAGTTGCAATCATAACTTTGACACCAGCTTGTTTGGCATCTTGGATAGCAGAAAAGACTTCAGGAGTGATTTCCTTTTGGCTGTTGACTAGGGTTCCGTCAATATCGACGGCAATTAGTTTAATACTCATATAGTTCCTCTTTTAGTTTTTATTGGGGTAAAATGATCATTTTCAATCAAGTGTAAAAATTGTTGGGTGATGCTTGCAAAGATGCTGTTTTGGTCCAACATTTCTTTTGGGAAATAGAAACGATTATCTCCGTGGCGACTGCCAGCAAGGGATTGAACGATAGGAGAAAGGCTAGAGAGTTCTGCTAGTTCTCCATTTTTCTGTAAAATCTCAATCTGTGTTCGTGGGTTTTCAGATTCAGGGCGATAGATATCATAAGGAAGGTCAAAGTTCTTATGGATAGCTGTGTAATAGTCAGGGTCAAAGCCGATGTCTTCTACCAGTTTTCTCATAGATGCAAGCTGTTCTTGATCTTCTTGTGAAAAGGTGATAGATTTAAAAACCTTGCGATTGACAAAACGTTGTGACAGGTCAGCTAAAATCTTGTCAGAACTGGTCATCCATAGTTGGAAATAGGTATTCATAACTCCGTCATCCAAAGATAGATAGTCAGCTAAGCTAACATTTTTTTCGAAAAATGGCAGTAGATGTGGGGATGTAAGTGTAAAGAAGTCCTTGTTTCCTGGATAAAGTTCTTTAGCACGTTTCAAAAGATTCTGCAGAAGTACTTCCATAGCACGTGTTGCTGGATGGAAATATACCTGCATATACATTTGATAGCGACTAAGAACATAGTCTTCGATGGCATGCATCCCGTTTCGTTGAAAAGCAATTCCGTTTTCGATAGGGCGAATAACTCGTAAGATACGTGTTAGGTCAAATTCCCCATAAGAAGCCCCTGTAAAATAGGAGTCACGTAAGAGATAGTCCATGCGGTCTGCATCAATTTGACTCGAAATCAATTGAACCACCTGCTTATTTGGATAAGTATGGTTTATAACGCTAGCTACCTTTTCTGGGAAATCTGGAGCTACCTGTAAAAGAACCTGGTGAATCTCTGTTTCGGGGCTTTGGATAATTTCCTGCGTAATAGCCTCATGATCGGTATCAAAGAGATTTTCAAAGGTATGCGAGTAGGCACCATGTCCTAAGTCATGAAGGAGGGCTGCAGTCATGGTTAAGAGGGACTCGGAAGGATCCCATTCTTTAGGATACTTTTCCTCAAAAATCTCTGTGATACGGCGTGCAATCTCGTAAACACCCAGACAGTGAGAAAAGCGACTATGCTCTCCACCATGAAAGGTGTAACTGGATGTTCCGAGCTGCTTGATACGACGAAGCCGTTGAAATTCTTTGGTATTGATTAAGTCATAGATAATCTGATTATCAACATGGATATAATTGTGAACAGGGTCACGAAATACTTTTTCATTCATAAAACCATTATAGCAAAAAGCCACAGTTTTTGGTAAAATAGTAGGATAAGAGTGAAGAAAGAGGACTTGAAGTGAAGATTAGAATGAGAAATACCATCCAATTTGATGAACAATTGGAAGTGATCGACCAACTTTATGACGTTGAGTTACGTGAGAAAGGTGATTTTTCCTATCTCCTTTTTTACAATGAAGAGAAGGAAAAAGTGCTACTCAAGTTTAATGATACAGAGTTGGTGATGTCTCGATTTTCCAACCCTAAGACCATCATGCGTTTTCTGAAGGAAGCTGATAGTTTAGCCTATATTCCTACACCAATGGGGATACAGGAGTTTATCATCCAAACAAGCCATTATCAAGTTGAACAACAAAAGATTGAACTAGCCTATCAACTACAAAACAAAGAAGGAAATCCATTTGCAAACTATCGCTTAGAAATTACCTGGGGGTAAAAAGTCGGTGGAGGAGAGATTAGTATATAAAGTTTCGATTTCCTAGTTCCAAATCAGCTAGCAGGCAAAATATTTTTACTAATAAAAAATGAGGTTGGGATTTTTATCCCAGCCTCTATTTGATATATAGTTCTTGATTTTTCAAAACAATTTCACGTACACTTGCAAATTTCTTTAGTTTTTTGATTTCTTCGGGATGAGTTACAAGTGTGATAACATAGCCCTCTTTGCCCATACGACCTGTACGTCCAGCACGGTGAGTATAGGTTTCAATATCTCTAGGGACGTCAAAGTTGAGCACACATTCCAGGCTATCAATGTCGATACCACGAGCTAGAAGGTCTGTCGCAAGAAGTAGTGTTAGCTGATTATCTTTGAATTTTTCTAAGATAACTTTTCTAAATTTGACGTTGACATCGCTAGCTAGTGAAACAGCTAAAACATCACGATACTGCAATTTTTCCTCAGCACTTCCAAGATCTGACAAGCTATTGAAGAATACCAGTCCGCGGAAGTCTTCGACATGTGCCAGTTTTCTAAGCATATCTACTCGATGACGTTGGTCTACTTGCATGTAGAAGTGTTGAATGTTGTCCAACTTTTGATCAGAGAGGTCGATGGTGCGCGTGTTAGGCGCAATCTTATCTTGGTCAAACTTGGTAGTGGCACTCATGTAAATAAGTTGGTGGTCGCGAGGTGCGTAGTGAGTAATCTTTTCTACAAAGTGGATTTGAGAATCATCTAGCAACTGGTCAAACTCATCAAGTATGATAGTCTCCACATTCATCATCTTGATTTTTTTCAATTTGATCAGTTCGAAGATACGACCGGGAGTTCCGATCAAAATTTCTGGTCCTTTTTTTAGTCGTTCAATTTGGCGTTTTTGACTCGAACCTGACAGGAAGAGCTGAGCAGTCAAGCCAATAGCTTCACCCCAGGTTTTAGTTACCTCAAAAATCTGACCAGCCAGTTCAGTATTTGGTGCTAAAATCAATAGTTGTTGCGCTTTTTTCTTTTGGAGACGAAGAAGACTTGGTAGGAGATAAGCTAACGTTTTTCCTGTTCCTGTTGGACTGACTCCAAGGAGGGTTTGACCGTCTAAAATCGGATCAAAAAGCTGAGTTTGAATGGGGGTGAATTCTTGAAAGCCGAGTTGTTCGGTTAGCTCTTGCCATTCTTTAGGTAGTTTGGTTTTCATTTTTCTGCCTCAAATCTAATGCCAGCAGTCTGGCGCATGGTGTAGAGTAGCTTATGGACGTGTGTTGCATCATCCAACCAAGCTTGGTAAAGTTCTAGGTTTGGCTGCTTGATCATGTTTGCAAAAGCAGCGACCTCCTCGGTCATGGTATGAGGTGCTTGCTGAATAGGTAGATGTGTTTCATTACCTTGATGATCAGTGAAAATAGCTGAGAGAACATGTTCAATAGTGTTGAGTGTCAAGGTTCCATCTGTTGTATATATTTCGCAAGGCTGATTAGAAGTAATATTTTTACCAGCCTTGATATGGACTTGATAACCGGGATAAGATAAGATACCATCTCCGTTTAGATCAATAGTGTTGTCAAGTTGTTGAGCTTGATAGGTCGCATCGAGTGCTTTTCCAAATAAGCGAACCGCAGCATAGATTGGGTAAATACCTAAGTCCATGAGAGCCCCACCAGCAAAACGGTCTGAAAAGACATTCGGAGTATTTCCAGAAAGAAGGTCTGGCATCTTAGAAGAATACTTGGCATAGTTAAAATCTGCCCCTAAAACTTGCTTGTCTGCAAGAAAGTCTTTAATTGTCGCAAAAGCATCTTCGTGATAGTTTCTTGCTGCTTCAAAGATAAAACATTGATTTTCTTGAGCTGTTTCAACTAAATCCTGCCATTCTTGTGGTTGAGTCACCGCTGGTTTTTCAAGGATAACATGCTTGCCAGCAGATAAGGCAGCCTTGGCTTGAGAATAGTGCAAAGAATTTGGACTTGCGATATAGACAACATCAAATTCAGACTGGAAGA
This sequence comes from Streptococcus pseudopneumoniae, assembly GCF_001072925.1. Lineage (GTDB taxonomy): Bacteria > Bacillota > Bacilli > Lactobacillales > Streptococcaceae > Streptococcus > Streptococcus pseudopneumoniae_Q. The sequence goes on along the minus strand of NZ_JVHE01000041.1, from coordinate 2,932 downwards.
AATCCTCTAAATTATCAAATAGACTAACATTTTGATAAGGACTAGTAAATTGCTGAGCAGTCGTGAGCTTTCTTGAATAAACAGCCACTAACTGGAATTCCTGACTAGTATGAGCAGCTTCTATAAAGTGGTGACTGATTGCACCAGTACCGATAATACCAAGTTTTAGCATGAAATCTCCTTTTCTACAAGTAATGACTGCTTTCATTATATCACAGATAGACTAAACTAGCCAAAGGGAGACAATTCTTTTATTTGATACTTCGAATTTTCATCAAAAAATGGTACAATAGATTCAGAAAAAATAGGAGTGTAGTATGAGATTATTACCTATGAGAAAAATTTCTCGTCATTCAAAAAGATTGGCGCTTTTTTTGACTTTTTGTGCGGGCTATGTAGATGCCTATACCTTTATCATACGTGGGAATACTCTAGTTGCAGGTCAAACGGGGAATGTCGTTTTCCTTTCCGTTGGTCTCATTCAAGACAATGTTTCAGATGCCAGTGTCAAGGTAATGACCTTGATTTCCTTTATGATAGGTGTTTTCCTCTTGACAGTCTATAAAGAAAAGTTACGGATTGTAAGAAAACCAATTCTATCCCTTATTCCACTAGCAATTTTATCTTTGATTATAGGATTTGTTCCCTTGACGGTTGATAATATATACATAGTACCACCGTTAGCATTTTGTATGGGACTTGTAACAACAGCATTTGGAGAAGTTTCAGGAATCGCATATAACAATGCTTTTATGACTGGTAATATCAAACGAACCATGTTAGCATTTGGGGAATATGTTCGCACAAAACATACTCCTTTTTTACGAGAAGGTCTTATCTTTGTCAGTCTACTATCTAGCTTTGTTCTCGGAGTTGTTGTATCAGCTTATCTGAGTATTTCTTATAAAGAAAAAACAATTTTAGGGATTCCAATCATGATGAGTATTTTTTATCTAAGTATGCTTTTTGCATCTTGGAGGAAAAAAGTTGGAGAAAAAGTTTAAATTCGATGATTAATACTTGTCAAAAATTAGGAATCATGCTATACTTGAAGAGTTGACTATGCACAATCCTGTGCAACCGCACGAACATCGTTGCTCGTCGTATAACAAATTTAAACTTCGTCATTATCGCCTTGCCTAACATAAGTTATGTCTTCGGCTCAATTCCTAGTTTATTCTTTGTTATACTTAGAGCTCTTCTTTTAAGTGGTTCGTCCCACGATGCTAGGCGAGTCTTCACAAAAATATGGGGAAACCCCAAAAAATCATAGGAGGTGCATAATGAGCACATACGCAATTATCAAAACTGGCGGAAAACAAGTTAAAGTTGAAGTTGGTCAAGCAGTCTACGTGGAAAAATTGAACGTTGAAGCTGGTCAAGAAGTTACTTTTAACGAAGTTGTTCTTGTTGGTGGTGAAAACACTGTTGTCGGAACTCCACTTGTTGCTGGAGCTACTGTAGTTGGAACTGTTGAAAAACAAGGAAAACAAAAGAAAGTTGTTACTTACAAGTACAAACCTAAAAAAGGTAGCCACCGTAAACAAGGTCACCGTCAACCATATACAAAAGTTGTCATCAACGCAATCAACGCTTAATTTTAAGGAGAACACATGATACAAGCAGTCTTTGAGAGAGCCGAAGATGGCGAGCTGAGGAGTGCGGAAATTACTGGACACGCCGAGAGTGGCGAATACGGCTTTGATGTCGTGTGTGCATCGGTTTCTACGCTTGCCATTAACTTTATCAATTCCATTGAGAAATTTGCAGGCTATGAACCAATCTTAAAATTAAACGAAGATGAAGGTGGCTATCTTATGGTTGAAATTCCCAGAGATCTTCCTTCACATCAGAGAGAAATGACTCAGTTATTTTTTGAATCATTTTTCTTAGGTATGGCAAACTTATCGGAGAACTCTTCTGAGTTCGTCCAAACCAGAGTTATCACAGAAAACTAACACGGAGGAAAACATTATGTTAAAAATGACTCTTAACAACTTGCAACTTTTCGCCCACAAAAAAGGTGGAGGTTCTACATCAAACGGACGCGATTCACAAGCAAAACGTCTTGGAGCTAAAGCAGCTGACGGACAAACTGTAACAGGTGGATCAATCCTTTACCGTCAACGTGGTACACACATCTATCCAGGTGTAAACGTTGGACGTGGTGGAGACGATACTTTGTTCGCTAAAGTTGAAGGCGTAGTACGCTTTGAACGTAAAGGTCGCGATAAAAAACAAGTTTCTGTTTACCCAATCGCAAAATAAAAAGGTCCAGTGAACCTTTTTATCCCGAGCCTTGAAATGTAAAGGCGAGGAAGCTAGAAGTAGCATTAAATAAGGCTTTCCGAGTTTTCGGAGAGCCTATTTTTTTGTTTTGATACCCATTTTGGTACCCAAAATGATTTTTATGTAAAACTTTTGTACAATATCATAGGTTTAATTTTTTATGGCTCTTTGTCAACTGTAGTGGGTTGATGAAAAGTTATAACCTGGAGAGGACCAAATTGGTTCTCTCCTTTTTGATGTTCAAAGCAATGAGGATTCTAGTTTTGAAGTTTTCAAAGTTCCGGAAGCCAAAAGCATTGCGCTTGATGACCTTGATGAGGTTATTAGTAGCTTCTAGTTTCGCGTTTGAGTAGGGCAGTTCTAGTGCGTTCATAATCTTGTCCTTATCTTTCAAAAAGGTCTTAAAAACGGTTAGAAAGATAGGATTTACACAGGAAATTGTTTCTTCAATCAGATCAAAGAAATGGTTCGCTTGTTTCTCTTGAAAATGAAAGAGTAATAGTTGATAGAATTCATAGTGCTCTCTAAGTTCTTGAGAGTATGCAAGGAGCTTTTCAAGAATCTCATTATTAGTCAAGTGTGAGCGAAAAGTAGGGCGATAAAAACGTTTATTACTAAGTTTACGGCTATCCTGTTGAATGAG
>NZ_JVHE01000040.1:0-2521 GCF_001072925.1 Streptococcus pseudopneumoniae | reverse complement strand
CGTTACTGGGCCTGGAGGCGTTACTGGGCCTGGAGGCGTTACTGGGCCTGGAGGCGTTACTGGACCTGGAGGTACTGGTGGTTGATAGGTATTAATCAAAACTAGGTTCGTTTCATTATCTCGAACTATTTTTGATACATATCCCTCAGGAACATTGACTTCACTAATTGTATAGCTAATCATTTTTCCTGCTAAATATTTCGGAAGATTTGTAAAAGCATAAGTCCAATTATTATCTTCGTTCAAAATAACTTCTTGCCCTACTTTACTTCCATCAGCATAGAGTTGTACTTTAATGCTATTTGGGCGTTTTCCTGCTTTATTATCAGCATCCTCCCAAAGCTTGCTGACTTTTAATTCTGTCACTTCAGGAGTATCAGGAATATTAGGGATATGTGTATTGGTGATAATATAGTTTGTCTGATCTATTTCTGTCGTATACCCATCAACTTTGTCTTCTGCTACAGTATAAACAATTGCATTTCCTTCAGCATCATTTTCAGGTAGCTGATCAAATGTAAAGTTCCAATTATCTTCTGATTTAACAGATTTACTTGCTACTTCTTTACCGTTAGCTAAAAGACGAACAGTTATAGCATCTGGACGAATGCCAGCTTTGTTATCTGTATCATTCCAAATTTTCTTACCTTTTATACTTGTAGTTCCTCGATAAATATTGGTAAATGTAGTTTCCTCATCACCGTAAGACACTGTTCCCATTTTGATACCATCATCATCCGTTACTGTTACAGTAACCTTTAGTTCATGACTATCATAATCGTAATTATTAGTGCTTTCAGGAATAACTTCACGAATGATATAGTTGTAAACTCCTTCTTTTTTATACTTAATCGCATTGAAGGTTACACTTCCATCTTCAGCATTTTTAACAATTTGAAGGGGTTCACTAGGGTTTGCAGCATCATAAAGTGCAAAGTTAAACTGATCTTTTTCTAGTGTTTTTCCTTTTAAAGTTTTGTGAGCCTTTAAGATAACTGATTCTGATTTTTCTGCGTTACCAGAACCTGATCCTGACTCTAGACGGACTTCACGTACCATACTACGTGTCTTAAAATTTGTGGCAGACCATGCCAAATTATTCGATACTAATGAACCTGCAGGAACTCCATCTGGTAATTTAGTAGAGTATTCAATATACATTGCCCAATGATAGTTATCTCCAAATGGAATCGTAAAGCCTGTGATTCCTCCTTGAGCATTTTTAGTGAATACTGCCTTGTTTGAAAAGTTATCTGATGGCTCTAACGTAAGAATATGAGCCTCATTACGAATTTTTGTTGGTTGTGTTTCATAACGAACTGCACGAAAACTCTCAGGAATTAAGGTTTGTCCATCCCCAAAAGTATCCGTAATTGTCATCCCACGAATCATATCTTGATTCGCATTCAGGAGAATACGCCACTTAATAATACTTGGATCTGTATCATCTTGATAACCGTATTTCATTTCATAGTCGCCTGCTTCACCACTATCTTGTTTGTACTTGAAACTATAAGTCTTATGACCAATGGTAACAGTAACTGGTTGACTCTCATTAATGACTTCTCGATTAATAGTTAAATTAAACTGTAAAGAAAGCTCTTTATTCTCAGGCCTCTTAGCAAAATAATCTGTAAAAGTTACCGTAACTTTTCCTGTACTAGGATCTGTTTGAGCAATACCAACCTTCGTGCCCTTACTATTTGTAACGTCAAAGGTCAAATTTGTAATCAATCTAAGCTCTCTAGGAATATCTAAAATCAATTGATCATTCTCAGAGATACTCTGACTATCTGGAAAAGTTAATTGATAAGTTGCTATTAAACGTTCCCCAGCAATAACTTCCACATCATCACTCAATTCAAGGCCAGATCGCTCATGAATAATCTTAGTATCAAGATTATAACCCGTCACCGAATCCGCTTGAACTGTTTTTGATAATTTAGCTATTGATAAACCTATTAGCAAAAACATTAAAAAAAATGTTAAATATCTAGACAATTTATGCTTCATAATAACCTCCTTTACGATTAGAAAACATTTGATTATCTAATCATATTATATCATACTTATTTGAAAAATGTACAATTACTGACCATTTGTTTAATTAATTTTAAAGTTTTATTTTTATTCAAAGTTTTCGGTTTCTTAAATAAATTATAAAAACAAAAAGAGAGGTATTAACCTCTCTTCTTGCGATTACATACACTTATTTAATAAATGTATAACCAACTTTAGAATATCTATTGTTTAGATATTCAAAGACAAATCTTGAATCATTCTAGAAAACTAGAAATATTAAGCTTCATCTTCTTTTTTGCGTTTCGCAACCAAACCTAGACCTACAAGACCAAGTGCAGCACCAAGTGCAACAATTCCAGATTTAGATTGTTCACCAGTGTTTGGCAACTCAGGACCTTTAGGTTTTTCTGGTGTTGGTGGTGTTACTGGTGTTGGCGGTGTTGGTGGTGTTGGTGGTGTTGGTGGTGTTGGTGGTGTTGGTGGTGTTGGTGGTGTTGGT
>NZ_JVHE01000039.1:0-50355 GCF_001072925.1 Streptococcus pseudopneumoniae | reverse complement strand
TTTTAGTGTATACAAAAAGGCCAACATCCATTATATTAAAAGCGCTGAAACCTAAAACAAAAGAATGATGACCATATGAACAATATACTAGAAGCTACACTACAAATCAAAGATGCACACAATGAAGGTGTTACATTCCATTTCTTAGAGAATATTAAAGAAGTATTGCGTGATGAGAGTGGGAAAGTAACTGGTGTAAAGGTTATTACAATGGAACTTGGTGAATCAGATGAAAGTGGAAGAAGATCAACGCATGAAGTGGCAGGTAGTGAACATATTATTCCATGTGACCTTGTCGTTGCAGCAATTGAACAAAAGTAGACTTTAGTGTTCTAGATGAAAGGTAAAAATTTGACTTTCGGTCAACATCAGAATACAATAGAAATGAACTAATAACAGGGGATGCATATTTAGGTCCTCAATCTATCGCAACCGCAATTAAAGGCGGGTGAGAAGTTGCGACAGAAGTACATGAATCGTTTAAAGAAAACACATAAATAACTTGTGGTGCCTTTCGTTTTTTTACTGGGAAAATTAAGGAACTATAGTTATAAATCCTTAAAGATATTAATATATTAACATGCGTATATTTATGGGAAGAAGGTTATGTCATCTATAGTTGTACTTCTGACGATAAGGTTGTTCGTGTACCAAAGGAAATTAAAGGTAAACCTGTTATCGCAATTGGAGAACGTGGTCTTGCGAACTTGAAACATTGTGAGGCAATCGTTTTACCAGATACAGTACGATATATTGGAAAGGTGCGTTTACGATTGACAATAAGTTAAAGTATGTCCACTTTGGTAAGTCAATAGAAACAGTAGAAGATGATGTTTTCAACTCTGACAGTTCATTAGAATCAGTTGTATTCCCAGAAGGAACAAAGAGTATTGGAACATTAGTATTCTGGGGGACATCATCAATTAAATCTATTACAATTCCAGCAAGTGTAACAGAAATTACAGAATACTTCTATTTTGTGGATAACTGTAACCCAGATGTAGAAATCCATACACCTAAGGGATCAAAGGCAGAAGAAGTAGCTAAAGCAATGCAACTTAAAGTAGTAAATGACTAAAGGGGAATAGTATGAACAAAAAATTACTATCAGGCTTAGGGACTGACCCCAAAAAGTGAGAATTTAATAAAAACACCCTAGGGCTACCGTCTTCGGTATCCAACCGGAGACAGGTAGTCCAATTTTTGTTGGATTCTTTTTTCATTAGGTTCTTCATCAACACTATTTGACAAAGAGCCAAAAGAATCAGATGATAAACCTGATTCTTTTTTTGTTTATACATTCTCGTCGAGATTACATGATACCGAAGAAACGAGCTGCGATACCAACTACAAAGAGGGCAAGAATGATTGTGATTGGAGATACTTTTTTCTTAAGCAACCACATGCAAAGGAAAGTAAGGAGAAGTCCCATCAATCCTGGGATCAATGAGTTCAACTGACCTTGAAGGGTTTGTGGTTGAACGCTATCCAAGCTCAATCCGCTAAGTGCTTGACCAAGGATTCCCTTCAATTCTCCACCTGTAACAGGACCTTCTGGGAAGACGATGTAGGCACCTTCTGACAATTGTTTACCTGGAAGGTTGATAGTGAAGTTGATTGATACCCAACGTTGTACAAGAACGGCAAGGATGAACATACCAAGGATAGAAGCTCCTTTAGTGATGTCTTTCAAGATACCACCAGACATGTCTTTGGTGATTTCAGATCCAGCTTTGTAACCAAACTCTTGTGTATACCAAAGGAAAGACATACGGATTGCATTCCATCCAAAGAAGAAGAGAAGTGGTCCGACGATATTACCAGTCGCAGCAAGTGATGCACCAAGGGCACCGAGGATAGGACGTACTGTAAACCAGAAGACTGGGTCACCGATACCAGCAAGAGGTCCCATCATACCAATCTTAACACCTTGGATAGCAGCGTCATCGATGTCAGTACCGTTTGCGCGTTCTTCTTCAAGTGCAAGAGTAACCCCCATGATTGGAGCAGCTACGTATGGGTGAGTATTGAAGAACTCAAGGTGACGCTCAAGAGCAGCAGCTTGGTCTTCTTTTTTAGTGTAAAGTTTCTTGATAGCTGGGATCAAAGAGTAAGCCCAACCCAAGTTTTGCATACGTTCGTAGTTCCAAGAACCTTGAAGGAATTGTGAACGCCACCAAACTTTTTGGCGATCTGATTTTGATAATTGAATTTTTTCAGCCATGATTGTTCCCCTTTCTAGTAGTCTTCTAGGATATCACCGATTGGATCGTTAGAAGTTGCAGCTCCTCCGCCACCGTTTCCGCCTTGTTTAGAAAGGTTGAGGTAGATGAAGGCAAGGGCAACACCGATGACACCAAGGGCAATCAAAGTCAATTGAGAGATTGCTGCAAGAGCAAAACCGATAGCGAAGAATGGCCATACTTCACGAGTAGCCATCATGTTGATAACCAAAGCGTAACCAACGGCAACGACCATAGCACCACCGACAGCCATACCACCTTTAAGCCATTCTGGCATAAGTTCCAATACGCCTTGAACGGCTTCAGTTGGCATTGCAAGCAAGAGCGCAGCTGGGATAGCAATACGTAGACCTTGAAGAGCAAGGGCAAAGTAGTGAGCGCGTTCAACAGCAGCAATGTTTCCTTCTTTAGCAGCAGCGTCAGCAGTGTGAACCAAACCAACTGAGATTGTACGAACGATCATAGTCAAGAAAAGTCCAGCTACTGCAAGAGGGATTGCAGTTGCAGTTGCGACTGCGATACCTTCAGTAGTAAAGTTACCACCTTTGATCATGATGATTGCAGCAGCAACAGAGGCAAGGGCAGCGTCAGGAGCTACGGCAGCTCCGATGTTAGCCCAACCAAGGGCGATCATTTGAAGTGATCCACCAAGCATAACCCCTGCTTCGAGGTTACCAGTTACAAGACCGATAAGGGTACATGCTACGATTGGTTGATGGAATTGGAATTGGTCGAGGATACCTTCAAGACCTGCGAAGAAGGCAACAACTACAACCAAGATAGCAGAAATGAATGAAATATCTGACATGGTTTTATTCCTTTTCTATTTAGTTTTAATTATTGAACGTTAGCTTTGCTAATCAAGTCAAACAAATCTTTTTTAGTGTCGTTTGGTACTTTACGTACGTCAAATTCAACACCAAGGTCGCGCATTTTTTCAAATGTAGCAACGTCGTCTTTGTCCATTGACAATACGTTGTTGATCATTGTTTTACCAGTTGAGTGAGCCATTGATCCAACGTTAAGAGTCTTAATTGGCACACCGCCTTCGATAGCACGAAGGGCATCTTGAGGTGTTTCAAATAAGATAAGGGCGTGTGTGTTACCAAAACGAGGATCTTTTGCAACCTCAATCAATTTTTGGATTGGCACAACGTTAGCCTTCACTCCGTTAGGAGCCGCTTGTTTGATCAATTCTTTACGAAGGTCGTCATTTGCAACGTTATCTGAAGCAACGATAATACGGTCTGCTTTAGAATCTGGAGTCCAAGCAGTTGCGACTTGCCCGTGAAGAAGACGTGTGTCAAGACGAGCAAGATTGATTTTCAATTTACCGTCTCCGATAACTGTTCCTTCTGGGATAGCAGCTTGGGCTACAGGAGCAGCTGCAGCAGTTGCAACTTCCTCAGCTGGATTTAGCTCTTCTGGAAGAGCCTTGATGCCATCTTTGGCCTCTTTAATGATGTTTGCAGCGACTTTATCTACTCCAGCATTAGCATCCATCAGGCGCTCTGTGTAGGCTTGAATCAACATCGGCAAGTTAAGTCCTGTGATGATGGCAAATTTACGCTCAGGATTTTCTCCCATTACGCGGCTAGCTTGGTTAAATGGAGATCCACTCCAAAGGTCAGCCAAGACTAGAACCTCATCTTCTGCGTCAAATGCAGCCACAGCATTGTTGAACTTGGCGTATAAATCATCTGGACCTTCGTTTGGCATAAAGGTTACAACTTGAACCTTTTCTTGTTCACCAAAGATCATAGATCCTGACTGATGAATACCCGCGGCAAATTCACCGTGGCTCGCAATAATGATTCCGATACTCATTATTGTCATTCCTCCTTATAAAATGTTTGACTTGTAGTTTAAGAAAACTTTAAGACTCCTTAAGTATAAATCGTTTTCAGAAAAAAAGCAACTAATTATAATAAAGAGTGAAAAAAATCTCAAAGTTTCATATTTGCAAATATTGATATATCAACTTTTTATAAAATCGTCTATAAAATGGTAAAAAAATTTAATATAAAAAAGAAGAGGGACTAGGAAGTTTACGTCAGTAGTGCTCTTGGGAGTCTAAAAAATGCCCCAAGTCCAATTAGTTGTCGTGTCAAAATTTTATTACAAAAAAACGAGGTGGGATCTTCTGTCCCGACCTCGTTTTGGCATTTATTATTTATCTTAGTGAGTAAAGTCTAGAACCATACGACCTTGGATGGTTCCAGCAGCCATTTCATCAAAGACAGCAATGGCATCTTCCACAGGGCGTTTTTGAACAACTGGAACAACGAGACCTTCTGCACCAAATTGGAAGGCTTCTTCCAAATCTTTACGTGTTCCAACGAGGGAACCGATGACTTGGATACCGTCAAGAACTGTTTTGACGATGCTAAGGTCCATCATTTCAGATGGGAGACCGACAGCAACTACTCGACCTCCTGCACGAACAGAATCAACTGCTTGATTAAAGGCAACTTTTGATACAGCTGTTACGACAGCTGAGTGAGCACCACCGTTTGTTTTTTCTTTGATAAGACCTGGAACATCTTCGACTTCAAGACCATTAATCACGATATCAGCACCAACTTCTTTAGCTAGAGCAAGTTTATCATTGTTAATATCAACTGCGATAACGTGAGCGTTGAATACTTTTTTAGCGTATTGGACAGCCAAGTTACCAAGGCCTCCAGCACCATAGAGGACAACCCATTGGCCTGGTTCAACTTTTGCTTCTTTGATAGCCTTGTATGTGGTAACACCGGCACAAGTGATAGAAGAAGCTTGGGCTGGATCGAGCCCTTCTGGAACCTTAACAGCATAATCTGCAGTTACGATACATTGTTCAGCCATACCGCCGTCAACTGAGTAGCCTGCATTTTTTACGGAACGGCAAAGAGTTTCTCGTCCGGTTGTACAGTATTCACACATACCACAGCCTTCAAAGAACCAAGCTACGCTAACACGGTCGCCAACTTTGAGGCTTTTTACATCAGGAGCAACTTCTTTGACGATACCGATACCTTCGTGACCGAGAACGCGTCCTGGAACTTTACCAAAGTCACCATGGGCAACGTGGAGGTCAGTGTGGCAGACACCACAGTACTCAACTTCTACAAGAGCTTCCCCATTTTCGAGTGGACGGAGAACTTTTTCTTCAATAGCAACACCAGTACCTTCTGGATTTACAACAACAGCTTTCATAGCTATCCTCCTTGATTAGTCGTTGAGGTGCAGAGGAAAAGGGGCTTGGCTTGAGAGGTTTTCAAGTGAAGTCGAATTTGAACCGCCCTCTTATTTACTTATATGTGAAGTATATCACGATATTTGCTATAGTACAATAGTTTTGAGGTAAAAAACTATGTAATCGCTTAACCGGTTGATAAGACTGTGAAAATTGAACAAGTAAGATTGATGCATTGGCGAGCAAATACCTATAAATGCTAGAAAAGTTGACTTTATATCCCCGCTTTAAGATTTTCAGCAAATTTTCTGACTTCCTTCCCGAGGGGATTTTGGTATAATATAGAAAGCAATTGATCTTTCTGATAAGAGAATTTAGAGTGAGAGGTATCTATGTCCCCTTCTGTTCAGTTATTGAAAAACCGTTATTTAAAAAATATAAAAGAAAATCCAGATCTCTATATTGGGATTGAGTTGGAGTTTCCTATCGTTCATGTAAATGGGCAAGCGACAGATATTGAAGTCAGTAAGGACTTGATGCGCTTTTTGGTGGATGCTCTCCATCTGGAAGTTGAAAAAGAGGACCAGGAAGGAAATCCGATTCAACTTGTAGAACCAAAAAATCAGGATCGGATTCTGTTTGAGGTTTCCTACACGACCTTGGAGTTTGCCTTTGGCAGAGCCCATAATATCCAAGAGGTCCAAGGACGCTTCGAGGCCTATATGAAGGTCATTCAGGAAAAGCTTGGAGAAAAGGATCATGCTATCCAGGGCTGGGGAATTCACCCAAACTGGGATCAGAATGACAATCGACCTGTGGCTTATCCACGTTACCAGATGCTGATGGATTACTTGCATATGGGAAGTCGCCAAGATAGAGCTGATTTGCATGACTTTCCACAATACGGTGCTTTTATCTGTGGGAGTCAAGTTCAGTTGGATGTATCGACTGCTAACTACCTACGTGTCATCAATGCTTTCACTCAGCTTGAGGCAGCCAAAGCTTTCTTATTTGCCAATTCTGAGTTTTCGGGAGCAGAATGGGATACTCAGATTTCACGAGATATCTTTTGGGAAGACTCCATGCATGGGATTTATCCAGAGAATGTCGGTGTCAATGCCAGACTTTTCAAAGATGAGGATGATTTCTTCGATTATCTAGACCACTCTGCGATTTTTACAGCAGAACGAGGTGGAGAAACCTACTATTTTTCTCCGATTCGGGCTAGAGATTACCTAGCTACTGAGGAAGTTTCGGCCTATACTTTAAATGGAAAAGAAACTCTGCTTGTTCCTCATGAGAAGGATTTTCAAACGCACCGTAGTTACCAATATCAAGACCTAACAACTCGAGGGACGGTTGAATTCCGTAGTGTTTGTACGCAACCCCTAGACCGAACCTTTGCTTCGGCAGCCTTTCATCTAGGTTTGTTGGTAAATCTAGACAAGCTTGAAACATACCTAGAAACAGCACCTTTCTTTGAGAGATTTGGTCGTGACTACAAATCTTTGAGACGTCAGTTTTCTAAGAAACAGCTTTCAGATGAGGAGACAGCTGGAATTGTTCAATTCTCAAAAGATTTGCTAGCTATAGCAGAGCAAGGACTTGAGATGAGAGGGCAGAGTGAAATGAGCTATTTAGAGCCTCTGAAAGAAAAAATGACTCTATAATTTTCTTATAAAGGAAGAATTTTCTGAAAAATCATGTTATAATGGATGAGACTATAGATAAAGGATAGAGATTTATGACATTAGTTTATCAATCAACGCGTGATGCGAAAAATACCGTAACAGCCAGCCAAGCGATTTTGCAAGGTTTGGCAACAGATGGAGGTTTGTTTACTCCAGTTAGTTATCCAAAGGTAGATTTGGATTTTGATACATTAAAAGATGCTTCTTACCAAGAAGTGGCTAAGCTGGTCTTGTCAGCTTTCTTGGATGACTTTACAGCAGAAGAGTTGGACTACTGTATCACCAATGCCTATGACAGCAAGTTTGATACACCAGCCATTGCCCCTCTTGTCAAACTTGATGGCCAATACAACTTGGAACTTTTCCACGGTTCAACCATTGCCTTTAAGGATATGGCCTTGTCTATCTTGCCATACTTTATGACAACAGCTGCCAAGAAACATGGCTTGGAAAACAAGATTGTCATCTTGACAGCGACATCTGGGGACACTGGGAAAGCTGCCATGGCAGGATTTGCGGATGTTCCTGGAACTGAAATTATCGTCTTTTATCCAAAAGATGGTGTCAGCAAGGTACAAGAGTTGCAAATGACCACTCAAACTGGGGACAACACTCATGTCATTGCCATCGATGGAAACTTTGACGATGCTCAAACCAACGTCAAGCATATGTTCAACGATGTGGCTCTTCGTGAAAAATTAGTAGCTAACAAGCTCCAGTTCTCATCAGCCAACTCTATGAACATTGGCCGTTTGGTACCACAAATTGTCTATTATGTGTATGCCTACGCTCAGCTTGTTAAAACTGGCGAAATTGTGGCTGGTGACAAGGTCAACTTCACCGTACCGACAGGAAACTTTGGAAATATCTTGGCTGCCTTTTACGCTAAGCAAATCGGTTTGCCAGTTGGGAAACTGATCTGCGCTTCAAATGACAACAATGTTTTGACAGACTTCTTCAAAACTCGTGTCTATGACAAGAAGCGTGAGTTTAAGGTGACCACTAGTCCGTCTATGGATATCTTGGTCTCTTCAAACTTGGAGCGTTTGATTTTCCACCTTTTGGGAAATGATGCTGTTAAGACCGCTGAACTTATGAATGCCTTGAACACTCAAGGTCAATATAAGTTGACAGATTTTGATGCAGAGATTCTTGATCTTTTTGCGGCAGAGTATGCGACAGAAGCGGAAACCGCAGCAGAAATCAAGCGTGTCTACGAGTCAGATTCTTATATCGAGGATCCTCATACAGCAGTTGCTTCAGCCGTATTTAAAAAATACCAAGCAGCGACTGGTGATGCGACCAAGACAGTGATTGCTTCAACAGCTAGTCCTTACAAATTCCCAGTGGTTGCGGTGGAAGCTGTAACTGGACAATCAGGTCTTAGCGACTTTGAAGCCTTGGCTCAATTACACGAAATTTCAGGAGTAGCAGTGCCACCAGCAGTTGATGGCCTCGAAACAGCTCCAGTTCGTCACAAGACAACTGTTGCAGCAGCAGAGATGCAGACTGCAGTAGAATCTTATCTAGGACTTTAAAAGAGAGGAAGTAAACTCGGTTGGGAAACTAACTGAGTTTCTTTTCATCAGGAGGAAGGATTGTTTAAGAAATATAAAGACATTCTCAACATAGCCCTGCCAGCCATGGGTGAAAATTTTTTACAGATGTTCATGGGGATGGTAGATAGCTATCTGGTAGCCCATCTAGGTTTAATCGCCATTTCGGGTGTGTCTGTAGCGGGCAATATTATCACCATTTATCAGGCTATTTTTATTGCTTTGGGAGCGGCTATTTCCAGCGTCATTTCCAAAAGTTTGGGGCAGAAGGACCAGTCTAGACTAGCCTACCATGTGACAGAAGCGCTCAAGATTACCCTACTACTGAGTTTAGTTTTAGGGAGCTTGTCTATCTTTGCAGGACGAGAGATGATTGGCCTTTTGGGGACAGAAGCGTCTGTAGCTGAGAGTGGTGGACTATACCTAGCTTTGGTTGGTGGGACAATCGTCCTCTTGGGCTTGATGACTAGTTTAGGAGCCTTGATTCGCGCCACCCATAATCCGCGCCTTCCTCTCTATGTAAGTCTTTTATCCAATGCCCTGAATATTCTCTTTTCAAGTCTAGCTATTTTTGTTCTTGATATGGGCATAGCTGGTGTTGCTTGGGGGACCATCCTATCTCGTTTAATCGGAGTTGTGATTTTGTGGTCACAATTAAAACTTCCATATACGAGACCAAGCTTTGGACTGGACAAAGACTTACTGACTTTGGCTTTACCTGCAGCGGGAGAGCGTCTCATGATGCGAGCTGGAGATGTGGTTATTATTGCCTTGGTTGTTTCCTTTGGAACTGAGGCCGTCGCGGGAAATGCGATCGGTGAAGTTTTGACTCAGTTCAACTATATGCCTGCCTTCGGTGTTGCGACAGCAACAGTCATGCAGGTGGCACGAGCAGTAGGGGAGAATGATTGGGCAAGGGTAGACAACTTAAGTAAGCAAACTTTTTGGTTTTCTCTCTTTCTTATGTTGCCCTTAACACTTAGTATCTATGCTCTGGGAACGCCTCTAAGTCACCTCTACACCAGTGATCCTGCGGCCATTAAAGCCAGTGTTATGGTGACGCTGTTCTCTCTACTAGGGACTCCTATGACGACGGGAACAGTCATTTATACAGCTGTCTGGCAGGGTTTGGGGAATGCACGCCTCCCCTTTTATGCGACAAGTATCGGAATGTGGTGTATCCGTATCGGGACAGGTTACCTGATGGGAATTGTTCTTGGTTGGGGCTTGCCTGGTATTTGGGCAGGAACGCTTTTGGACAATGGTTTTCGCTGGTTCTTCCTGCGCTATCGTTATAAGCAATATATCTCTTTGAAAGGATGACATATGAAAAAAATTGGATTTATCTGGGATTTAGATGGAACTTTATTGGACTCTTATGAGGCTATCTTAGCAGGAATCGAAGAGACTTTTGCCCAGTTTGACATTCCTTATGATAAGGCTGAGGTTCGTGCCTTTATTCTACAAACTTCCGTTCAAGATCTGTTGGAAAAGGTGGGAGAAGAAAGAGGCTTGGATGCTGATATGCTCAATCAGGTTCGTGCTCAGAGCTTGGCTGAGAAGAATGCTCAAGTTGTTCTGATGCCGGGGGCGCGTGAAATCTTAGCTTGGGCAGACCAGCAAGGAATTGAGCAGTTTGTTTATACCCACAAAGGGGACAATGCTTTTACAATTTTGGAAAATTTAGGTTTGGCCCACTATTTCACAGAAATTTTAACCAATCAAAGTGGCTTTTCTCGGAAACCTAGTCCAGAAGCTGCGATTTATCTTCTAGATAAGTATGAACTAGATCCTCAGCAGACTTATTATATCGGCGATCGGACTTTGGATATCGAATTTGCTCAAAATAGTGGGATTCAGAGTATCAATTTTCTTGCCTCTCCTGCAACTTGTAATCAACAGATAGAGCATTTAGAAGATATTAGCTCGCTTTCCTTCTAGAATTTTCTTCAAGAAGAATGTGTCAGCCTGATGACAGGAAACTAACAAACTATTTCAAGTAATGTGATTTGTTACAACGAATGTACAGTTCTGTTAAATAGCCCCCAAAGGGCTTTTTTTCTATTTTCTTTGTGTTATGATAGACAGGTACTACATTTGAAAAGGAGTTTGATAGTATGAAGAAAAGAATTATTTTAGCATCAACAGTAGCCTTGTCCCTTGCCCCTGTATTGGCAACTCAAGCAGAAGAATTAGTGTGGACAGCGCGTAGTGTTGAGCAAATTCAAAACGATGTTACCAAGAGTGAGAATAAAACAAGCTATACGATTCAGTATGGTGATACCTTAAGTACCATTGCCGAAGCTTTGGGAGTGGATGTGAACGTTCTTGCTAACTTGAACAAGATCAGCAATATTGATTTGATCTTCCCTGAGACAGTCCTTACAACAACTGTCAATGAAAAAGAAGAAGTGACAGAGGTTGAAATTCAAACCCCTGATACAGTTCAAGGTGGCGAAGGTACAACTGCAACAGCAGATTTGACAACCAACCAAGTCACTGTAGATGACCAAACTGTACAGGTTGAAGATTTAACTCAACCAGTTGCAGAAACAACTGTAGCTGAGCCAGTGGCAGAAGCAACAACAGAAGTTGTAGCACCTGTAGAAGAGTCAGTAGTAGAAGCCACTACTGAAGTTGCAACACCAACGGAAGAATCTGCAGCAGAAACAACAACAGGAGCCGTTGCAGAAGTTTCAGCACCAGTAGAAGAGCCGGTAGCAGAAACACCTGTAGTGGAAGAAACAACTACAACAGAAGCACCAGTTACAGAGACTGTAACAGAGACTCAATCAGCACCATCAACTTATCAAGCTGAAGCAAGCCAAGGTTCATCAGCGACTTATGCAGCACCAGCAGCACCTGATTATGCAAGTATTGCAGCTTCAAAATCAGAAAATGCAGGTCTTCAGCCACAAACGGCTGCCTTTAAAGAGGAAGTAGCTAACTTGTTCGGAATCACATCATTTAGTGGTTACCGTCCAGGAGATAGTGGAGACCACGGAAAAGGACTTGCCATTGACTTTATGGTTCCAGTAAGCTCAGCTCTTGGGGACCAGATTGCAGATTATGCTATCCAAAATATGGCAAGCCGAGGCATCAGCTACATCATCTGGAAACAACGTTTCTATGCACCATTCGATAGCAAATACGGACCAGCCTACACTTGGAATCCAATGCCAGACCGTGGAAGCGTTACAGAAAACCACTATGACCACGTTCACGTATCTATGAACTAAGAATATTAAGAAGTTGGGAACTTGAGTTTCCGCTTCTTTTTTTGTTATGACACACTTTATAAGTGAAATAAAATCTAAAACACGATATAATGTAAGCGGATACAAAGTTGTGCTAACGATTTTAAGCATAGAGAGAAAGGATGATAAGGATGACAAACCGATTAAAAACTCCATTTGAGAAAACAAGAGATGATTTTGAACAGGAATTTACTGGAGAAATTGTTGAACTCTTGATTTTTACCATCCAAAATGTAAATGGGGCTGCTTCATTAAAAGATGGTTGTCTAATGCCGTCCGTTCATTTTAAAGCTAGTGTCAATGTTGAAACTCAGGAGTTCTCTGAACGTGAGGGACGTTTGGAATGGCTCCTGACCCCAGAAGAATTTGAAGAAAAGCATTGGGGGTTTAGTTTTGAATCCTACAAAATTCATCGTATCAAATGTCAAAAACGCCCCTTCATGGAGCTAGAGCCTTATATGTCAGAAGTGGCTAACAACTGCTACCACTTGCTGGAATACTTAGATGACCAATCCACAGACGCTAGGTTAGAGACCTTGATTGAAACCTACCAGAAACCTGTTATCATTCAAGACGCTCTTGGCGAATTCACCTTAAACAGAGCCTATTCTTGGTTTGAAGGCTTCATCACCTATGAAGGCGGTAAGATTCATGCTATGTTTGATGCGGGTGCAGATGAAAGTCTTCCTCCAAGTTCTTTCGATGATTTAAAGAAATTTATGGGATCTTTCCAAGTTCAAGATGCTCAGATTAAAAACTATATCGTAAAAGAACTGTGGGAAACAGCTCAAGACTGGATTGATTCAGATGAAAATGATATGGAGTTAACAGAAGAGTATTTTACCAACTCACTTTCCTTGAGTGAACTATCGATTAACGAAGACGGGGAATTGACCCTTTACTATGATGATAGCGAGGAAATTTTTGCAGGCCATGCCATCGAAGTTGTCATCGATAAAGAGGGGGAAATCCTTCGAGCGGACTTGGTAGGCTAATGGCTTGATTTTATTTAGAATGTAGAAGTAATAGTCTTTTGGAATTGAAACCAAGAGGCTATTTTTTCGGCGTGAGCAAAATAGTTGCGTTTTTACTCTGCTTGTAATATACTTGACGAGTCAATAATTGATAAATCAAATGCTTACAAAAGGAGAAAAATACTAAAAATGCATGAATTGCTTTACCAGCTCCATTTAACAGATCAGACCATCACTCAACTTTTTGAGAAACAATTGGGAATTAGTTTGACCCGCTATCAAATCCTGCAGTTTTTACTGCAACAGTCACCATGTAACCAAATTGCCGTTCAGGAGAAATTACAGATTGACCAGGCAGCTTTGACCCGTCATTTCAAGATTTTAGAGACAGAAAACTATGTCAGTCGCAAACGTAATCCGCTTAATCAACGAGAAGTCTTAGTTGAATTAACTCAAGAAGCCAAGAATCAACTCTTGGTCAATCCGCCTAAACATCACTTGAAAGTGAAGGAACAGATGGAGAGCATCTTATCGCCTGCTGAGCAGAAAGAGCTGACGACTTTACTGACCAAGCTAGTGTCAGGTCTAGAAAAAATAGAATTTTAAGGAGAAAACGATGTCAATTATTACGACTATTTTAGCAACACTTGTTGCCCTCGAACATTTTTATATCTTTTATTTGGAGAGTATGGCAACCCAATCAGACGCCACCAGTCGAGTCTTTAATATGGAAATGGAAGAGTTGACTCGACCATCTGTAACCTCACTTTTCAAAAACCAAGGAATTTATAATGCCTTGATTGGGGTATTTCTTATTTACGGAATTTATTTCTCACATAGCTTAGAAATCGTAACAATCTTTGTTTTATTTGTCATAGGAGCAGCGACTTATGGTGCCTTAACAGCAGATAAAAAAATCATTCTCAAGCAAGGTGGTCCAGCAATCTTAGCACTCTTGAGTATCCTTTTCTTGAGATAAAAACAACCAGCACTTTCTATTGAAGGTGCTGGTTTTAATCATTCACATTAAACTTTTCTCCGCTTGATTTCGAGTAATCTTTGATAAAAGAAGAATTGGCTACTATAGATATAAGGGAAAGTAGGGATGCTCGCAATTCCGAAGCTAATCCAGATAAGGAGATACCAAGGAAGTAGCTGTAAATCAAGTACGAAGCGTTGGAACTTATAGCCTTTCATAAGGAAGCGACTGGTCTTGAGTACACGACTTGGCTTGGCAATTCCAATTGCAAGGGTATCACATAGGAGAAGCTCTACTTGGGAATAAGCGTAGTATTGCGGCAGATAGGCAATGGTTCCCAAAATCATCAGAAAGACGCTACCAAAGAAGTAGAGTGCAAAAGTGAGCAGAAAATGTTCGATATCTGAATTGGTGACGTCTACGGCTGGAAATTCGGGATGAAGTTCTACAAATTTACGAGCCATGGCACTGCTATAAAAGAGCAAGTAGACACCAAAAAGATTAGGGATGCTCCACAAAAAGAGATAGAAACGCTTGAGCAAGAGAGTCAGAAAGGTCTGGGTGAAGAAGCGATTGTCAAGTAAGGACAGGCTATCTTTAAAGGAAAGCTCTATCTCGGAAATTCTGTAAAGATTAATGGTTGTAAACAGAGCACCAGCTAGGATAATAGAACTTGTAAATCCGACTGCTAGAGGAAAGAGTGAGGACTGGATCAAGCTCATCAAAAAAGTAAAGAAGGATTGCTCAAGAATCCCCTCATCAAGTAGGGATAATGGACTTATAAAGCTGGATAGAATCAGGAAAATGCTTGGTAATAAAAAGACAAGCAATAGACGAGGATGTTTGGCTTGAAACTGTTTAGCTTGTTGACGAACTTCTTTTAAATCAATTTTTGGGTATTTCATTCTTTCATTATACCATAGTTCGTGACAGTTCCTGTTTTTTTTGATAGAATCATACAGTATGCCCTTGGGCACAAAGTAAGAACTGGGACTGTCTTTCCCAGCTTCGGAGGTAAAAAATGTCAGATTCACCAATCAAATATCGTTTGATTAAGAAAGAAAAACACACGGGAGCTCGTCTGGGTGAGATTATCACGCCACATGGAACTTTCCCAACTCCTATGTTTATGCCGGTTGGGACACAAGCAACTGTTAAAACCCAATCGCCAGAAGAATTGAAAGAGATGGGGTCAGGGATTATCCTATCTAATACCTATCACTTGTGGCTACGTCCTGGAGATGAACTCATTGCTCGAGCAGGTGGGCTTCATAAGTTCATGAACTGGGATCAGCCTATCTTGACAGATAGTGGTGGTTTCCAAGTCTATTCCCTAGCAGATAGTCGTAATATTACAGAGGAAGGTGTGACTTTCAAAAACCACCTCAATGGCTCTAAAATGTTTCTATCACCTGAAAAAGCTATTTCTATCCAGAACAATCTGGGCTCAGATATCATGATGTCCTTTGATGAATGCCCTCAGTTCTACCAACCTTATGATTATGTGAAGAAGTCAATCGAACGTACCAGCCGTTGGGCAGAGCGTGGATTAAAAGCTCATTGTCGTCCACATGACCAAGGTTTGTTTGGGATTGTACAAGGTGCAGGATTTGAAGATCTTCGCCGTCAGTCAGCTCAGGACCTTGTCAGCATGGACTTCCCAGGATACTCTATCGGAGGGTTGGCAGTTGGAGAAACTCATGAAGAGATGAACGCAGTTTTGGACTTCACCACTCAACTCCTTCCTGAAAATAAACCTCGCTACTTGATGGGAGTGGGAGCGCCAGATAGCTTGATTGATGGGGTTATTCGTGGGGTCGATATGTTTGACTGTGTCTTGCCGACTCGTATCGCTCGTAACGGTACTTGTATGACTAGCCAAGGACGTTTGGTTGTCAAGAATGCCCAGTTTGCGGAGGACTTTACACCACTTGATCCTGAGTGCGATTGCTACACATGTAAGAACTACACCCGTGCCTACCTTCGTCACTTGCTCAAGGCTGATGAAACCTTTGGTATCCGCTTGACCAGTTACCATAATCTCTACTTCTTGCTCAATCTTATGAAGCAGGTTCGTCAGGCTATTATGGATGACAATCTCTTGGAATTCCGTGAGCATTTTGTTGAAAAATATGGCTACAATAAATCAGGTCGTAATTTCTAAGATTATCAATCTAAAGCTCAAATCCTAAGTTTTCTCTTAGGATTTTTCTTCTTTTTTTGATAAAATAAAGGTAATATGGAATGAACATTAGATGGTTTTTTTACTACTCTAATGAACGGAGAATAAACTCGTATGCGTATTAAATGGTTTTCCTTGATCAGGATTACAGGCTTACTCTTGGTACTCTTGTACCATTTCTTTCAGACGGTTTTTCCAGGAGGTTTCTTCGGGGTTGACGTCTTCTTCACCTTCTCAGGTTTCCTAATTACGTCACTCCTGTTAGAAGAATTTGGACAAAAAGGGAAGATTGATATCCTAGGATTTTTCAGGAGACGTTTCTATCGGATTTTTCCACCAGTTGTCTTGATGATCCTTGTCGTTATGCCCTTTACTTTCTTGGTTCGGCAGGATTATATAGCAGGGATTGGTGGTCAGATTGCTGGTGTCCTTGGTTTTATGACCAACTTCTATGAAATGTTAACAGGGGGAAGTTATGAATCTCAGTTCATTCCTCATCTCTTTGTTCATAACTGGAGTTTAGCAGTTGAAGTTCATTACTATATCTTGTGGGGCTTGGCAGTTTGGCTCATGTCTAAGCAAGCCAAAACAGGTGGGCAACTACGGGGAATGGTTTTTCTACTATCTTCAACTACCTTTGTTGTTAGCTTCCTTTCAATGTTTATTGGTAGCTTTATTGTTTCTTCCTACTCAACGCTTTACTTTTCAAGTCTAACTCATGTTTATCCGTTCTTCCTAGGTAGTGTCCTAGCTACCTTGATAGGGGTCCGTCATACGACACCTCTTCTCAAACGTTTGAATCAAACCTTGGACTTGAAACAGACCTTGTTAGTTTTTTCAGCTGGTCTCGGGGTTTTACTCTTATTGACCTTCTTCGTGAAATTCAATTATCTCTTTGCCTACTTGCTTGGCTTCTTGTTAGCAAGTTTAGCTGCTCTTCTGATGATCGTTGCAGCACGACTTTTGCATGAGAAAACTCCGACGATTGAAGAACCAAAGGTGATTAGCTTCTTAGCTGACACTAGCTATGCCGTCTATCTTTTCCACTGGCCGTTTTATATCATTTTCTCTCAGTTGATGAGCAATCTACCAGCAGTGATTCTCACCACTATCTTCTCTTATCTCTTTGCAAGCCTTTCTTTCTATGTGATTGAACCTTTCATTGCAGGGAAGAACAGTAGCTTATTGCAAAAGGTAAAAGAAATTCCGCATATTCAACCAATTTTTGCGGGTAGCGTTGGTTTCCTTAGCTTACTGACACTGATTGTGATGCTTATTGCTCCTCAAGTCGGTGCTTTTGAAACGGATTTGATGGTAAATGGTCTCAATCAAGCTCAAACCAATATCACCCGTACAAAAACCATGGCGGATCAAGCAGAAGCAATTCGCTACAATATTGCCGATGGTGTATCCATCATCGGAGATTCTGTAACCTTGCGTGCAACACCTGGACTAAAAGAGGTTCTACCAGACGCTCAGACAGATGGTCAAGTAAGCAGAAATACCAAGCAAGCCAATGCTATTATGCTCAACCACAGTCAGAATAAAGTCCTCCCTAAAATAGTCGTTATTGCTACTGGAGTGAATAACCCTGAGGATTATAAGGCTGATATTGATTCTTTGATAACAAATCTACCTAAGGGCCATCAGCTTGTACTTGTGACACCTTATGAAGGGGACAAAACTCAAGCAACTCAGCCTTATGTAGAACAGTATGCTAGCTATGTGCGTGAAGTAGCCCAAAAGTATCCTTACATTGAGGTTGCAGACTGGAATCAGGTGTCTAAAGATCATCCAGACATCTGGAAAGGAACGGACCAGGTTCACTTTGGAAGTGATAATACCAAACTAGAAGAGGGAGCTAAGCTCTACGCAGAAACGATAGCATCACCTATCAAGGCCTTGGCAGATAAGCCTGTGAAGTCAAAATAATATTTAAAAAGTAGAGATGACTGTTCTCTACTTTTTCTTTTTAGAAAGTATTTCTTAGAAGCTCAATCATTCTCTAACCTATGCCAATATCCTCTTGCTCTAGGTTGTTAGCTCTCTGGGCAGTTTGGACCAACTATGGCAATCTCTATGCTTTCGTTTTTATAGCGAATCCAGTTTTGATTGGGAAAAACTTGCCAAATTGTCAGAATTATGAGAAAATAGGTGCAGTTTACAAAATGGAGGGAATGCAATGAGAGAAGATATCAAAATCAATGATCGTGCTCTAGCATTAGGAGAACAAATCATTGACAAGCTAGAAAAAGTTTACGATACAGATGTGGAATTAGATGTCTATAATCTTGGCTTGATTTACGAGATTCATTTGGACGAGGCTGGTCTTTGTACAATTGTCATGACCTTCACCGATACTGCCTGTGACTGTGCAGAAAGTTTACCCATCGAAATCGTTGCAGGTTTAAAACAGATTGAAGGGATTGAAGATGTCAGGGTTGAAGTTACCTGGTCACCTGCTTGGAAGATTACGCGAATCAGTCGCTATGGTCGCATAGCGCTTGGTCTACCACCACGCTAAAATACAAGAGCTCTCTGCTAATAAACAGAGAGCTGTTTTGTTATTAGATTCCTCTAACTGCGAAATAGTGTCCACTTGGATTTGCAAAGTTAAAGTTAGGGAAAGGTTGAGTACTGATCGGACTGGTGGTATCAGTTACTGCAGCTATGCGCTCGTGAAGACTGCAAAGGTCCGCTGATTCAAAGAGTAGGCTAGGTTTCATATCAACTACCTCTGGCGATACCTGACGAATAAAGTCTTTGGCGTAGACAGTAAAATTCAGTGTACTGTCCGTGTGAGGTTTCATTTCAAAAGTTTCAAAACCCATAATTTCTGATTGATTAAAAACTTCAAAACCGATAGCAGACCAAAAGTTTCTCTCAGCTGCTACATCATCTACGTAGAGCATAATCCCTGTATTTTGTGAAAACATTGTTTCTCCTTCATAATCATAGTTAGAGCAATTATCTTATCACATTTCACGAGATAAGACAAAGGATTAGAAAAAGCAGTCCTTTAGTGACTGCTTATTTTTCTAGTTATTTTTTTCCAGATTGTTCCATATTCCAGAAGTCTGTAACGGCACCACGGGATGCAGAAGATACGGTGTGGGCGTACTTACCAAGGACACCACGGCTATAGAGTGGTGGCAAGGTTGTTTCTGCCTTACGTTTTTCAAGTTCTTCTTCGGATACGGCCATAGAAATTTCTTTAGTATCTTGGTCGACAGTGACGATATCTCCTGTACGAAGGTAGGCAATTGGTCCACCATCCTGAGCTTCAGGAGCGATATGTCCAACAACCAGTCCATAAGTACCACCAGAGAAGCGTCCGTCTGTCAAGAGGGCAACCTTGTCTCCTTGACCTTTACCAACAATCATAGAAGAAAGGGACAGCATCTCAGGCATACCAGGACCACCCTTAGGTCCGACGAAACGAACAACGACAACGTCGCCATCAACGATTTCATCTGACAAGACAGCTTGGATAGCATCTTCCTCTGAGTCAAAGACCTTAGCTGGTCCAACGTGACGACGAACTTTAACACCGGATACCTTGGCAACTGCACCGTCAGGAGCAAGATTACCGTTCAAGATGATAAGCGGACCGTCTGCACGTTTAGGATTTTCAAGTGGCATGATGACTTTTTGACCTGGTGTGAGGTCTGCAAAATCAGCTAAGTTTTCAGCGACAGTCTTACCAGTACATGTGATACGGTCTCCGTGAAGGAATCCATTTGCCAACAAGTACTTCATAACTGCAGGCACACCACCAACTTCGTAGAGGTCTTGGAAGACATACTGACCAGAAGGTTTCAAATCGGCTAAGTGAGGGACACGTTCTTGGATGGTATTGAAGTCCTCGAGCGACAAGTCAACATTAGCTGCGTGGGCAATGGCGAGCAAGTGAAGAGTAGCGTTTGTAGAGCCACCGAGAGCCATAGTAACAGTAATAGCATCTTCAAAGGCTTCACGAGTCAAGATATCAGACGGTTTGATACCAAGTTCAAGCATTTTAACCACAGCACGTCCAGCTGCTTCGATGTCTTCTTTCTTATCAGCAGATTCTGCTGGGTGAGAAGAAGAACCTGGCAAGCTCATCCCCAAAACTTCGATAGCAGTCGCCATAGTATTGGCAGTATACATACCACCACAACCACCAGGGCCAGGGCAGGCATTACATTCCAGACGTTTCACGTCCTCAGCTGTCATATCACCGTGGTTCCATTTTCCGATACCTTCAAATACAGAAACCAAGTCGATGTCTTTACCATCTAGTTTTCCAGGGGCAATCGTACCACCGTAGGCGAAAATAGCAGGGATATCCATATTGGCAATGGCAATCATAGAACCAGGCATGTTCTTGTCACAACCACCGATAGCCACAAAGGCATCCACGTTGTGACCGCCCATAGCAGCTTCGATAGAGTCCGCAATGATATCACGTGACGTTAGAGAGAAGCGCATACCAGGCGTCCCCATGGCAATCCCATCTGCTACCGTAATGGTTCCAAATTGAACCGGCCAAGCACCAGCAGATTTGACACCTTCTTTAGCCAATTTCCCAAAGTCATGCAAGTGGATATTACATGGTGTATTTTCTGCCCAAGTCGAAATGACCCCCACAATCGGTGTTTCAAAGTCTTTATCTGTCATACCAGTCGCACGCATCATAGCACGGTTTGGTGATTTCACCATGCTGTCATAGATGCTGCTACGGTGACGTTTATCTAATTCTGTCATTAAGTTCCCTCCCATTTCAGTTTTTACCATTATAGCACATTTTAAAAGCAATGAACAGAAGAAAATTCTTGAATTTTCAGAAAATTCAATACATTGAAATCTTCTTAAAAAGATTGCATTTTTTTATTGACATTTAACATTAAAGTGATATCATTTAGATATCAAATATAGGAGGTCATTCTGATGACTGAAAAACTAATCAATTCAAAACCAAATGGTGTAGTAGCATTGATTCTCATTGAGTTGGCACTCGTACTTGGTTTCTTTATATTTATCATTGGTGCTGGTTCAGAAAACATTTTTGGAATTATTATCGGGCTTTTATTAATATTAAGTTCAGCTCTAGCTCATGCTGGTTTAAAAGTTGTCAAACCTCAGGAAGCTCTGGTTTTGACCCTCTTTGGTAACTATACAGGTACCATTAAAGAACCAGGTTTTTACTTTGTAAATCCTTTTAGCATAGCGGTCAATCCTGCAATTCACACTCGACTCGGACAAAGTGGCGATGTTAGCACAAAATCTCCTTTTTCAGGAATGAAATCATCCAATGGCAATGATGTAAACATTGAAATTGGCAAGAAACAGATTTCTCTCAAAGTTATGACCTTGAGCAATTCTCGTCAAAAGATTAACGATTGTTTAGGTAACCCTGTTGAAATCGGCATCGCGGTAACTTGGAGAGTTGTCGATACAGCCAAAGCAGTCTTCAACGTAGATAACTATAAAGAATATCTTTCATTGCAGTGTGATAGCGCCCTCCGTAATATTGTCCGCATTTATCCTTACGATGTGTCTCCGAATGTGGATACTACAGGTGATGGGCAAGCCGATGAAGGAAGCCTCCGCGGTTCTAGTGAGATTGTAGCTAAACGTATTCGTGAAGAGATTCAAAGTCGCGTAGAGGACGCTGGTTTGGAAATTCTTGAAGCACGTATTACTTACCTAGCTTATGCACCAGAAATTGCAGCTGTCATGCTTCAACGTCAACAAGCATCTGCTATTATCGATGCACGTAAGATGATTGTAGACGGCGCTGTAGGAATGGTTGAAATGGCATTGGAACGTCTCAATGAAGGAGAGTTGGTTGAACTAGATGAAGAGCGTAAAGCAGCCATGGTTTCAAATCTCCTAGTCGTTCTCTGTGGCAATCATGATGCACAACCAATTGTCAATACAGGAAGCCTTTATTAGAAATGGCAGAAGCTAAAAAAAAGCAAATTCCCCTTCGACTCTCGAATAAGTTATATGCTGCACTCGCATCATGGGCAGAAGATGACTTCCGATCAGTCAACGGGCAAATTGAATATCTTCTCACCGAATGCGTCAAACAACGAAAAAAAGACGGGAAATACGTCTCAGAAACCATTGATGAACCCTTCGAGATTGATATTTAATCTATTTTCCTATCCAAAAGATTGGATAGGAAAATTTTTTTATCTTTTTTTGTCAAGTAACTTTACTTTACAAAAAAGTTTTGATATACTATTAAAGTTGATGAAAATCAAACCTAACTGAATTTATATCTTAAAAGGAGAAATCAAAATGGCAGTACCTGCACGTCGCACTTCAAAAGCGAAGAAAAACAAACGTCGTACACACTACAAAGTAACAGCTCCATCTGTAAACTTTGACGAAACTACTGGAGATTACTCACGTTCACACCGTGTATCACTTAAAGGATACTACAAAGGACGTAAGATCGCAAAAGCTGCATCAGCTGAATAATAGAAGGGAGATACCATGCGCGTAAATATTACACTTGAACACAAAGAATCTGGTGAACGCTTGTACCTTACTTCTAAAAACAAACGTAACACTCCAGACCGTCTTCAATTGAAGAAATACTCACCAAAACTTCGCAAACACGTTGTGTTTACAGAAGTGAAATAGGGGTTCACTACACGTCAATAGACGTTAAAAACCTTGATTTTAAGCAATTTTTGAAATTTCAAATTTCACTACATTGCAATATAAATCAATCGAATCACTACCTTTTTCACTACCTTTTTTGAAATAAAAATAATGATTCGGATATTTAAAAGAAGAGGAACTTTAGTGTGAAGCTCCTCTTTTTGTTATTTGTTCTTTTACTTACAAATAGTAACATTTGGTTTGGAAAGTATGGGTTTTCAGTTGGGTTAAAAACAGGGGAATATTTTTAGTTCTGTAAGTATTAATCTATACGCTTACATATATCTTTTGCTCTCTATCCTTTAGGTGAAAATACCGATTTTATGGTATAATAAGGATAACTCTATATAAGGAGGTGTGCCATGACTCTTGATGTGAATAAAGAAGAATTAACAATTTTAGGAATTCCCTTTGATAACTTTTCAGATTTTGATACTGTCTGGTATGCTATTGGGTCATCAATGATTGAAAATTATGAACCTACTGTTCAAGATGTGATTGATTTAAAAACTTATGTTATCAACAAACGAAAGGAATTGAATATTGGTTAAAAATCAATACGAAGGCTATGAGTACATTGACCCCAATCACCAATATACCTATCCAAATTCTACAGTCTTAATCAACAAACAAAATATTACAAATATTGAAGAAGCCTATCGGAATGAGCATTTATTCGTTACTAAAAGGCTTGCAGACTTGCGCTTGAAAACCATTGAAGTATATTCCATTAGTGATATTTTAGCCATTCATAAATATTTATTTCAAGATGTCTATGCTTGGGCGGGGCAATTTCGCAAGGTGAATATCTCAAAAAATGGGAATCCTTTTATGTCAATACAATCTTTCAGTACTGCCCAAGTATATATAAACCGCCTTATTCATACCTATTATCAAACTGCTAATTCAAAAGATGGGATTATTAAACAATTAGCAAAAATTCTTGATAATCTTAATTATTTCCATCCCTTCCGAGAAGGTAATGGACGAACTCAACGAGAAGTTATTCGTTCCTTAGCACTGTCAAAAGGATATTCTGCACAAATACGTGTTGAGCAAGATGACGAGGTTTACAATCTTTATATGGACGGAACAGTCTATGGAGATTTAAGAAAGTTAGAAGAACTACTTGGTAAAATACTGGAAAAATTGTAAATTAGTCTACAAAAATACTTCTATATTTTTAAATATCCTAAATATCACAGAAAATTATAACTTACCAAGGTTTAAATCATAATAGATAGACAAAAAGCTTCTGAAATCTAACATTTCAGAAGCTTTTTTCTTGTCATAAAATGGCTACAACTATTATTATTCAATACATATTATATCTATTTATTAAAATAATTAATAATTAAGTAGTGGTCCGCTAAGATGAAATTCAAAATTTGTAACATCAACTAAACCAACAACTTTGTCACTTTGATATAATTCCATCAAAAATTGTGCCATCTCTTCACTTGTGTGATATTTAGCAAAATGCTCATCATAATCATATTCTTTAGAATCTGTAGCAACTTGACCGAATTCCGTTTTTGTGGCAGCTGGAGCTAAAACCTTAGCTTTTAATTGATGTTGATTTGCCTCTAGTTCCAATGCCAAGCCTTCTGTAAAAGCACTGACATAAAATTTACTTGCACAGTATGTAACTGCATTTGGAACCATCATGTATCCGCCTCTAGATGATAAGTTAATCAATTGAGCGCCTTTACAATCTTTATAATCTCTCACATATAGAGTTGATAGAATTGTTAAAGCTTCAATGTTTAGATGGATTAATGTTATTATCTTTTCTAAATCTTGAGATTCAACCTTATCATAATTTCCAAAACCAGCATTATTTATTAGCGTAGTAATGTGATATTTTTTCAAGCTTTCATAAAGAGCAAAAATATTACTGGACTTCGATAAATCAACAACTTTAATAACAACATCTAAATCCGGATAATGGTTCAAAATCTCTTGCTTCAATTTTTCTAGTCGTTCTTGACGCCGAGCAATTAAAATAAGATTCGTTCCTAATTTTGCAAATTGTCTTGCTGTCTCCGCTCCTATACCAGCACTGGCTCCAGTAATACAAGTATAATTCTTCGTTTGTTCCATACTATTTTCTCCTTTACAGATTGCTATTTGCATTTTTTATAAGAGTCGCTGCTCCCATCAAGGTTCTTGACAGCCTTATCACTAAGCCCCTTTGGAGCTCTCTATTCCTTCAAACCAATTTTTCGTCTATATGGTATTACCTCCTCTCCTAGCTTTATATCAAATTCCTTTGATACTATGTATTTTACATAGTAAAGCGCACTTTATGTCAAGAGAAAACTGAAAATTTTTTAATTTTTTAAAAATTATGCTAAAATAATAAAAAATAAAGGGGGGAAATATTATGGCTTACTATTCTATTGGAGAATTTGCTAAAAAAACTGGACTTCCTATTCCCACACTTCGATACTATGAGCAAGAAAAATTGATTTACTCACACAGAGAAGAAAATAATCGTAGATACTATGATGACTCTGATATAGCGTGGGCTCAATTCATTATTAGATTAAAAAAGACGGGAATGTCTATTAAAAATATGCAAGAATACGCTGACCTAAGATATAAAGGAGACTCCACAATTCCTCAACGACTTAGACTACTATTTTTTCAACTTGATGAACTTCATAAGCAACAAACTGAAATTAACCAACATATTGATTTTCTTGAAAAGAAAATTAAAACTTATTTAGGTATTAATCCTAATTAGCACCATTATTATTTTCTTTATCTAAAAAAGGGATTGACAATTGAACTCTTTTTATATTACTTGTTAAATGGTTGTAATTGGGATTTTCTTAAGTTGAACTTGTAAAATAGAAGTGTATACATTTTTAATCTATAGTCGTAGAGATTTAGTAAAACTATAGCCAAATATAGATCTTTTTCTATAATTTACTAATGTCTGTTATAATGGACATTATTTGAAATTTCCATTATAACAGACATTAATACAGTTTTGTAACATTATTTTGGTATAGTAATATTATAAAAGGAGGCAAAGATTATGAGAAAATTAGTAGGTATATTACTGCTTTCATTATCAATAATTACTTTAATTGCTTGCTCAAAAAACAACCACCAATCTTTAGATGGTGAGTATTATTGGATCTCAAGTGAAAGAAACGAGTTGGCGTTTACTATTAAAGGAGATAATGCTTCCATAGAGCATGGAGAAGCCGATAGTTTTATCATTAACAAAAAAAAGAATACGATCGAATTAACTGGACAAAATATTGCAAGTCGAACAGAAGAATATTCATTTAAAGATGGGGTCTTTTCTGTTGATATTAGTGGAGTTAAGCACGACTACTATCTTAAAGATAGCGAAGCATATAATAACGCACTAAAACAATATGGATATAAATAACATCATTCACACCTATTTTCCTGAATAGGTGTTTTTTTCAAATAAAAAAGACTCCGGAGAGTCTTCGCATTACTTATGCAATTCTTTATTACTCAATGTATGAAAAATACCCCACAGAAGAATATTTACAATGATAAACAGCAAAATTTCCACTAAATTAAAGTCTATCAAATTCCGTGACCGCATTGCCACCATAGCTTGGGAGTAGGGATAGATTAAAGATAATTTATCTGATACAAAAATCATCATGAATCCTACGAAAGTACCAATAGAACCAATTCCCACAGATTTACTAAAAACACGAGTTTTAGCTGTCACAAAAAACTGTACTGCCATCATACTAATTGTTCCAAAAATCCCCAATAAATCCCACTTAAGGTAGGTGAACAAATTAGAAATTTCTAAATGAATTAGGTGAGCACTGACATAAAAAATACCAAACAAGAACAACTGTAAAACAGCAATAAACAAGATAATTACTATTTCTTTTGCCAACAATAATTTCCCAAGACTGACATTATTAGCTCTGAGAAATTCAATATTTTTCCTATCAAACTCTTTTCCTAACATCATGGCTACATAAATGCTGACCAAAATCGGAAAGAAAAGCTGGCTATAATAGAAGGTCAATTGTCCCCATAAAACAGGCACTTTTTCACTTTCTGCAACCATAGAATAAGCTGCACCTAAGTAAATACCAAGACCAATCAGGCTACAAAAAGCTAAGAAGAAAATACCAATCATCAACATGGAAAATTTTTGGGTTTTCCGCCATTCTACTGATAGATAAGACATCATAGCTTGCCTCCTTTCTTTTCAACTAGATAGAGAGATAAGAAGAGATAGATTAGGGCTATTGGCAAATATGTAAAGAGTTTAAATCCTAGGTTTGTCGCCAAAACATAACTCACTTGACTGGCGACTTTCTGGTAATCCACCAGAGACAGATATGCTATACCACCAAATGGGAAAATCAGCTGTAGAAAAGCTGTTGCATGACCAAATCCAACTCCAAGAAATCCTCCGAAAATCCCTAATGCCATTATCAATGCCTGCTTTTTCAGTAAAAACTGCAAAGTCAAAAACAGACAGGTTAAGACAAAAGATGCTAGCAAGAAAATGACGATTTGCCAGAGGATTAGGCTAACAGGCATTTCTAGACCAGAAAAGTTTGCAATCAACTGGACTACTACTCCCTCCAAAATAGCGAGAAAGGTCAAAACGAACATAGTCAGGCCAAGCTTACTCAGAAAGATATGCCGTACATTTTCACCATTTGCCAAAAGCAGTTTGAAAGTGTTGCCCTCCTTCTCGTTCTTGACAATCCGGGATACAAAGAGAGCAATCACGATAGGGAGAATCAAGCCATTTACTTCTTTTATCATATAGAAAATTAGGTTAATCTGGTGCATGTCTGGATTACTTAGGTAACGTGTAGCGGCTGCAATTGCCCAAGCAAATCCGACTCCCATAACTAGTATGATAATGAAGAAGGATTTGGTTCGTTTTGCCTTGAGCAATTCAATAGACAAATTATTCAACATAAGACTCACTCCTTGGTTAAGTTGAGGAAGATAGATTCCAAGGTTTCTTGTTCTTGCTTCACTTCATAAATTGGAACTTCCTCGACTATTAAATCTCGTAACAAACTAGAAATCTGCTGGTCGGCAAGGTTAGTCAGCTTGAGTTTATCCTCATGTATTTCTAACATCTTGCACGGATAACCAAATAACACTTGGCTAATGGCTTCATGTCGACCTCTAAAATCCCCACGCACTTCCAGCCATTTATTGGACTGAATTTTACGAATTTCTCCCTCGTAAACGAGTTGACCATGATTGATAATCCCTACACGGTCAGCGATATGCTCTACTTCAGAAAGGATATGGGTAGAGATGAAGACAGTAATGCCCTGTTCTTTTGCCAACTTGATAATCAGTTCCCGAATTTCATGAATCCCTGCTGGGTCTAGCCCGTTAGTTGGTTCATCCAGTATCAACAAACGCGGTTTCTTGACTAAGGCAAAGGCTAAAGCCAAACGCTGTTTCATACCCAGAGAATAATCTTTAACCAATTTTTTCTTGTTTTTAGGTTGATCTAACCCAACAATTTTCAAGGTTTCCTGAATATTTTTCTTATCAAATCCAAGGATTTTTTGGAAAACCAAGAGATTTTCATAGCCTGTCAAATTAGGATAATAAGACGGTTCTTCAATCATAGAGCCAATCTGATTAAGATACTGCTTGTCCGTACCTATGGATTGACCGAACACTTCAATATCCCCAGCTGTACGAGAAATCAAAGACAAAATCATCTTCATGGTGGTTGTTTTCCCAGCTCCATTTGGACCTAGAAAACCATAAATCTCACCTTGTTGAACTGATAAGGAACTAAGGTTAACTACCTGAGTGTCCTTAAATTCCTTTTGTAAGTTTTTTATCTGTAAAACATTACTAATCATTATGAACTTCCTCCTCAACGAGATTCATTTGTTGTTTAGCCATTTGGAAATACCTCACTGATTAAAATTTATTTGAGAAGTATCTCTATCTAGGTTATGTCTTTATTATAGACATGCTAGATTAATTTTAAACTAAGCTAACCTTAATTTTACATTAAGATTAAAGTATTTTTCTTTTTTTCACTCTTTTAAATGGTATAATTTAAATAAGCGAGGTAAGATTATGAGTTTCGAACAACAACTCCTGAATAAGCACATCCTTATCATTGATGACGACAAAATTTTAAACTCTTCCATAAGAGATATTCTCACTGCCTACGGATTTTCCAATCTAACATCAGCCTATGATATAGAATCTAGTTTGGACATGATTGAAATAGAGCAGTTCGACCTTTTCCTTTTGGACATTATGCTACCCGATGGTGATGGCTACACATTAGCAAAACATATCCGAAAAAAAGGCGATACTCCTATCCTCTTTCTGACTGCCAAAAATAATCCTGAAGATGAGATAGCTGGTTTCAATGCTGGTGGTGATGATTATATCATGAAACCCTTCATTCCAAAAAATCTTATCTATCGTATTATGGCTCTGCTCCGTAGAAGTTATAAATCAGAACAGGAAACAATACAGATTGGACAGACTTTGGTGAGTTTTCGGAATGCAACAGTACAAAAAAATGGAGCAGAAATTTCTATTACGCCAATTGAAATTCAGATTTTGAAAAAACTTTACGATAATAAAAATTACATCGTTTCAACCGAATCTCTCTGTGATACGATTTGGGGAGTGGATAGCTTTGGTTATGAAAACTCTTTGACTGTACATATTCGGAAAATTCGAGAAAAAATAGAAGAAAATCCTTCAAAACCTCAATATTTAAAGACAGCTAAAGGGCTAGGATATAAATTGTTATCATGATTATGAATCAAACCAAAATTTTAAGGTATTCACTAAAGAAATTTATCTTTTCTTCCATCATTATCTTTATTACCAATATTATTCTAATTGCCAGTTTTGTTTTCTACATTAGTAAAAAGCAAACTGCTACTGAGACTGTGAAAATAATTTCTGAACACATTACCATCACAAATAATAACGTCCACATACCTGAAAATGATATTTCTAGTCTAAAAGAACAAAAGTTATGGCTCATGGTATTGGATAAGCAGACTGGAAAACAAGTGTTCGAACAGTATAAACCTACAGAAGTTCCTTCGCAATTTGACTACGGGGACATTTTACAGTTTTCTCGCTATTATCTTTCAGATTATCCTGTTTTTAGTCAGATAAAAGGTGGATACATCATTGTTGTTGGTTTTCCAAAAGATAAAATTGCTCGTTATAGTTTTAATTACTTAGATATAGATAGTCTCCGCCTGTTTCCACTAATAGCATTTGGAGTATTGCTTTTCAACTGCCTTTATTTCGCTTTTCTTTACTACTATGGCGTGACGCATATCAATCGTAAAATTGTGCCTCTTGTAACTGCTATTCAGAATCTCCCAGATGGTTTGAAAAATCCAATAAATTCTATATCAGAACTAGAATATCTTACAACTGCAATTAATCAAACCGATACTCTACTCAAAGAGAATGAAGTCTTTAAAGAGCAATGGATTTCAGGTATTGCACACGATATCAAAACACCTCTTTCTGTCATCATTTCTAACGCGTCCTTGTTAAATGATTCTGAACTAGATACACAGTTTAAAAAACATATTCGTCCAATATTGACGGAATCCTATTACATCCAAAATGTTTTAAATGACTTAAATATAGTAGCTCGCCTTTCATCCGGTCATCTTCAATTAAATCAGACTGAAACAAAAATTATCCCCTTCTTTAAAGACATTCTCATCCATATTTTAAATCAAGAAATCTGGAATGATTTTGAATTTGAATTTGATTACGATGATTCACTTGTTAATCAATCTATCATGATTGAGCAGTTTTTAATCACAAGAGTTATCCATAATATCATCTACAACTCTGTTTTACATAACGAAAAGGGGTGCACAATAAGAATCCACTTATTCAAAAAAGATACAAATGTAATTGTCGAAATCAAAGATAATGGACAGGGAGCTTCACCAGAAAAAATTGCTGAACTTAATGAATTATCTTTTAAAAACATTGATATTTCTAAAATTAGAACGACTGGAATTGGGCTAAAAATTTCAAAACAAATTGTTGATTTGCATCAGGGCTCTATTTCGTTTGCTAGTGTTCAAAATGAATTCTTTGAAAGTATCATTTCACTTCCGATTTTCAACATTACCAATTAGATAAAAAAATGGAGAAGAACCATTAGAGTCTTCTCCATTTTATTCATCTTATCTTCCACTTATACCCTGTCTAGCCTGCCAAGACAAGCAAAGCAAGATTTTGAGTTCTATGAATACATTTTTTAAATCTTATAACCTTGATTTAATAGGGTTTTAGGACTTTTGAATCTTGCAAAATAGACTCATTTTTCAAATTTTAGTAACTTTCTGGTAACTCATCTTTCTCTCTTAAATAACTACTTCCATAAATAGTGAGTCAATAATCTTATTTCTCAGTCGTTGATTTCTCCGCCCCATTTGGTCCTAGAATCGCATTAAACGTTCCCTTTTCAAACTGTAGGTGAATATGTTCAACCACTAGATGATTTCCATACCGTTTACTGATGTTTTTAGCTTGTAATATCATGTTCTCTCTCCTTTTTGACAGTATCAGTCTAGCAAAAAAGCCGTTTTAAAAACGGCCTTTTGGTATAAGCGGTCAAAATGAGAACCTAAGTGGCAAGATGAAAGTGACAAAAAGAAGAAGAAAATTTAATGCAACCATTCTTTTCCCCATTGATTCAAGTCCTTTAAAATCGGCATCAGTGATTTACCTTTTTCTGTCAACTCATATTCTGTATGAAGAGGCAAAGACTCATAATCATATTTCTCAACCAATTGGTTCTCTATTAAAACATCTAATCCACGTGTCAAACTGATAGTTGTAATCCCTTCAACTTCTCTTCTCAATTGATTGAAACGAATTTTCTTATGCTTGTTTATAACCCATAATATATTCATCCTCCATTTCCCACCAACCACATCTAAGACTCGAGACATACTACAGTTCCAATTTTTATTTGTTAACATTTTTTCTCCTTACAAAAATGTGCCTACTATTCAGGTAGTTTGTAAAGTATTATAATCTATTTATCATTTATTTTAAAGGAGTAACTTATGTTTATTGTAAATCTTACCTATATAAAATCCCTTGATGAAGTTGAAAAACACTTAGAAAAACACATAGATTTTTTAAATCAGTATTATACAAAAGGTCTTTTTATCGCATCTGGAAGAAAAAATCCAAGAACCGGCGGTATCATTCTCATGATAGCTAAAAATAAAGAAGCCGTTCAAGAAATCATTACACACGATCCATTCTATCAAAATGAGATTGCTCAATATGAGATTATTGAATTTGAGGTAAGTAAATATTGTCCTGAATTGAAAACCGTCCTGAACAATCCAGTGGATAAAATTAGATAAAGAAACTCAAGGTCTACTCAATATTGCGTAGAGCCATTGAAAAAGTGTGACCCAGCCTCATTTGTATATTAGGTTATAAGAAAACACCCTGAAAGTATAGATGGAAATCTAACTTTTAGGGTGTTGTTAATTTTAAGAGCATTGAATATGTTTTTATTTTGTAAGGGAAACACGGAAATCGGTGTATTTGCTATAATCAAAATTTTCATTAAGCCCCGTTACAAATAAAATTGGTGTATAATGGCCCTCTTCCAAAATAAAACCGGGTTTTACCTTGGCATTGGCTCCCCCAAGTCCAGAAATACCTGGAAGAAGGGCATCAAGATCTCCAGGTTCTTCTGTTTCCCAGTAGTAGATATTTCCAGAAGCTTGGACTGCCTTGGCTCTAGCTGTCGCTGTGCGAATTGGATTATAATCAGCTTGATAAAAGTTCGCTGTCGTAGTGACCGTTCCGTCTGCAGCCACTGTCATTTGGACATCTTTGGCCAATTCAGTTGTTCCTGTCCAAGTCCCTACCAGCTCTTCTGGAACCATTTGAGACGAAGCTGTGGCCTTATCAGTGCTTGCTGAAGCAGATCCTGTTTTGGTTTGACCTGAGTTTGCTGCATCTTGAGAAGGAGCTTGTGTCCCTTCTTGTGAAGCAGCTTCAGTAGCTTTTGTCTCTTTCTTTCCAGAAGATGCTTTTGCTTTTTTCTGACTAGACTTCACCGTTGTTTGTGCTTCTTTGGCAGAAGATTTGCTCTCCTCTTTTTTTGAACCACAGGCTACGAGTAGGCTTGCAGAAGTTAATCCTAAAAGTGCTAAACTTGTCCATTTTTTCATCATCATGATCCCTCACTTTATTTGATAGAAACCATTATATTACAATATCACACATTGTCAAGTGCTTTTTGAAATATTTTTGTAACATTTCGTAATTTATCTAAATATTTAAAAGATTGGCGTATAGAGTTTCCATGTAAATGATTTCTACATTCCTCTATTACATAATCATCAGAAATAGAAAATAAACGTAAATAAAATGTTGTTAGAGTTTTATTGGTACAAAATTACCAACAATAATTCCTACTATTCGCGGATCTTCATCATATGAAAGAAAAATATCTCTATACTTTGGATTGATAGAAACTAACTTTAAGCCGTGTTCTTCACGATAAACTCGTTTAATGTAGGTTTGGCTATTACAGACTACGGCATAAACTGCTCCATCATAATCAAACCCTGTCTCACGAATGAGAGCCACAGAGCCATTTTTATATTTGGGCTCCATCGAGTCTCCAGATACCCATGAAGCAAAGTCATGAGCTAGTTCTTCATCAAAATAAACAGTATCATAGTCCTGATCATTATAAACTGATGAACCGATACCAGCCGACATTTTTTCGTAAACATGGTATTCGTATAATTTTGCTGATATTGAAACAACGTTCTTACATGTTTCTTTTTTAACTAGGTTTCTGACATAGCTAAGTGCTTGACCTTTTCCTTCATCCGATAGAGCATTATATAGCCGAACGAATTCAAGCTCTGTAAAATAACCTATTGGGACATCTAGAATATGCTCTAACTGCTTTACTTTTTCTTTAGATGGTTGTTTTACTCCACGCTCCCATGCGGAATAAGCTTGATAACTAATACCTAATCGATCTGCAATATCTTTTTGAGTCATTTTTAGCTCTTTTCTACGAGCCTTTAGTTTTTCTGGTTGATACATCACTTACCTCACATTAACAGTAGTTTCAATTCAGCTTTTTGTCTTGCCTCTTTGTCCGTTAGCTTATTCTTATCCCAAACATAAGCTATAGATTTTCCTTTGTTATAAACGAGCCATATTTTTAGATTGTCATGATAATCCTTTATGGATTCCCAATTCTCTTGATTCAAAAGTTCAGGATACTCTTGACTAGTAACGAAGCCTCTTTTGCTTATGGATAGTTCTATCTTCTTAATTAGAGAAGTTTGGTAGTCATTAAACTCTGTAATAATATGTTCTTTGATGCTGTGAAACAAAAGGAGTAGAGAGGCATTTTGTCCATCAATATAAGCATCGATAGCTTGTTTAATGGTACTTTCTTGTTCGGGATAATACTCTCTAAGAAGATCTAAAAGGCGAAAGAACAATGCCTGCTTTGAAACATCCAGACTATTTTGAATGTGTTGAAAGGTGTCGCAACTATAATAAATCTTTGACAACAAAACAATGTCAGGCATTAATACGATAGCAGAGAAGATATTCGCTTCTCGCTCTAGTAGGTTCTCCTGATTATCAATAGATTCAGCAAAATAAGTGCCTTCATGCTTAAGTATAAAATGCCCCAGTTCATGACACAGAGTAAAATTCTGTTTTACAATTGGATTATCCTTTTCATATGAAAAACTAATACCTAATTCATCAATAACAGTTAAGCCTTCAATCTTATGATTTGAGAAATGGTGACTAATCACCTGAATCTTATATTTCTGAATACAATGTTGAAAGAAGTAATTAAAATTATAATTTAATAATGAAATATCATTATCTTTCATGTATTGGTATAATATATGTTTTGTAGACTTACTTATTCTTGTATACAATTCATTCAAAGAATGATACCTCCTTTAAGTATAAATTACAAAACTAAACCAGTTTGGTTGAGTTTATTGTATAAAAAAAGTGGACGGTTGTCCACTTTTTTATACTTGTTCTAATTTTTCTGAGATCAACTTCAAAATGCTCTTTTTAGGTATTTCAATTTCAAAACTTTCCATATTGCATTTTC
This sequence comes from Streptococcus pseudopneumoniae, assembly GCF_001072925.1. Classification (GTDB taxonomy): domain Bacteria; phylum Bacillota; class Bacilli; order Lactobacillales; family Streptococcaceae; genus Streptococcus; species Streptococcus pseudopneumoniae_Q. Next base: position 15,475 of record NZ_JVHE01000039.1, on the reverse strand, counting down.
TTTATTGATCTATATCTTTCCCAAACGCCTTCTTGCGTTCTTCCATAAACTCAATCAACTCTTTTTTGAAGATTTCTTTTTCTTCTTCAGTTAAACCTTTTGAATTCATACGAAAAAGCAGTTCAACATTATCTAGCTCCTCATCATTCCCTGCAAGGTAGTCCATCGTAACTCCAAAGAAATTCGCAAATTTCTCTAAAGTTTTAGACGATGGTTTTCTTTTTCCACTTTCCCATTGCTGATAATTAGGTTGTTTGATACCAAATTCTTCCGCAATTTCCTTTTGTGTCAATCCTTTTTTCAAACGGAGTTCTTTTAATCGTTCTGGAAATCCCATTTCTAATTCCTCAAAAAATTTTAAAATATTTTGCAATAATCTCTTGACAATATACTCAAACGAGTATATAATATAAATATATTCGAAAGAGTATATATCTTCTAAAAATAATAACCTTATTTTAGAAGGCTTAGATCATTGACAATTAAATAAAAAGTGCGTCTGACAACCAGAGGACTGATCATCAGAACTACACATAAACTTCGTACCTTTATTGTAAATGTTTTGATAAGAAAAGTCAAGTCCGTTTTATGGTTGAAGTGAAGATATAAAACAAGACTAATTTCTTGTGGGCTTCCACGCATTTCGGACTTTCGCACTTTTCCGAATAGTAAAGTGAACTGGCTTCGCCAAAGGGCGTAAGAGAATCCCTTGGGTATGATGAGGACTACCTGAAGAGATTGGCTGGGAAAGCGATGGTAATTGACGCAAAGCACCTTGCTAAACGTTGCCACCGTGGAAAGAGGGATCTTTCCAACCAAATAACTTTTCTTTACTGCTGTCTATCATTATTGATAGACTTACTCTCAAGCTACTAAGTTCTTTCCTTTTTTCACTTAGTAGCTTTTTTACTTATTACAATAAAGGAGAACGATATGCAAAACTTTTTTCGCATTACAATGTAAACGACTCTATGATAATTATGAATTCACCTATGGCATGTTTAGTGAATCTGATAAACTACAGGCTAAACTCTATGCTCAAGCGCAAGTAGATCTAGATCATCTAGCTCAAAATGCTCGTAGAAATGGCTACTCTCATGGGGATATTCAATTCTATAGTCGTATGTTTAAACGCAAACTTTTTACACACTATTACTCAAGAGTGAAGCAACTAGCTTAACTCTTTTTATTTTACACTCAGAAAGGAAAATCTTATGATCTCAGAAACACTTAAAATGAAACCAGAATTTATTGGCCCTGCTTACTATGAACGTTTGGGAAATGCTCCTAAATTCATTTTTGGAAAAGAAGGCAAATACCAACGCCACATTCTAAACAGCGCAGAGCACGGAGCCTTTCATGTCATTACACCAGCCTCTACAACAGTCTTTCCAGAAGATGCTCTAGTAGAAGCAGTCAACCCAATTTTTTTCCCAGATACCGCTTTAAACGGCAATACTGTTGCGCCTTACCTCAACGTCTTTGCGGAAAAATTGGTACTTAAAAAATAAGAAATAAAAGGAGAAAATCACATGGCTAAAATTGGATTAAACTACGGAGAAAAACTACAAATTGCAGATAAAACCTATCGTGTTATTACTGACGGGCTGGATGTGCCAGAAGTCCTTGGGAAATTGACCTTCCGTGGGATTGAAGGCCCTGATATCATCTTTGAAGTGGATCGCTCACAACGTAATCCTGATGGATCATTTGTACAAGTCAATACAGGTGAGATCCGTGGAATTGTTGTAGGGATCCATTCTTCTGTCCAGCACGAAACCCTCTTTTTCACCATCGCAGATATGTCAGAGTCTGAAATTGAAGACTTAGGAATTAAATACCGAGAAGAGGTTGAACTAGAAGATATTGTTATCACGCATACCCACGTCAATCGCAATGATATCTATAAGCTTTTTGCTTCTAAAATCAAGAAAAAAGCTGGAGGTGCACCGACTAAAGAAAACAAACCAGTAGAAAATAAGAAGGAAAACTAGGAGGTGATACAGGATGAAACTCTTTACCTATCGGGGAAAAAGAGTTCGAGTTTTTCATCGTAAACTAAAGGGAATCACATGGTTTATCTGGTGGTTTCCTTTTTTGTTGGCTATTAGTTTCTACAGCTACTTACATCTAGAAGAATTAAAAGTCCATCCTTTACCTCAAGGATATTTTCTAGGAGCTGGACTTCTCTTTTCTTTAATCTTCTCTTGGTTTATCAATCGGGTTTGCTACAGAAAGTTGCTCTTTTTTCAAAAACTCAACAGCCTTCGAATTCTTTCTCGCTTTTTGCTAGAGAACAACCTCTATCTCGTTAAAAAGGTTAGACGTGAAAACAAGATAATTGAAAAGATCACCTTACCTCAAGTGTATATCAAACAGTCTCGCTACAATATTGAAGCGAGTTTCATTCTAGAAGGTAATAAATTTCAAGATCGCTTTCTCAACCTTGGAGCCACTCTTGAAGTCATGTTTAACGGGGACTTTCGTAATAAAACCTTTGATAATCGCTTTATCAAGTATGAAATTGCTATTAACCGAATTGATAGCCGAATCACCATCGATGAAGTAAAAGTCAAGGGATCCAAACTCCAGCTCATGAAAGATGTATCTTGGGATTATATTGAAGAACCTCATCTTCTCATCGGCGGTGGAACAGGTGGAGGAAAAACAGTTGTTCTCATGACCATAATCTATGCACTAGCTAAAATTGGCTTTGTTGATATCTGTGATCCAAAGAATTCAGATCTAGCTGGATTAAAGAAAATTCCAGTCTTCCATGGTCGAGTCTATACTAGTAAGGAAGATATCATTAACTGTTTTAAAGAGAATGTAGAGTTCATGGAAAAACGCTATGAAATGATGTCTACTTCGCCAAAATTCCAAGCTGGGAAGAACTTTACTCACTATGATATGAAACCAAAATTCATTCTGGTTGACGAGTGGGCAGCTCTTATGGCAAAGATTGATCGTGACTATAGCCAACAGTCAGAACTCATGGAATATCTCTCACAGTTAGTTCTAGAAGGTCGTCAATCTGGAGTCTTTATCATCTTTGCTATGCAACGGCCAGATGGTGAATTTATTAAAACTGCTCTTCGGGATAACTTTATGAAGCGTCTCTCCGTCGGTCATTTAGAATCAACAGGATATGACATGATGTTTGGAGATGCCAATAAAACCAAAGAGTTTAAAAAGCTAGATGAAATTAATGGAGTCAAGGTCAAAGGACGGGGCTATATCGCAAACAACGGCGAGCTAGCTGGTGAGTTTTTCTCTCCATATGTACCGCTTGATCAAGGCTTTTCTTTCTATGATGCCTACTCTAAAATTCCCATCATGGAGTTTGAAGGAGAAGAATTCTCAGTATTTGAAGAATATAAATCACCGCTTGAAACAATTGATCCTATAGAGGAAGAGGAGTCTATAGAAAATGGACCAAACAAACGACCACTCAAGGAATTTGCGGACGAACAAAATCTTAAAATGCCAACCTTACGCAAGATTATCTATCTCTTAACAGAACAAGGGATCATCTTTGAACGGACTGTATCCGCTATTCTAGTGAATCCTTTTCAAGAAAAACTTCTTCTTGAAATCCTCGCTCAATTTGAAGAGGGAGGACGCAGGTCTTATCCAAAAGCAGTTGAAGCGACGATTGTTCATCATGGGCTAGGACAAGGGCAAGGGCAAGCCTGACCGCAGGTCAGGCGCAGACCGTAGCCCGAAGTCTCTAGGCCATGATGAAACTTCAACCCCCGTTTTCTAATAGGGGGGTTACATTTGGCAAATACGCCAAGTCCACCCCTCCTCATTCCTTATGGGAGTTGGGTTTTCAATTTTTATGAAGTGTGTCACTTTCGTCAAAAAAGTGTGTCACTTTGTTAGAAAGAGGTGTTGCGATGAATGGACAAAATTAGTCCTTTTCATATTAAGAATTTCAGAAAACAAACAGGACTTAGTCAAAAATCATTTGCACAAGCTGTTAATCTACCTACAAGAACCTACCGCTCTTATGAAACAGGCGAAAGAGGACTGACGATTGATAAGTTTAGAGAACTTAAAGAAAAACTTGGTTACTATCAAGATTGCGATAAAAACAGTCTTCGGGCTCAAATCGACTATCTACGATTGACCTTTCCTAGATTAAAGGATTTAGATGCTTTCTGTGAAAACTTCCTTCACTGCCACCTTAGCGAATTTACAGACCAAGAAACCCGTCTCATGAATTATACCCACTTATGGCAACGAGGAAATATCTGGATTTTTGATTTCTTTGATAAGTCTGTGACCAATGATTACCAAACTTGTCTTCAACTATCCGGTCAAGGATGCCGTGAGTTGGAATTGCTTCTAGAAGACAAGGGAATCACTTGGCAGATCTTTCTTCAAAACATTCTTTATTCCTATGAAGATGTTCGAGTGAAGCGACTCGATATTGCTCTGGATGAACTTTATAAGGGTTATGGTCACGAGGACGAACAAATTCAAATTCCCAAATTGATTGATAAGCTCTATTCCAAAGAGATTGTTCTAGATACGATCAAGAAATGGAATATCACGGGTGGTGGATCTTTCACAGATAATGAAGACATGGAAGCGAATCACGGCTTGTCCATTTACTTTGGGAGCCGTCAAAGTCAACTCTACTTCAACTTTTATGAAAAGCGCTATGAAATAGCTCGAATGGAAAACATCTCCTTGGACGAATCCTTGGAGATTTTTGGTATCTGGAATCGCTATGAATTGCGATTTTCAGATCAGAAAGCTCAAGGTATTGTGGAGGAATATATCAACGGTGTAGATCTCGGAGAAATCGCACGAGGTATCATAAACAAGGAAATCCAAGTCTATGATGGTCTCACTCGATTTGGAGCCTATAAACCCGATGAAAAATGGCAACGTCTCTTTGGAGGAGTCGAACCCTTAAAACTTTCAACTAACCCACAACCATACAGTATTGAGCGAACGATTCGCTGGCTGACCTATCAAGTTGCTAACTCTCTTGCACTAGTCACTGAAGCGGACAAGATCCTCCAAACAGAATACATGAAAATGATTCAGAATAGCGGAGAGATCACTGATCGAGGAAAAGCCATGTTACGACTTCTCAAAGCCAATAAACACTATGAACACTAGAAAGGAAAAACTATATGGAATACAAAGTTCAAATCAATTCACTAGAAAACTTTAAAGCTTGGTCTGGTGGACTAACCACCTTGAACACTGTCCGTGAACGTGGTGGAGTAGATACTCTAACCGTCATTTGTGAAGATATCTTCTCTGGCGATACTCCAACAGAAGGACAAATCAATGACTGGCTCTGGTTTGATTCAGATTTTATCTACCAAGCTCTAGGCTACGATGATCTGCTTGAGGCTTCTTGAGATGTTAAAGAAGATTTATCAAGCAGACTTTCTGCTTCTTCCAGAACAAGAATTCTGGCATATGTACATTCTCTTACGAAAAGGCAAAGACTTCTACTATGAATGCGCTGGAAGATCTACCGAAAAACCACCAGATGCGAAAGGTTTCTATGACTATGAACATGCCTGTTTCACGCTAGATGGTCAAGTGTTGAGCGTAAATATAAAAATGCGCCCCTCACTCATTACTTATATCCAAAAGACCATCAAAGACAATCAAGAAAAATTTAGAAAGGAAATTGAAATGGCCACTAAAACTATTTTTGAAAAGAAAGTCTCTCAAGTCACGAATGAACTGGGAGAATTACTTAAAAAGAAAGATCACAGAGAGGCTTGGACCAAGGCTGGAGAATTAAATAGTCTCCTAAAAAAAGAAGAAGCCAAAGACCTAAAGCCTGACCTGATCGAAAAACTCCAAACTGAGCTACGAGGCTACTATTACATTAATGGCGAGATCGAAAAAGCCAATAAGCGCCTTTATGCAAAAGGATCAAAGCTCATTGAGCTTGCTGGCCTCTAAAGGAGGATCTATGGATAAAGCTAAACGCTACTTGCTTCAAGCGAAAGAATATCTTTCACACTTTAAAAAGGTGGAGAAAAAAGGAGGTCCACCAAAACTAAAAGTCACCAATAAAAAGACCGTCAATATCGCAGTCATAGGAGGAATTTCTTTCCTCCTTTTTGTTGGTTTCTTGGGATCTATCCGTGCTATCACACTCTCAAATAAGGTAAGTACACTACAAGCCCAAGTAGAATCCACCCAAAAGCAACAGACACAGCCTATGGAGTCGAGTAGAAAATATGACTATAAACTCCAGTATTACTTGAATGACTACGTCTATGCCTATTTCACTCTTCCACAAGAAAGCGATAAACAAAAAGCTCAAGTTGACTACTTAAATAAATTTTACAATTTCATCCCTGAAGTAAAATCTCAAGGGCAAGTTCGAAATCCCAGCTCACTTGTCTATTCTCAGTTAGTGACTGTAGAAGGGAAAGTTGCGACCTATAAGGTTAAATACAAGGAAAGCATCCATCGGGATAACAACACAGAAGAAAAAGAAATTGTGACAGGTTTCAATATTCCTTTTGATGAAAAAGATGGAAAATATTACGTTTCTGGCCTTCCTTGGTTTTCTGCCATTGAATCCTCACAAGCTGGACACTTTAGCGAAGATGATAAGCTCCAACTCACTGCCAATGATCATTTTTCAGACAGCGAGCGAAAGAAAGTAGAGAAATTCCTCAAGGTCTTCTTTACCAACTACACCACAAGCCAAGATAATCTTAATCTGATTGCTAAGGATGTGGATATCATCGCAAATAGCACTTTCAAAACGATCGACTACACTTATCTCAAACAGGACGGTGATGATTTAATCGCTTATGTCCAAGCTACCTTTGAAGTTGGAGGGACCACTCACTCGGAAAACTTCACCTTTACTCTCTCAGAAAAAGAAAAGACCTACTATGTCTCAAAACTAGAACACACCATTCCACTGAATTATGCAAATGATAAAGAATAGGAGAACTCTATGAATACAAACAATCTACGAACCTTCCTTCAAGGTGATGGAATTTGGATCCTGACAGCTATTGCCGTGCTCTTAGCGATCAAGGCTTGGCGGAACAGCTCTTGGCTTCAACTCTTCTCTGTCGTTGGTTTCTATGCCGTTATTGTTTCAATTGCGAAAGGACAAGATATCCTAAAAGCAGTCGGCTGGTTCCTGCGACTCTTCGGTATTGAATCAGGACTCTAAGTATGAATGAAGAAAGACTTTATGATTACAGTAAGGGCCTAAATGCTCCTTATTGGATCCAAGAAATCAAGACAAAAAAGGGCACTCGACTATGGTACTTTGCGACACCCATGCAGTTGTCCTTTTTCATTGTTTTTATCATCGTCTTTGTGGCCATGTTACTCTTTGGAGGTTTTATCTTTGTGCCACTCGCAAAAATCACTCACTCAATTTCTCTCTTGCTCTATTGGTATCTCCCTTACAAATTGGCTAAGTTCTATACTGAATACGAGCCTCACGGTAAAAAGATGCACGTCTTTATTGGAGATTACCTAATTTACTTTTGGGACTTTAAGATCAATAAAAAAGCTATCTACCATGAAGATCGGATAGAGCCTGTAGAAGAAATTGTCTTTGAAAAAACAAATCTATAGAAAAGGAGGACCTATGAGTATTACTTTAACTTATCCTATAAGGGAAACACATGAAAATCTAGCTCTCAAAAAAGATCAAACAGTCGTTGCTTATTATCGTATTCCAAACACTCCCATCACAATTACAGATGATGAAAAAAAGGGCAAACATAAAATTACGGTTGCTCAAATGATGAAGAAGCTCCAGAAAAACAAGTTCTTTGAAATATCTCTGATCCCTAAAGACTATCTCTTAGAAGAGAAAATGAGAGACTTTTCAGATGCTCTAGCAGATGACAGTCGTGAACTAGGAGAAGAACTTCTTCTCTACACAGTGGATCGCCTAACAGATGAAATGGAAATCCCTTATCAGTTTGACTGGGTCGTAGGAGTGACTTTACGCAAACAAAATCATGGAGCTACAGTAAAAGACTTGGCCTATGAGAGCTTTAATGAGTTCACTGAAAAGATCGCAAAGGGTCTTGGCTATGAATATGAATTATGTCCCACCTGGTATGAAGACTATAAAAGTGATGAATTCACCATTTTCCAAGCCTTCTCAGTTCTTCGGGCAAAGCGTTTATCCAATGAAGAACTCTTTTATTACCAGCGGATGCAATACCTCCGCTATATTCCTCACTACAAGAAGGAGGTGCTCGCCAATCGTGCTCAATTCAATATCACAGACACCTTGATCAAAGTCTTAAAAGGTGGCTTTCTCAAGTTAGAAAGCCCCTATGGTTCATCTTTTGTGACGATTCTTCCTGTAGGTAAATTTCCTGTTCAATTCAATGGTTTTCACCTAGGCGAATTTATCCAACGTTTGAACTTTCCCGTAGAACTACGAATTAAAGCGGAATTCATTGATACAGGTAAAATCAAGGGTCGAATGGGACGCTCGAATACACGTTACAGAAACATTATGGAAGAGGCAGAAAATACCGATACTGTCCAACAAGACGAGATCATCATGGGTTCCATCTCCCTAAAGGACTTAATGAAGAAAGTCGGAAACAAGGAAGATATCATCGAATATGGAGCCTATCTGATTGTTTCTGCTTCTAGTGTGAACCAACTACGACAAAGACGGCAAGTAGTTTTGAATTACTTTGATGATATGGGCGTTGAAATCAGTGAAGCCTCTCAAGACGGACCTTATCTCTTTCAAGCTCTGCTTTATGGAGAAAACCTCCAAAAGAAAACTCGCACCTGGACACATATGGTCACAGCTCGTGGATTTTCAGAGCTCATGCCCTTCACCAATACCTCTTCTGGAAACCGTATCGGTTGGTATATCGGCCGAGTAGATAACTGGACAGGGCGTTGGGACAATATTGAGAAAGCTATTGATTCCTCAAAGAATATTGTACTCTACAATGCGACAGTGGGAAATAAGGAAGATATCGCTGGAAAGATTACCAAGAACCCGCATATCATCATCACGGGTGCAACAGGTCAAGGAAAATCTTTCCTCGCTCAGATCATCTTTTTAAGTGTGGCTTTACAAAATGTTAAAACCCTTTATATCGACCCTAAACGTGAACTTAGAAATCACTACCAAGAAGTGATCAACTCACCTGAATTTGCACGTCTCTATCCTGAACGCAAGAAACAGATTGAGAACTTTAACTTTGTGACACTGGATAGCTCACTTCCATCAAACCACGGAGTCTTAGATCCTATTGTTGTTCTAGATAAAGAACAAGCTGTAGAGGTCGCAAAAAACATGCTTGAGTTTCTGCTACAAGCTGTAGATGATGTCACGATGGATCAAAAAACAGCGATCACAGAAGCTATTAATGCGATTGTGGAGAAACGAGTCGCTGGTGAGAAGGTCGGATTTAAACACGTCCTAAAAGTTTTGAGAGACTCTACCTCCTCTGAAATTGCTTCGGTTGGTCGTTATCTTACCTCAATTGTCACAAACTCTATCTTGGAACTAGCCTTTTCAGATGGGACCACTCAAGGACTTAACTATGAATCAAGAGTGACCATTCTAGAGGTCAATAACCTCAAACTACCAAAGGATGATTCCACAAAAATTTCAGATCATGAACGTAACTCTATTGCTCTCATGTTTGCGCTTGGTGCCTTCTGTACCCACTTTGGAGAACGAAATGAAAATGAAGATACCATTGAGTTCTTTGATGAAGCATGGATTCTTATGAAGTCCGCAGAAGGAAAAGCCGTTATCAAAAATATGCGTCGGATTGGACGCTCCAAAAACAATACCTTGGCACTGATTACTCAATCTGTACATGATGCAGAAAATGACGATGACACGACTGGATTTGGGACCATCTTTGCCTTCTATGAAAAATCTGAACGTGAAGATATCCTCAGACACGTCAATCTCGAAGTCACTGAAAGCAATCTCGAATGGATTGACAATATGATCTCTGGTCAATGCCTATACTATGACGTCTATGGCAATCTCAATATGATTTCCGTACACAACATCTTTGAAGATATTGATATGCTTCTAAAACCAATGAAAGCCACAGTATCATCAAGCCTTGAAAATAAATACGCTAGTTAGGAGGTGAATCCATGCAAGAAGCTTTTGACAAACTAAGAGGAGTCGATATCTTCTCTCTCAAGTCCTATATGGAGCCAACTGGATTTGCTTCTTTTAACGGGGCTTGGGTACTGATTAATGAGCTTTTCGTCAACTTCTTCTTTTTCATTCTAAACGCAGTGGTGGGCTTCTTTTCTTTGCTGATTCGAATTCTTGAAAAAATTGATCTATACTCCAACTACAAGAACTATGTATTTAATGGAGCGATGAATATCTGGAAAGGATTTATCGGTTCAAGTTCCGGTGGAGTCGCAAAACAATCACTCGTTTCAATGTTGCTTCTAATCCTAGCTTTCTATCTCTTTTACCAGTTTTTCTTTTCGAAAGGAGCTTTTTCAAGGACTCTACTTCATGTCTTTCTGGTACTCATCCTTGGCTTTGGTTATTTTGGAACAATTGCTGGAACATCAGGTGGTCTGTATCTACTAGATACCATCAACCATGTCTCTCAAGATGTTACTAAAAACATCACGAATATCAAGGTAGAATATGGCAATAATAAATCCATTAAAATTGGTGATTCTATGGCAGATAGCTATATAGCAGAAACATCTTATAAAGCCTATGTCTTTGTCAATACTGGACAAGAAAATGGGAAATATAAGAATAGCCAAAATGGAAAACAAGAAACTTTTGACGATAGTAAGGTATTAGGAACAGGCGATAAAAATGGAAACTTTACAGCGGTTAAATCCAAAGACCGTTCTAAATATCTAGATGAACTAGGCAATGGAGCTAATGAAGATGGCGAAAAGAACCGTTGGGTTTCGGCAATGCCTGATTTCATCTTTACTCGTATGTTTTATGTCATTTTTAAAATTTTTGACGCTTTTGTATTAGCAATACCAGTTATTTTGATTCAAATGTTAAATGTCATTGCTCAGACACTCGTTCTGATGATGATCCTGCTCTTTCCAATTGTGCTATTAATGTCTTTTGTGCCAAGAATGCAAGATTTGATTTTTGGAGTTCTAAAAGTCATGTTTGGTGGGTTACTTTTCCCAGCTATCACAAGTCTATTAACTCTATTAGTTTTCTATATTGAGAAAATGATCGAAAACATTATCATTACAGGCTTTGATGGCATTCTTAAAACACTCCCATCCTTGATTATCTTTGGCCTTGTTTTTAAACTACTCATTTCAGTCGTCTCAAAGGGACTCGTATATTTCTTTCTATGGAAATACAAAGCTGAACTGATCCAATTCATTCTTGGATCCAAAGCTCGAATGGTTGCGAATGATATTGGAAACAAAGTTGAAAAAGGGGTCACAAAGACCAGAGAGGTAGCTTCACAAGTACCATCGAGAAGTCTTTCATCTGCTCAACATCTTGGGAATTTTGCCTTAGCAGGTGCTGGTTTCGGAGCCGGAATGGTGATGAATGCCAAAAGTCACTTCCAAAATGTCGGATCTTTCTTTACCAATAAGGGATCAGAGCACCAACCTGATGAAGTGCTCCCAGCAGAAACTCTTGAGACTCCGATAAGTCCAGATGCTCCAGAACCAAGCATTCCGAAAACAAAGCAAACGCTAGAAGGGATTAAACCAGTTGAAGAAAAAATACCACCAACTCCTTCAATGGAATCTGCAATCACAGTAGAGCCAACACCAAGTTCAAACGAGGAATTTCAAACTCTTAAAGAAGAGTGGATTTCTCCATTTAAACAGCTCCGCATTAATAGTATTGAGCACAAATTAGAGGAATATAAAGATCCTCAAGCCATGTACAAAGCCCAAGGATCCAATGCCTTCACTCGTGCTTATAGGAAAACCATGACACGAGATGATAAATTGAGAACCAATATTGAACGAAGAGACCGATTAACAGAACGCTTAAGACAACTTAGAGGAGAATGATATGAATACCAAGATACGCTCAAGAACTGCTTTTCCAAGAGTTCTTGAAGAAACTCTTTATCAAGCCTACCAAGAAGGAAAACGCTCAGTCGATTTCCTTCTTTTGTTTCCAGTATCAGAACAAGAAAGAGACAAAATCATCTTACAGGCTAAGTCCTATTCAGTCGTTTTAGATGCAAAATGGCGTTTTGGGACTGTTCTGTTCACTGCTTATATAAGACATTAACTAGAAAGGAGATTCGATGAAAAAACTAAAATGGTTTCTATTAGCCGGTCTCATTCCTCTCTTTCTACCGGTCCTCATCATCATTATCCTTATGGGGGCTGTCGGAGGTGGTGGAACGAATGGCTCACCTCAATCCCAAAATGGAGTGACTTATGCGGATCACTGGTCAGATGGAGATCCCTATACTCACAACCTACTGGTTCATCGCTTCGGTATTACAGCAGAGCAATTAGACGGCTTTTTAGATACGTTAGGAATCTCCTATGATAAGAACCGAATTAATGGAAAAAAGCTCCTCGAATGGGAAGCTAAATCTAATCTTGATGTCCGTGGAATCGTTGCGATCGCACTGAATGAAAGTTCCCTTGGAACTGCTGGGGTAGCCACTAATCCTGGAGCCAATATGTTTGGTTTTGGGGCTTATGATTCCAATCCAGAATATGCCAATAACTTTAATGACGAGGTTGCGGTTGTCGGACTAACCCAACAAACCATCATTGGAAATAAAAACCAAACCTTCAAAATTCAAGATGACAAGGCTAAAAAGTTTGCGAATGGTACTCTAAATCCTTCTACCGATGGTGGTGTTTATTTCACAGATACTACAGGATCCGGAAAAAGACGTGCAGAAACCATGCAAAAACTGGATGCCTTCATTGATGAACATGGAGGAACTCCAAAAGCTCCTGAACAAACTACAGGAAAAACTAGAGATGGTGGAGGAGTAACTTCAAACGATATCCCTGTTGGCTACAGTCTAACAACAGCTATTGACACTACTGGCTATATCACAAGCACTTATCCATGGGGACAATGTACCTGGTATGTCTTCAACCGTGGAAAACAAGTCGGAGTCAACTTTGATCCATTTATGGGAAATGGTGGACAATGGATGAATAAACCAGGCTTTACAACAACCCACACACCAACAGAGCACTCTGCTCTATCATTTAGCCCTGGACAAGCTGGAGCTGATCCAATATACGGACACATTTCATTTGTGGAACAGGTCAAATCAGATGGTTCAATTCTCGTCTCAGAGTGTAATGTAAAAGGGTTAGGAATAATTAGTTACCGCACATTTGATGCAGAAACTGCCAAACAATTTACCTATGTTATTGGACATTAGAAAGGATAATTATATGGATGCACTACAACAAGTAAAACTAGATAAAATTGAAAATCTTCTTCAAGTATTGGTGAACCTTCTTGACAAAAAAAGCAACTCCAATCACTTGGAAATTATAACTCAAAAAGAAGTTCTAAAAGAATTGAATATATCACCTAACACGCTGAAGAGTTGGGAAAGAAAAGGACTAGCTCGTCTGGAACCACCTATTGAAGGAACGAGAACAGTCTACTATAAACGGCAAGACATCATTAAATTTCTATCAACTTAATAGTAAAGCAGGAATGCAACAAACAACTCAGGAATATGCTAAAATAAAATCATCTTAAAAGAAGGTGAGGGTCTTATTTTAGTCTTTTAAATATCCGAATTAAGAGGCAATATGAATAAAGAAACCATTCAACACAACAATAAAAAAGTTATAAAAACTACCAAGCAGAACGGTGAAATAAGCTATTCAATCAAAGGTGTTTATATCGGAACAGATATTAAGACTGGTAAGCGAATTACAAGAACAATCACTGCTAAAACATTAAAAGCTTTAGATAGAAAAATTGTTGAATCCAAAATTCAATTTGAAAAATCTGGGTCAACTATTAAAGAAACTATCCAAATTGGTAATTTTGAAAGTTTAGCTGAATTTTGGTTTAGCCATTTTAAAACTTGGGTATCTTCGCAAAACACAATAAACCGTGTTCGAGGGTACTTAGATACTTACATCATTCCACAATTTGGCAATTATAAACCTGAGCAGATCGAAGCATCAGATATTCAATTATGGCTAAATCGATTAGTAAAAAAAGCCAAACAAGCAATTGAATCTGGAAAAAAACGTGCTCCGAAAGGCAGTGCAAAAGATTTTGGTGCAATGGCACATAAAATGAGTGATATTTTTGATTTTGGAATAACAAATTGCGGTTTGAAAACCAATCCTGCAAAGACAATCAAGATACCACCAAAACCCAAAGCCATTAAAGAACGTATCATGGTCCTTCATGATGAGGATTTAAAACTTTGGCTAGCTTACCTTGACACACTACCAAACACGAGAGCAAATCGGCGGTTTAAAATCATTTGTAATACATTACTGGCTTCAGCACTACGAATCAATGAACTATTAGCTTTAGAAATTACTGATCTTGATTTTGAAACTAATGAAATCATTGTCAATAAAACTTTAATGTGGAAAAGTGCTAATAAAAAATTGAACCAAAAAGGAGGGATTATTTGTAAGAATTCTCCTAAAACTGATGCCGGTAATCGTAGAGTTGCTGTTCCGATATCAACTTTAGAAGGACTAAGGGAATTTCATCAAGAAATGAATCTCTATTTTAAAGAACATCATTTACCAAGATCCAAATTGATATTTCCTACGATTTATGGAAATTATATGTGTGATAGAAATGAGCGTGCAACTCTAAAAAAACGACTTATCGAATTGGGACTACCAAATTATGGGTTTCACCTATTCCGACATACACATGCCTCTATGATGCTCAATGCCGGAACTAACTGGAAAGAGCTACAACATAGGATGGGACATAAGTCTATTACCACAACTATGGATACATATGCTGAACTAGCACCAAAGAAAAAATTCGAAGCAGTTGATATTTTTCTGGATAAATTACAAGAACTCACAGATTAATACAATCACTACCTTTATCACTACCTTTTTTCTTCAAAAACCTATACTCCTTGATATGACAAGGGGTACAGGCCGATTATTTAACCCTTACAGAAGTGAAGTAAGCATTCAATACGAATCAATACATAAGAAAAATGCTTGTTTTAAGCGTTTTTTCTTTTTTCCAATTTCAATACATTTCACTATATGTCAGTTCAATCTCTACCTTTTTAGATAAATAATATCATTTAGATATTGAAATTAAGCCCTGCTATCATTTCAATGGCAGGGCTTTTTAATGTTTGGTGCACTACCTTCTTATCTATATTTTGATGGAGCTGAAGTTGACATCTACAAAGTTTAATGTTAAAATACATTCAAAAATATATTTGAATGAGGTATTTTATGATTCAAAATGTTGTTACTTCAATAATCCTGTATTCTGGGACAGCCGTAGACTTACTTATTATCCTAATGTTAT
>NZ_JVHE01000038.1:0-318 GCF_001072925.1 Streptococcus pseudopneumoniae | reverse complement strand
AAACAATCTAACGCTTCACTTGGACTAGCACTTCTTGCAGCAGTGACAGGAGGACTCCTTATCTCTAAAAAACGTAAGGAAGAAGAGTAAACCATTACTCAAATAAAGCAAATCTAAGAATCTTGATTCTATGAGATTGCTAGAAAAACCGTAAGAAGAAATTCTTACGGTTTTTTGATTGGGCTACTTAATGGAAAAGTGGGAAATAAGCAAACAAGCAAAAAAACGTTGAGAATTTCAACGTTTTTAAAATATAGGCTCTATAATATTTGTAGTGGGTAAATCCCCTATGGATCTTATGGAGCCTATTTTTGTGTA
>NZ_JVHE01000037.1:0-238 GCF_001072925.1 Streptococcus pseudopneumoniae | reverse complement strand
AGGAAAAAGTTTTCTGGCAATATCATAGTAGGGGCTAAACATATCCATGGTAATGACTTTCACTCGACTTCTCACCTGACTAGAATAACGAAGGAAATGATTGCGAATAGTCACTTGAGTTCGCCCATCCAGGATAACTACGATCTTTCTGGAATCAAAATCCTGTGCAATGAAACTCATCTTACCTTTCTTGAAGCTGTATTCATCCCAAGACATGTGAGTTGGAAGGAAAGATAAA
>NZ_JVHE01000036.1:0-594 GCF_001072925.1 Streptococcus pseudopneumoniae | reverse complement strand
TTCACACGTTTTTCAGTTGGTTTGCTTGGTTTTTCAACTTTCTTCGTAGTTGGGTTGTAGTAGTTGACTACTTGCGCTGCAGTATTTTCGATATCTACACCAGCTGCCACATCAGCTTTCACTGTTGTTGGGATGTCGAACTTGTAGTAACGTCCGAAGGCAAACTTAGTTGTATCGATGACTTGCGTATTTTCTGCATCGCCAAGTGACTTCGTGAAGCCAGCTTTAAGTGTTGCAGTAATTACTCCACCTTCAACTGTGATATCGAATTTGCTTGTTACATCATCACCTGTTACTGAATCGTAAGCTTTGATCTTAGTAGAATCAAGATCCAACTTAGTTTCATCGTAGTCATCTGAGATTCCTACTGATTGGATGTTGTCTTTGTTAGCTGCGTCAAATTTAGTTGTATCCAACCAAACTTGGTAAACCAATTTATCGCCACGTTTAACAGTCTTCGTATTCAAGTTTTGAGCTTCGTTGTTTGATGCATCATCCGCATATGGGTTGGCATTTGTATCTGCGTACTTATCTGCCAATTCTTTGTCATCGTCAACGAGCTTGTCGCCTGTGATATCGAATTTCTCTTCAGAA
>NZ_JVHE01000001.1:0-240 GCF_001072925.1 Streptococcus pseudopneumoniae | reverse complement strand
TATCCTGCACATTCGAGGTAGGGAATTTTAGATTCTTTTTGAAAGTCATATTTAGCCATTTGTTCTTGACAGTTGTGACATTTAGGGGCAGGATAATCGAGTTTAGCGATGACTTCTTTATGCGTTCCAGCATCAAGATAATCTAAGATTATGATGTTCTTGTCTTTAATTCCGAGCAAGTTTGTGATAAAATTTAATTGTTCCATAAGATTCTTTCTAATGATGGTTTGGTCACTTTTC
>NZ_JVHE01000035.1:0-80556 GCF_001072925.1 Streptococcus pseudopneumoniae | reverse complement strand
CTACACAAAAATAGGCTCCATAATATCCATAGGGGATTTACCCACTACAAATATTATAGAGCCATTATTCTAAGCGACCATCCTTACGATAGGCGATATCTGGTTGCCAAGTCCATTGAGCTCCGTGTTTTTCAAGCAAATCAAAGCTAGCTTGAGGTCCCATGCTACCAGCCTTGTAGTCATGGAGTGGGGCACCATTTTCAGCCCAAAGTTTTTCAATGCGATCAATCAACTCCCAAGAAGCACTAACCTCTTCCCAGTGACTAAAGTTGGTTGAGTTGTTATTCAAAACATCGTAGATGAGTTTTTCATATGGGTCTGGTGAAGCACCAGTTGCAGTTGCATCTGTTCTGTAATCAAGTGAATTAGGTGCAAGTTTGAATTCTTCTCCAACTTCTTTACCATTAAGGCTAAGTGAAAAACCTTCAGTTGGTTGGATATAGATTGTAAGCACATTCGGTGCTAGGGGTTCTCCAAAAATGGAATCCATTTGTTTGAAGACAATGTTCACGTGTGTTCCTTTTTCAGTTAGACGTTTCCCTGTACGGAAGAAGAAAGGTACGTCACGGAAACGATCAGTATCTACAAAGAAGGCACCTGAAGCAAAGGTTTCTGTCATAGATTCAGGGTTCACATTTGGTTCGCTACGGTAAGAAATGTATTTCATA
Organism: Streptococcus pseudopneumoniae; assembly: GCF_001072925.1. GTDB lineage: Bacteria > Bacillota > Bacilli > Lactobacillales > Streptococcaceae > Streptococcus > Streptococcus pseudopneumoniae_Q. Next base: position 79,888 of record NZ_JVHE01000035.1, on the reverse strand, counting down.
CCATCAACTTTACCAGAACGATATTGACCACGGATAAAGTGCTCTTTAAGTTCTTCATCAGTTGGGTGATAGAGGTTTTTAAAGACCTTGATTTTCTCCGCACGAATGTCATCCTTTGTAAAGCTTGCAGGCTTGTCCATAGCAAGGAGTGACAGAAGTTGGAGGGTATGGTTTTGAACCATGTCACGAAGGGCACCAGATTCATCATAGTAGCCACCACGTTCTTCAACACCTAGACGCTCTGCAAAAGTAATCTGAACATTATCGATGTGCTCACGATTCCAAACATTTTCAAAAATCATATTGGCAAAGCGGACTGCAAAGATACTCTGAATCATCTCTTTACCAAGATAGTGGTCAATGCGGTAAATTTGCTCCTCGTCAAAGGTAGCAAGAAGTTCTTCATTGAGTTGTTTAGCAGTAGCATAGTCTGTACCGAAAGGTTTCTCGACAATCAAACGTTCAAAGCCTTTACCGTCTACGATTTGCTCTGACTTGAGGTGTTTAGCGATGGTACCAAAGAATTGTGGTGCCATAGAGAGGAAGAAGAGCTTATTGTGCTCAGTTTGGTATTTTTCGTTTAGCTCAGCCTGAAGCTTGCGTAATTCGATATAATGTTCGGTGTCATTAACATCGTGACTTTGATAGTAAAAATGACTAGCAAATGCTTGAGCCTCTTCAACGCTATCTGCCAAGTCAAGAATTGATTCGACAACGACAGATTCGAAATATTCCTTACTCCAAGGTCTACGAGCAGTTCCAATAACAGCAAAATGATCAGATAGATTACCTGATTTATAAAGTCTAAAGAGTGAAGGGTAGAGTTTACGTTTGGCCAAATCCCCACTTGCACCGAAAATTGTAACAATAACTTTTGATGACATCTAGCTACCTAATTTCTATTTTGTTTCCTAGTCAAACTAGGCATGAGGAATCCCCATTATTCATATCCTTTATTTTATCATAATTTTCTAAAAAATCCAAAAATCCAATACGTCTATACTAAAAACTGCAAGGGTTCCCTTGCAGCTTTTCTAGGCGTTTAGAACCTTGTCCAAAAATTCTTTTAGACGAGGATGTTGTGGGTTATCAAAGATTTGGTCGGGTGTTCCGTCCTCGAGGAATTCACCGTCAGCAGTAAAGATCACACGATTGGCAACCTTGCGGGCAAATCCCATTTCGTGGGTTACTATGATCATAGTCATGCCTTGTTCAGCCAATTCCTTCATAACGTTAAGAACGTCGCCGACCATCTCAGGGTCAAGGGCAGAAGTGGGTTCGTCAAAGAGCATGATATCAGGGTTCATGGCTAGACCGCGAGCGATAGCCACACGTTGTTTTTGTCCACCTGATAGACTTTCAGGATTTGCATTAGCCTTATCAGCCAATCCAACTTTTTCAAGGAGTTCCATTCCCAATTTTTCAGCTTCGGCCTTAGTCATCAACTTATGTTCTACTGGTGCGAAAGTGATATTTTCCAATACCGTCATGTGAGGGAAAAGATTGAAGTGCTGGAACACCATTCCGATATTTTCACGAACGTGGTCCACGTTGGTTGCTTTATCCGTCAAGTCATAACCATTAACTGTGATATGACCTTTTGTACCTTCCTCAAGGAGATTCAAGCTACGCAAGAAAGTTGATTTACCTGAACCAGAAGGTCCAATGATACAAACAACATCTCCTTCATAGAATTTTGCTGAGATTCCTTTAAGGACTTTGTTTTTACCATATTGTTTATGTAAATTATCGACATCGATTTTTAATTTAGCCATTATTGAATCCTCTTTTCTAAGCGTTTTGCAAGTCTAGTAAGAAGAGTGATAATCACAAGATAGAAGACTGCGAGAATTGCATACATTTTGAAACTTTGGTAGTTACGAGCAATGATAATCTTACCAGTCTGGAAGAGTTCTACTAGCCCGATTGCAGATACGATAGTTGTATCTTTAAGAGCGATGACAAATTGGTTGACGAAGTTTGGAAGCATGAGTTTGGTTGCTTGTGGCAAGACAATCTTACGCATGGTTTTACTGTAAGAGATACCAAGGCTTCGACTAGCTTCCATTTGTCCGATAGGAACAGCCTTAATACCACCGCGAACAATTTCAGCGATGTAGGCAGCTGAGTTTAGCGAGAGGGCGATTGTACCAGCAACAAAGTCATTGATTGGGCTTTGTTGGCCTGTGATAGACTCGATAAAGTTTGGAATTCCCCAGAAGATAAAGGCAGCAAGAATCATCAGTGGAATACCACGAATCACATCGACAAAGATTTCTGAAATAAGACGAAGTGATTTATAAGGACTAACGCTAAACATACCAAAGATAATCCCGATAACAATCGCAATTGCAAAGGAAATCAAAGCTAGAGAAAGGGTAATTCCAAGTCCACTTAGGAGTTGTTTGTAGTTGTTTTTCAACAAGCCCCAGATAGTAGTTTCGTCAACAGTTGATGATTCACTTGTTGAATCAGTTGCAAGGTATTTATCAAGAATCTTTTGGAATTCACCACTTGCTTTAAGATTTGCAAGACCGTTGTTGAACATTTCAATCAATTCTGGATTGCTTCCCTTTTTAACTGCAAAAGCAGTTTCACCGATTGGAGTACCTTCAATTGGTGTTTTTAATTTTTGACCTTGACTGATAGAGTATTTAAGAACTGGTTCGTCATCCATCACAGCGTCAATTGAACCAGTGTTCAAGCTGTCATACATAGATGAACCGTCTGCAAAGGTTTTAATTTTATAACCATATTTGCTTTGATTTTCAGTTAGGAAGGTTTGAGAAGCAGTACCATTTTTAACACCAACGGTTTTACCATTCAGATCTTCATAAGAAGAAATGGTACTTGATTCCTTAACTCCAAGAATAGTATTAGCTGTATAGTAAGAATCAGAGAAATCAAAGGTTTCTTTACGAGCGTCTGTAACAGACATACCAGCAATCATACCATCAGCTTGACCAGATTGAACTGCGTTAATAGCAGCGTCAAATCCTGGGTTAGTGATTTCAATCTCGAAACCTTGATCTTTGGCAATGGCCTTGATTAAGTCCATATCAATACCAGTGTACTGGTTGCTTGAGTTCTGGAAGACAAATGGTGCAAATGAAGAATCACTAGCGATAACGTATTTTGATTTAACTGGAGTAGCTTTTTGACCTGCGCTTGTAGTAGAAGTGAGAGAAGTCACTTGTGAACTAGTTTTAGAAGAGTTTGTCCATTTATTGATAATTTTGTCCAAGCTACCATCTTTTTTCATCTGAGCTAAAGCTTCGTTAAATTCTGTAACTAGGTATTCGTACTTGCTGCCTTTTTTAACACCGAAAGCAAAGCTTCCAACGGCTTCTCCGTCCATGTTGATACTGAGATCTTGCCCTTGGTTAATAGCGTACTCGATAACTGGTTTGTCATCCATGATGGCATTTACAGCACCTGTACTGAGACTGTTATTCATCAAATCCCCAGTATCAAAGGTTTTGATAGTGAAACCATATTTATCTTTGATACTTTCTAGGAAACGTTGTGCAGCAGTACCGTTTTTAACACCAACAGTTTTACCACTTAGTTCTTCATACTTAGTGATTTTATTAGACTTAGTCGTTGCGATGACAACTTTTGTATCATAGTATGTATCAGACATGGTAAAGACGTTTTCACGTTCTTTGGTTTTTGTCATACCAGCCATGATCGCATCTGCTTGCCCTGCTTGGACCGCATTGACAGCAGCATCAAAGCCTGGATAAGACATTTGGATATTCCATCCTTTTATCTCAGCGACTTTATTGATGATGTCGACATCAATTCCTTTATAAGTCTGGTCTGTATCTTTAAACTCAAAGGGCGCATAAGCAGTATCACTAACAATCTTGATAGTGTCCGCATTAACATAGCCTAGAGAGAATAAGGGAAATAAAAATAATAAAAATGCAAGGATTTTTTTCTTCATGTTTAGTCTCCTTTTTAGAATATTTAACCATTATAGCAGAAACTAAAAAAGTTGGCAAATATTTAGTGCTTTTATGTAAGAAGATGTGACATAAAGTTTCTTGTGATACTGATTTTTTTGATGTAAAAATTAAAAGAAGCCGAACACATATTGATGAGTTCGGCTTGTTCTATATAATGGGAATGATTAGCTTGACTTGTGCACCATTATTGCTATTTTCTAAGTGCATAGTTCCATTATGAAGTTTCATGACGCGTTTGACGAAAGATAAACCAAGTCCATAGTGACTTTCTTGAGAGGGGGTTCTTGCTTGGTCATCTTTATAGAAAAGATTTCCAGCATTTTGTAATATGTTTTTTGAAAAACTAGATTGGTTATTCCATATAGTTAGAACTAATTGACTATTTTCTTGTGAAATTGTTAGGTGGATTTGTGCATCATTTTCTTTTTGATGTTGTATTGCATTATTAATAATATTTGTGATTGCTCGGAAAAATAGATTGGAATGAATTGTGATTTGTGTCGATGGATTTATTGTGTTTGTAAATACAAAGTGTGTATTTCTAGGAACTAAAGGTGTGATATGTTCCTTTAATTGATGAGTTACTTGTTGAATTGAGATCTTTTCAAGTTGAATATCATGGTCATAAAAAGTTTTGGAGTATTGGATGAAGTGGTTGAAATAATCGTTTAACTGAATACTTGCTTGCTCCAGATCTTTTAGACATTCCATTACTTGGGGTGTTTGTTTGGTAGATTGTAGGAATTCAGCATTTCCTCTTATGACAGTTAGAGGAGTTCGAAGATCATGCGCAGCGCTAGATACTTGAAACATGAGTTCTTTTTTTTGTTCTTTTTCATTTTCAATCCTATTTTTTATATCAGATTGCATTTTTTCTATTAGATCATTTGTTTCAATAAACTCTTTAATCTGTAAATGCTGATTTTCATTTTTTGTGAAATATAGACCACTATGATAAACCATGTTCATTTCTTTTTGAATCTTGGTTAATAATTGTCGAATATTTGTCACAATGATAAGAATTAAAATGATGCAAAGATAAATCCAAGAACTAACGCTAAAAAATAAAGCAAAGAGATTGGCATTTTTCTCATTGATTCCAGATACAGAAGATAGAAGAGCAGGAACTATGTAAAAAAGTAAAAGACATAAAAGAAATTGCCAAATGATTTTAAGGTAGGTATGCTGAATGAGTTGTTTGATTGTCATTTCTTTTGCCATTTGTATCCTCCTCCCCAAACCGTTTTGATAGGATCAATTTGATGATCCTTAAATTTTTGTCTGATTTGATAGATGTATTCGGTGATTGAACGTAGCTGTACATCAGAGCTTACAGGATAGAGGTAATCGTAAAGTTCCTCTGCGCTAAATATTCGGTTCTCATTTTTAGCTAAAAGATAAAGTAAATCAAATTCTCGCTTAGTTAGAGAAATGCTTTTTGATTGATAATAAACTTCTTGACTATCTCGATAAAAAGTTATATCTGAAATCAATTCTTCTTTAGAGGTTTGGTACAATCTTTCCTCTCTCCGAAGATGCATTTGAATTCTTGCAATCAGTTCCTTGATGCTAAATGGTTTTGTGATGTAATCATCTGCTCCAGCTTGTATTCCTTTTAGTAAATCTTCTTCAAAATCTTTGGCAGTTAGAAACAGGATTGGAGTCGTAATTTGTGAACGAATGGAGCGACAAATCTCTAAACCAGAAATAGGCATCATGACGTCAAGTAAAATCAGATCGAACCCAGTAAAGTCACAAATATCGATCTCTTCTATATTTGACCGAGTTTCTACGTTAAAGTTGTTTGCTTCTAATGCATTCCCTATTAATCGTAAGATTTTTTCATCATCGTCAATTGCTAAAATTTTATACTTCATAATCCCTCCAATTACTTGTGTATATTATAGCAAACATAGAAAGTAATTTGTTAGAAATGAAAAAATAATTATAAAAATGTTTATTCTGATTTTTTCCTGATATTCTCCTGATATACTTGCTCCAAGTGAAGGTCAAATTTCACAAAAAGTCAGAAGGGAAAAAGAATGAATGATAACAATTCAAAATCTACATAAGGAATATAATAAAATTGTCCTACAAAATGTAACTTTCAAAGCTAAGAAAGGTGAGGTAACTGGATTGATTGGACCAAATGGTTCAGGGAAATCGACTTTAATCAGAATTTTACTTGGTTTAGAAAATAGTCAGACGGGAATGGCATTGATCAATGGAAAAAAATACTCTCAATTGGGAGATAATCCTTTTTGTGTTGTTGGATCATTCCTCGACAGTTGCCAACCTTATTCAACAAGAACAGGATTCCAGCATCTTCGGTGGATTGGCTTGGCTTGTGGTGTTGACAGAAATAGGTGCAACGAATGTTTAGACTTGGTGGGGTTAAGTGAAGCTAAAAATAAAAAAGTAAAAGACTATTCATTAGGGATGAAGCAACGTCTTGGGTTAGCAACAGCCTTATTAGCAAATCCTGATATTTTAATTTTAGATGAGCCAATCAATGGACTAGATCCTGAAGGAATACGCTGGGTACGTAATTTTTTACAATCTTTTGTCAGTGAAGGTAAAACTGTCTTAATGACAAGTCATTATATGAGTGAGTTAGAATTAACTGTAGATCATTTGGTCGGTATTTCTAATGGGAAGATTGTTATTGATGGTCCTACCAAAGACATTTTGAAACAGTTTGGATCTTTTGAGGAAGCATATTTTAAGGCGCTCGAAGGGAAAGAAGGTGAATAATATGTTAAAGCGTTCCTTTTTTAGTGACCTTTATAAATATAGTAGTTTACCTACTTTTAAATTTACTTTTTTTCTTATTTTGGGAGTCAGCATATTTTTTACAATTCAAAATATCCAGGTGATAAATGCCTTAGTAGAAGGAAATGGCCAAGCAGTTAACCTTGATCCGTCTATGTTATCATCGAATCCAGTCTATACAGTCAGGGATGCTCTCTTATCTTCACCCTACCAAGCAAGTGTTATTTTCTTGCCAATCTTGGTTTCACTTGTTTATTCAACCCATTATCAATTTGGAGATGATTATTTTAGCCAATTATTGATTCCTAGCTGGAAAGTTCGTCTTACTGGTTTTATTGCAAGTTCGATTGTCTTATCGTTACTTGCTACTGTAATATTTTCGATAGTAAATGCTGTTATCTTACTCATTTTTCTAGATTCAACTTTAAAGAACTATTTAGAATTAACATTGTTCTTAGATGTCACGGTAAGAGTTATGATATTTGCAATCGTTCTTAATTTACTGGCTTTACTTTTCGTAATAGTAACGAAAAAATCAATGACTTCATTAATTGCAGATGTTTTATTATTAGTAATTACTTTATCAGGTGTTCTAAGAGGACTTTCTTCTAACATAGAGAATCTATTACCTTTGATTGGAGCAAAGGCATTTGCTTTTGGCCGAGTTGAAGGGACTCAAACGAGTCAATTCTATGGATTTACTCTTTTAGTAGTTGAAGGCATCTTGTTCTTGGTATTAATAATTGTTGTGGAAAAGATTCGAATGGGGAGGAAGAATGGCAAGTCTATTTAGAAGTCTTATCGTCAAAAAATATAGTTTAAAACCCGTAAAGTATCAGATAGCTATACAGTCGCTTCTGATAGGTTTTGTGTGCCTACTAAGTGTGTTACCAGTTGCAATCAATGGTACAATTTTAAATTTATCTTTAAAGCAAGCTCTTGTTTTTGCATCAATGCTCTCTGTTGCTATAGGGTGTGTTAATGCATTTGTAGACTTACAATCACACGAATCAAAACTAGTTTATTTGGTTAGTGGAAAAAGGATCTTAAGTTCAATGAGGATCCTGTTCGTAGAGTTATGTGATGTAGTACTACAATCAACTTTATATTTCATTGTACTGCATATATGGTTCCATTTTTTTAGTAGCGAAAATGGTGTCAGTTTAGCAGTTTTCAGTTTCTATTTGATTGGCTCCATCCAATACTTTTTAGTTTCTTATTTTTTAAGTTATTTTTTTAAAAGTCCAATGAGTAGTTTAGCAATTTTGTTGCTATTTCCTATTTTGTTACAACCGTTCATAGAAAGAGTAGCGGAACCAATGACTAGTTATCTATTTTATAATATTATTACGGATACAATACTAGGGAGAGCATCCTACTTGGAACTCTGTGTTTACCCTATAGAATTGGTGTTTTCACTTGGAGCCACTCTTTACCTTTTGATAAGAAATCAAGAAGTTCAGTAGTAAATAAAAATGATACTAATGAGCAAACCATGCTAATTTTGTAAATCAATGACGTTGATGTTTATAACGTATTGCATTGTTTCAAATAAAAGACAAGACTTTCGAAGTAATATCGAGAGTCTTGTTTAGTCTTCACTTCTAATATGAGTCTATTTAATTATATTGTCATTTAAACATGTACTGATTTACGGGATTATTTTGTTAAATCTTGTATTTCCCTTTTATTCCCCAACTCAGAGAATTCTGGTGATTTATGGTAAAATAAGGTCTATATATGTGAGGACAAAGAGATGATCAATAGAATTACAGACAACAAATTTAAACTTGTATCCAAATACCAACCATCTGGCGACCAACCGCAGGCTATTGAGCAGTTGGTAGATAATATCGAGGGTGGAGAAAAGGCTCAAATCCTGATGGGGGCGACTGGTACAGGGAAAACCTATACCATGAGTCAGGTGATTTCCAAAGTTAATAAACCAACCCTAGTCATCGCCCACAATAAGACCCTAGCAGGCCAGCTCTACGGGGAGTTTAAGGAATTTTTCCCCGAGAATGCCGTCGAGTACTTCGTGTCCTATTACGATTACTATCAGCCAGAAGCCTACGTGCCATCGAGCGATACCTACATCGAAAAAGATAGTTCAGTCAACGATGAGATTGATAAACTTCGTCACTCCGCTACATCAGCGCTCTTGGAGCGTAACGATGTCATCGTTGTAGCATCTGTATCTTGTATTTATGGTTTGGGTTCTCCTAAGGAATATGCTGATAGTGTGGTCAGTCTGCGCCCAGGACTTGAAATTTCTCGTGATAAACTGCTTAATGAATTGGTCGACATTCAATTTGAGCGTAACGACATTGATTTCCAGCGGGGAAGATTTCGTGTGCGTGGGGATGTGGTGGAGATTTTCCCAGCATCTCGTGACGAGCATGCCTTTCGAGTAGAGTTCTTTGGTGATGAGATTGATCGTATTCGTGAAGTCGAAGCTCTTACGGGGCAAGTTCTGGGCGAAGTGGATCATTTGGCTATTTTCCCAGCGACTCACTTTGTGACCAATGATGACCACATGGAAGTAGCTATTGCTAAGATTCAGGCGGAGTTGGAGGAGCAGTTAGCTATCTTTGAAAAAGAAGGCAAACTCCTCGAAGCGCAACGCTTGAAACAACGGACAGAGTACGATATCGAGATGCTACGTGAGATGGGTTATACCAATGGTGTCGAAAACTACTCACGTCACATGGATGGACGAAGCGAAGGAGAGCCACCGTACACCCTTCTTGATTTCTTCCCGGATGATTTTTTGATTATGATAGATGAAAGCCACATGACCATGGGGCAAATCAAGGGAATGTACAATGGTGACCGTTCGCGTAAGGAAATGTTGGTTAACTACGGGTTCCGTTTGCCGTCTGCCTTGGACAACCGTCCCCTTCGTCGTGAAGAGTTTGAAAGTCATGTTCATCAGATTGTCTACGTTTCAGCGACGCCAGGTGATTACGAGATGGAACAAACAGACACTGTGATTGAGCAAATCATCCGTCCAACTGGTCTTTTGGATCCAGAAGTGGAAGTTCGCCCAACAATGGGACAGATTGATGATCTTTTGGGTGAAATCAATGCCCGTGTTGAAAAGAATGAACGTACCTTTATTACTACTTTGACCAAGAAAATGGCAGAAGACTTGACGGATTACTTCAAGGAAATGGGGATCAAGGTCAAGTACATGCACTCGGATATCAAGACTTTAGAGCGGACAGAGATTATCCGAGATTTACGATTAGGAGTTTTTGATGTCTTAGTCGGGATTAACCTCCTTCGTGAAGGGATTGACGTACCTGAAGTAAGTTTGGTTGCCATTCTTGATGCTGATAAGGAAGGCTTTCTCCGTAACGAACGTGGTCTTATCCAAACCATCGGTCGTGCAGCCCGTAATAGTGAAGGGCATGTCATCATGTATGCTGATACTATGACTCAGTCTATGCAAAAAGCCATCGATGAAACAGCTCGTCGTCGTAAGATTCAGATGGCCTATAATGAAGAACACGGCATCGTCCCACAAACTATTAAGAAGGAAATCCGTGACCTTATCTCTGTCACAAAAACTGTGGCTAAAGAAGAGGACAAGGAAGTTGATATCAATAGCCTCAATAAACAAGAACGCAAAGAACTAGTCAAGAAACTGGAAAAACAAATGCAAGAAGCCGTCGAAGTGCTTGATTTCGAGTTAGCTGCTCAAATCCGTGACATGATGTTGGAAGTCAAGGCTTTGGATTAGATGGGATAAAGCGAATGAAGATTATCATTAAAATAATGGAAACTCCTGAAGAGATAGAAGGTAAGTCCCTCGTTCACTGGCAAACGTGGAGAGAGGCTTATGACGATCTTTTACCCGCGGAATTTCAGGAGACGATGACATTAGAAAGATGTCGATTCTTTAGCCAAAAATATCCAGAAAATACCTTGATTGCGATGGATGGAAAGCAGGTCGTTGGATTTATCAGCTATGGAAATTTTCGTGATGAGACCATTCAAGCTGGTGAAATCATTGCCTTATATGTTTTAAAAGATTACTATGGAAAAGGTGTGAGTGAACAGTTAATGCATGCTGCATTTGTTGCTCTCAGTCATTTCTCTGAAATTTATTTATGGGTATTGAAAGATAATAAGCGAGCTATTGCTTTCTATCAAAAAATGGGTTTTACTTTTGATGGCCAAGAAAAAATACTTAACCTTGGAAAACCTGTTAAGGAATTGAGGATGATGTGTTCTTCAAATAAAAGTTCCTAAAGGACGTATCTATCAATCTTTGAACCATTATTAACTAATCAAGTATAAAAAGTGAAATAGATAGAATGAAACAAAGAGACGAAGGAGTAGACGAATGAAAATTCTAGTCATCAATGGAAACCCGGATAAGGAAAGTTACTGTCAAGCCATTTTTCAAACCATTGTAGATAATATTGATTTAAGTCACCATGAGCTTGAAGTCATCAGTCTTAATGAAGAAGATTTTGATCCTGTTTTACGTTATGGTTATAGAAAACGTATGGAAGAAGATTCTTTTATCCTTCATTCTCAGGAATTAATCCAATGGGCAGATCATTTCATCTTTATTTATCCTATCTGGTGGAGTAGTATGCCTAGCCTCATGAAAGGCTGGATTGATCGTGTCTTCACACCGGGGATTGCTTACTCTGCCAATGACCAGGGGAGTTTTATCTGGAATTACCTTAGAGGCAAGCAGTTTAAAAAGTTATTAAAAGGGAAAACAGCCAGTATTTACGCAACCTCTATGGCGCCCACTTGGTGGTACAAGATCTTTTCAGGTCCTATCAACATTCCAGATAGCTATGGCATCTCTGTTTTGAAAAATGCTGTCTTGAATCACTGTGGAATTAAAACTAAGCGCGTGTGCGTACTAGGTGAAGTTGGACGGGATGTGAATACAGCAAGTATGCGTGAAGAGCATCTCCAAAAAGTAGCAGAAGAAGTTAAAAAACTATCATGAAACAAAAAAGTAAGAGACAGAAAACATTAAAAAAACACCAGAAATCAAAGCGAAAGATTGGTCTACTAGATCGCATGAATCTGTGGTTTGTGCAACATTCAACAATTGCCTGGCTCCTTGATAAAAGCGTTCTGTTCTTTTCTGCTCTAGGAATATTATGTCTATTGTACGGGACAACCCTTATTCCAAGTACCTATCGGGAACTGGATTATAGTTTTCCACTTTATTTAAATATCGTTCTTTTGGTGAATGCATCTTATCATTCTTTCCTTCGTACCTTTAGGAAAGAATGGATTTCCTTGCAAAATTTTGCAGAAATGTTTTTATATCTTAACGGAATTGCTTGTGTATTACAGTTAACGATTGGGATGACCTCTAGAAGAGGAAGAAGATTACTTCCGATATGGGCATTAGACTATCGCTATATCTGGTTTCCCCTCGTTACTTATTTCATTTTCTTTCTAGTGCCTATTGTGACAATTATAATTTCCAAGTATATTGAAAAGAAAAAGAGAAAAGAAGAAAATGGGAAAAATACAATCAAATAAAAGTAACAAAAGAAAGTCAAATACAAAAAAGATTCTTTCGAGGAAAGAAAGTTTTCAGCTTTGGATGAATTCTCATAAATTATTAGGTTTCTTCTTGGTATTTGGTCTAATCTTAGGAATAGGACTAGGTATCAATCTTGTTTTTAAACTCCTTCCTATTCCGTCGCCATACAGAGATATCAACTATAGTTTTCCAATATATATAAATCTTTTTTGTCTAGTGTATCGATTATTTGACTACTGGTTCCTAGACTTGTCTAAGACAAGGATGACAATAAAAAGATATGCAGATTTATTTATCTATCTTAATAGTATCGGTTTAGTAGTTCATCTCTTTATTGGGATTGGTGGGAAAAATAGTAAAGGAATTTTGCCTTCTCTCTTATCCCTAGACCACCGCTACATTTGGTTTCCTATTGCAACTTATCTGATCTTTTTCAGTTTAGCATCTATTGTAATTCTAGTGATGAAATATATTGAAAAGAAAAGGAGTCAATCATGATGAAACATCTAACTGTATTTAGGTTTATTTATCTTTTGTGCCTAGTATTTGTACTGATTCATTTTATCTTAGGCCTCTTTGGTTTTGCCTTTACACCAATCTTGTGGAATCTCTGGTTCTTTGGTCTTTGTTTAACCCTATTTATCCATCCGTGGACTATCTTCTATAAATCTAGAATCTTTCAATGGCATCATCTGATTTTTCAGACTCTCAGCGGCTTCATTGCTCTTTTGATCTGGTTCATGACATTTTTCTTCTTTTCCATGGTTCCAGATTCATCTATGCCAATCAATATAGACTATCAGGTGAATAGTAAAGAAAAGGAAATTAGAATCATTAGAGGATCCTTGCTCCATGAAATTCATGAATATCATGACTTGATTAATCCTTTGATTATGAAGTCTAAAGTTAAGTATGTAGAAAATTAAACATTAGAAAGTGAGTCTATGTATGTCTCGTGCACAATTAACCATTCTAACCAATATTTGCCTAATTGAAGATCTTGAAAAGCAGCGCGTGGTTATGCAGTATCGATCGCCTGAAACCAACCGCTGGTCTGGCTATGCTTTCCCAGGAGGTCATGTTGAAAATGGAGAAGCTTTCGCTGAATCTGTCATTCGTGAGATATACGAGGAGACAGGTCTGACGATTAAAAATCCTCAACTGGTCGGTATAAAAAATTGGCCTTTAGATTCGGGTGAACGCTATATTGTCTTTTGTTATAAAGCGACTGAGTTCACCGGTACTCTCCAATCATCTGAAGAAGGAGAAGTGTCCTGGGTGCAAAAAGACCAGATTCCCAACTTGGATCTGGCCTATGATATGTTACCCTTGATGGAGATGATGGAAGCTCCTGATAAATCAGAATTTTTTTACCGTCACCGTACAGAAGATGGATGGGAAAAGAAAACCTTCTAATCCTTTACTAAATAACCTAACTTATCCAAGGCCTTCTCGATATAGAGGAGGTCTTGTTCGTTTTCAGCTTCGACTAGGTGATAATGGACGCCATCTGTTAATTCAGAAAGTGGTCTAAAGTCAGACCGTTCGACTTGCTCTAAAAAATGCTGAACGTCACGGCGACAAGAGAGTTTGAGCAAGGTTTCAATTTCTCCGTAGACAGGATGATCAATCAAGGTATTCTGAACACGTCCCCCATTATCGACGATAGCTAGAAGTTCTTGACCAATTTCTTCCATTTCGTGCTTGACTTTAAACAGTTTGTGAACATAAGGATTGGTTTTATTTTCTTTATAAATATAGCCACGATTGGTTGATAAGATCGGAGCACCATCAGCACGTAGAACAGCAATGTCCTGAACGATAATCTGGCGGGTTACATGAAAACGGTCTGCTAAAGTTTGACCATTTAGAGGTTTTTGAGACTCATTTAACAGTTGTAAAAGAGCTTCTTTTCGATTTTTTGTCATATTCTTCTCTCTAAACGCTTAACGGCGTTTTCTCAATGCTTTATAAACAGCCAAGGCTAAGTAATAGTCTACCATACTATGGATAATAGTACCAAATCCAACTAATACAAACAAGACATAGAACATATTTTTTAAGTCAGTTCCAGTACTAGCATAAAAAATCATACAAGCAAAGACTTCAGCAATAGCATGAACCAAACCAAGTACAAAGTTAAAAATCAATGAAGATTTCTTATTATCCAAGGTTTGAGGATGTTTTTGAAGATAGAAAGCACCCAGACTTCCAAAAAAGATATGGGAAAAGGCACGAAGTACGATAACAATCGGATACCCAGCCATGAGAAATCCTAAACTAGAAGCTATAATAACAAAGATAGCCATCCAGGGAGAGAGAAACATAGCGATAAAAATAGCAACGTGACTTCCTAAAGTGTAGGAAGCGGGAGGAATGACAATTTTAAAGGGCATCACCAAAGGAATCAAAATAGCGATAGCTGTCAGCAATGCGGTCAAGGTCATGAATTGTGTTTTCTTTTGTGTATTCATAATAACTCCTTTTTTCTGTATATACAGTTGTATAGTACAATAAAAAATCAAACAAGTCAAGAAGCAAAATTGATTTTTGAGGAGATTATCTATAAATGAGGTTAAAGAATAAATAAAAATTTTAAAAAAATAAGCAAAAACTCTTGCACTAATCAAAGTAGTGTGGTATACTTATAAACGGTTTGAAAAAACTGCCTAAGACAGTAGGGGAGCTCGACTCATAAATATCCTACCGAGGACAAAACGTATCATGTAAAAAGAAGCGTATTGTACTTTCGTGTCTAGGTTTGGGCGCGTTTTTCTTTTGGAAAAATTCCCCAAGCAAAATAATTACGGAGGTGAACACACTAATGAGTGAAGCAATTATTGCTAAAAAAGCGGAACTAGTTGACGTAGTAGCTGAAAAAATGAAAGCTGCTGCATCAATCGTCGTTGTAGACGCTCGTGGTTTGACAGTTGAACAAGATACAGTTCTTCGTCGTGAGCTTCGTGGAAGCGAAGTTGAGTATAAAGTTATTAAAAACTCAATCTTACGTCGTGCAGCTGAAAAAGCTGGACTTGCAGAACTTGCATCTGTATTTGTTGGACCATCTGCTGTAGCATTTTCTAACGAAGATGTTATCGCTCCAGCGAAAATTTTGAACGACTTTGCTAAAAACGCTGACGCACTTGAAATCAAAGGTGGTGCAATCGAAGGCGCTGTCGCATCAAAAGAAGAAATCGTTGCTCTTGCAACTCTTCCAAACCGCGAAGGACTTCTTTCTATGCTCCTTTCTGTACTTCAAGCGCCAGTGCGCAACGTTGCTCTTGCAGTCAAAGCGGTTGCAGACAACAAAGAAGACGCAGCTTAATCTTAAGCTACGCAGCGTAGCCTAGCTACAAAAATATAAACATAAAATATAAACTTATTTGGAGGAAATAACAATGGCATTGAACATTGAAAACATTATTGCTGAAATTAAAGAAGCTTCAATCCTTGAATTGAACGACCTTGTAAAAGCTATCGAAGAAGAATTTGGTGTAACTGCAGCTGCTCCTGTAGCTGTAGCTGCTGCTGGTGGTGCTGAAGAAGCTGCTAAAGATTCATTTGACGTTGAATTGACAGCTGCAGGCGACAAGAAAGTCGGCGTTATCAAAGTTGTACGTGAAATCACAGGTCTTGGTCTTAAAGAAGCTAAAGAACTTGTTGATGGTGCACCAGGTGTCATCAAAGAAGGCGTTGCAGCTGCAGAAGCTGAAGAAATTAAAGCTAAATTGGAAGAAGCTGGAGCTTCAGTTACTCTTAAATAAGAGGCATATACCAATTAGAATTCGGAATACTATAGTATCAGCCTTTTAGAATCGTGAACACATTTTAGAAACTGATAAATTAATTTAGTTTCCTACCAAAAACCCTACCAAAAATTAATTTGGCAGGGTTTTTCTTTTTAATAAAATTATTTTGGAGAACAGTTGAATATTGTTCTCCTTTTTTTATTTTCAGGAGGGAAAATGACAAAAGAATTACAATCATCACGCTATATTGTCATTTCATTTTTAGTACGTGAAATGGGAATAGATATTGTTGAGGCCATATCTCTTATGGCTGAATTGGAAAAAAGTGGCTTGGTTCGATTGGAATCAAGTGGAGATTTAACACTCAAAGAACTTGGAGGCGCGCTATGAAACGAATTACCGCAAATCAATACCAAACTTCAGAACGGTATTACAAATTACCTAAAATTCTTTTTGAGGATGAGAAATATATGGATATGAAATTAGAAGTAAAGGTGGCTTATTCTATTTTAAAAGATCGTTTAGAATTATCTCTCAGTCGTGGTTGGATAGATGAAGAAGGCGCGGTCTATTTAGTATTTTCTAATTCTAAACTGATGAGGCTGTTAGGTTGTTCGAAGTCAAAATTACTGTCCATCAAAAAAACTCTTAAAGAATATGACTTAATTGATGAAGTTCAACAGTCTTCAAGTGAGAAAGGAAGACTAGCTAATAAGATTTATTTAGGGGAATTATCTTCTACCCCAGTAGGTAATTCAAACAGGCCTAGTGTTAAAAAAAGACTAGGGCTGGTTGAAAATGAAACGGCCCCCGTCTCACATTCAGCCCCTAGTGAGACTGAAGTTAGTGAGACTAAATATAGTGAGACTGATTCTTTATTTATTGAGGATGAGGAGGAGAGGGATACTCAACCTATCTTGAAAAGAAAAGTAGAAAAGGTCACAAAATATGATCGAGATTATATTTGGGGATTGGTACAAGATCAATTTAGACGAGAGGGTTTTTCTGAAACAGCCAGTGAAATTGCTATGACTGATTTTGAGAGAATCTATCAGTATGCTCTTGACAATGTTCGCTTTGTTAGACGAGCGGAAGTACTTGCTGAATTTGTGTTTAACGGCTTGTATTCTGTTTGGAATAATCGTGTTAGAAAAGGAGGTGGTTAAATGTCGCCAATCGAGTGGATATTAGTTATGCTCATTTTCATTTCAAGTGGTGTGACACTTTGGACAATGATAGTCGATAAGAAAGAGGTGATCAAGAAATGAGATTTATTGATTTATTTTCAGGTATCGGTGGCTTTCGACTTGGAATGGAAAGTGTCGGACACAAGTGTATTGGATTTTGTGAGATTGATAAATTTGCTAGAGAATCTTATAAATCCATTTTTCAAACGGAAGGAGAAATAGAATTTCATGACATACGAGATGTTTCAGATGACGAATTTAAAAAACTTAGAGGGAAAGTCGATGTCATCTGTGGGGGATTCCCTTGTCAAGCATTTTCAATCGCAGGAAGACGATTGGGATTTGAAGATACTAGAGGAACTTTGTTCTTTGAGATTGCTCGGGCGGCCAAACAAATCCAACCACGTTTTCTTTTTCTTGAAAATGTTAAAGGCTTACTCAATCACGATAAGGGACGGACGTTCACCACAATCCTTACCACACTTGATGAGTTGGGGTTTGATGTTGAGTGGCAGGTGCTTAACAGTAAGGATTTTGGCGTTCCCCAAAACAGAGAGAGGGTGTTTATTATCGGACATTCTAGAAAGAAAGGTACCAGACTCTTATTTCCTTTCAGACGAGAAGGTCAAGCAACTAACTCTGAGACTTTGAAAGCACTAGGAAATTTGAATCCATCAAGAAGTGGAATGAGTGGTAAAGTCTATTATTCAGAAGGTCTTGCGCCAACCTTAGTTCGTGGAAAAGGAGAAGGATTTAAAGTTGCGATTCCTTGTATGACACCAGATAGATTAGAAAAAAGACAAAATGGTAGACGCTTTAAGGAAAACCAAGAGCCGATGTTTACTTTAAATACTCAGGATCGTCATGGTATTGTTGTTGTTGGAGATTTACCGACTAGCTTTAAGGAGACAGGTCGTGTCTATGGAAGATCGGGCTTATCTCCAACATTGACTACGATGCAAGGTGGAGATAAAATTCCCAAAATACTGATTCCAGAACCAATCCAATTTTTAAAAGTCCGGGAGGCAACGAAAAAAGGATATGCTCAAGCAGAGATTGGGGATTCAATCAATTTAGAAAGACCAAGTTCTCAGTATCGTCGTGGTAGAGTGGGAAAAGGTATAGCGAATACGTTAACAACTAGTGGACAAATGGGAGTAGTAGTGGCTAGCTATGAAGGAAAAGATAAACAAGTTTATCATGTAGCCGGTGTCTTGATAGATGGACAATTTTACCGTCTGAGAATTCGACGAATCACTCCTAAAGAGTGTTTTCGCTTGCAAGGGTTTCCTGATTGGGCTTTTGAAGCTGCTAGAAAAGTCTCTAGTAATAGTCAGCTCTATAAACAAGCTGGTAATAGTGTAACCGTTCCTGTGATTGCCGCAATCGCAAAGAAATTAAAAGAAATAGAGGAAAAAGATGAAAGCATTAAATAAAGAGTCAGTACTAGATTGTGATGAATTAGAAACAGAATTACATGATGCAGAAATCAGACAGCTGGATGAACAAATATTTTTGATGCCCAATTATCCATGTGAGTTTGAAGTGAAATTTTTAGATGATTACCATAAAAAACACAATTACCCACTATTTTATGAATCCTATCTTCAAAACATTATGGAATTCCTTGAAAGTCAGGATATAAAGAACGGAGCTGATGCCTTTGTAGATGATAATCATAATCTTGTTTTTGTTTTATATGGGCAAGGCTATCGAGTCGAGGGAAAAGAGGGAATACTTACAACCCAAGTAACTGTAAAAGCTTATGATGAAGACAAGAAATCAATTAACTTCTCAAATTTATTAGATTCCTTAATCGTCTCAGAATATCAAATGGAACCGAATCTTTGGGAGGTCTCCCATGATTGATCTCTATCTAAGTAAAAATAACCATAGAAATCAACTTCTTTTAGAATTCTTCCAAAACTATGGCATTGAGGTATCCTGTCATTCGATTTCTGAAATGACAAGGGATAAATTAATTGAGATGATGAGCTATTCTTCAGATTGTTTTGAGTTTTTATCTCCCAATTTATTACGATTTAAGAACCGTGACAATTTAAGATTAACGGATTTCATTGAAATGATATTAAAAAATCCTGAACTAAACATCAGACTTCCTCTTGCGGTTTCGAATAAGCGAGTTTATCCAAATCTGAGTCTGGAGGAGGCTAGAGCTTTATTGCCAAGAGATACGAAACAATTGATTTACATGGCACAAACACATTATTTATCTAACTAAAGGAGAATCGATATGGCAGAACGATTTTGGGAGAACTTGTCCATTATTTTGGCTGAAAGAAATATCAGCTGGATTGAGTTAACCAGAAAAATGTTTGCGGGAGAGTTTCACTATCCAAGTGAATTGAATCGTTTGTATCAAAAGATTCGTCACTACAAGATGGAACAACGAATGCCTCAAAGTCCATGGGTAGAAAGGATTGTGCAGGTATTAGATTTAGATTATGAAGATTTATTTCGGAGGTAACGATGAAAAGAATAATTCCAGTTTATATATTCCAACAAGTAAATGTCCTATTGGTATCCTTATACTTGCTGAAATTGCTTTGTATCAGTGAGTTAACTATACTAGAGATTCTCTATGGAGCGTCGCTCATTTCTTTTTTATGGATGTATGGTCAACGAAAACAAGTAATCAAGATTAATATGAAAACTAGGATAAAATGGCTTGGTATTGGATTTGTCAGCCTACTGATTATAAGTCTATGTTTTAGCCTAATCCATGCTCAAGGAAGCACGAATCAAGCAAACTTAATTGGGCTTCAACATCAAGTCCCTTGGTTTTCATTTTTATTGTTCTTAATCAATGCGAGTATGGTTGAAGAATTTCTGTATCGAGAAATTTTATGGAACTTGGTTAGAAAATTAGATATTCGAGTTGCTTTGACAAGTGTTTTATTTGCCTTAGCACATCATCCAGAAACTATTCTAGCTTGGTGTTTATATGTTTCATTGGGAATGTTTTTAGGGCTTGTACGCTATAAATCTGACTTATGGGGCAGTATGGGTCTACATTTAGTGTGGAACCTACTAGTTTATAGCTTGCTGCTTTTTTAGACCAAATTAGCTTGTTTTAGGGAAATGAAATGCTAACGTTATGTAACAATGTTAGTCTTTTATTTCAAAATCTTTGTTTAGTATGAATTTAGCTCTACAGGAAAATAAAAAATGTGATAAAAATTTCAACTACTCTTATCTATAATAAAGCTACCTGTTCTTTGAAAATTGAATCCACTCCGTCTTGATTAGCGTGCCTGTGTAAGTAGGGACTGAGAGTATTTCCCTGTGAAGGGCAACTGGCACAAGACGTGTGTGAGAATTTTCTAACAGACACGGAGTTTATCGTTACCAGACTTAAACGATGCGACAAACTAGATAAAGGAGTTAATCATGAAGGTAGTAAACTTGTATGATTTGAAACAAATGGGAAATAAAGGTGGATGTACCATCCAATTGATTCATCACTTTCCTTTTGGTATGGGCTTAGGACATCTCAAAAAAGACTACATTGAATTTAAACGTGTTGGTATCGTTGATGGGAAAGCAGTAGAAGTTACTCTTCGAGAACCTTATTCGAGAGATCTACTGCAGGTTGTCAAGTCGATTAAGCAACGTCAGAAATTGATAGCTTATCGTTATAAAGAAGGAAAGCTGCTATTTGTGAAGAAGGAGGCATCAGATGTCCTCTGAACAACAGGAACGAATGGCAGTTCAATATGCTGAGCGTAGTCTTTTATTTACTGTAAAAAGTCTTTTAAAGATTCTAGAATGGTCTAGACGTCAGGCTTTAGCACAGGATTCCGCCTATAAGGTAGGTGTGCAGAAATTAGAAGAATTGCTACAATCTCCTTATTCGATTGATACGATTAATCTGAAGAAAGATTTTTTAGACAAACCAATTGATATAGAGAAATTTAAAGCTTTTTTAAAAAAAGAAGAGATTCCTTTAGCCATCGCTTGGCAAGGGGATTCTCTGCATTTCTACACGAAAGACCGTTCGATTCTGGACAATCATTTAGACCATCTGTTAGAAAAAATGGTTAATGATCCAGAGAAATTAGCTGATTTTACCATGGATAAGTCATTAGACGATGCAATTGATGAGGCTAAATCTCAAATTACCTTTAGACAAGAAGGGACCGTCAAACAGAAAGAGATGGTGAGATGATGTACAGTGGAAAGAAATTCCTACTATTCTCACTGTTAGGTATCTTACTAGGCTATCTTTTTCATCGTTTGACGCTTTTGTATGATTCCTATACTGGAAATACCTTAGATAAATGGACTCATCTTCTGATGGAAGGTCAAGATGAAGTTCTTCAGTCGCCATGGAATGTTTCCTTTACTGGAAAATCAAGTGCTTTTTTTCTACTAGGTTTTGTGATGATGTTACTAGTTTATCTCTATCTAGAGACTGGTAAAAAACAATACCGAGAAGGAGTAGAATACGGGAGCGCCCGTTTTGGAACTCTAAAAGAAAAGAAGCTCTTTTACGGTAAAGAATTTTCTCATGATACGATCTTAGCACAAGATGTTCGTTTGACATTATTAGATAAAAAACCACCTCAATATGATAGAAATAAGAATATTGCGGTGATCGGAGGTTCAGGAAGTGGGAAGACATTTCGCTTTGTGAAACCCAATCTGATTCAGATGAATACTTCTAATATTGTAGTGGATCCTAAAGATCACTTGGCCGAAAAAACAGGCAAACTCTTTTTAGAACATGGCTACCAAGTAAAGGTGCTAGATTTAGTCAATATGAAGAACTCAGATGGCTTCAATCCTTTTCGCTATATAGAGACAGAAAATGATTTGAATCGCATGCTGACGGTTTATTTCAATAACACCAAAGGCTCTGGCTCCCGTAGTGATCCATTTTGGGATGAAGCTTCTATGACTTTGGTACGAGCTTTAGCCTCCTACTTGGTCGATTTCTATAATCCACCTAAAACAAGAGAACAGCTCATAGAAGAAAGTCGTTTAAGTCAAAAGGAATACCAAAACTTGTTGAAACGTCAAAAAAAAGAAGTGGAAGAGCGAAAAAAACGAGGGCGTTATCCAAGTTTTGCTGAAATCTCAAAGCTCATTAAACACTTATCCAAGGGTGAAAATCAAGAAAAAAGTGTCTTAGAAATTCTATTTGAAAATTATGCTAAAAAGTATGGAACTGAAAATTTTACCATGCGAAATTGGGCAGATTTCCAAAATTATAAGGATAAGACTCTGGATTCTGTCATAGCTGTAACCACTGCTAAATTTGCCCTCTTCAATATTCAAAGTGTCATGGATTTGACCAAAAAAGATACCCTTGATATGAAGACATGGGGCCAGGAAAAATCAATGGTTTACTTAGTTATCCCAGATAACGATAGTACCTTTCGGTTTCTTTCAGCCCTCTTTTTTTCAACCGTATTTCAAACCCTAACAAGACAAGCAGATATTGATTTTAAGGGGCAATTGCCTCTTCATGTGAGAGTTTACTTAGATGAGTTCGCAAATATCGGAGAAATTCCAGATTTTGCTGAACAAACCTCAACAGTCCGTTCTCGAAATATGAGTCTCGTTCCTATTCTACAAAATATTGCCCAACTTCAAGGGCTCTATAAAGAAAAAGAAGCTTGGAAAACCATTCTTGGGAACTGTGATAGCTTAGTCTACCTAGGTGGTAATGATGAAGATACCTTTAAATTTATGAGTGGCTTACTCGGTAAACAAACCATTGATGTTCGAAATACTAGTCGTTCCTTTGGACAGACAGGTTCAGGATCCCTTTCTCATCAAAAGATTGCTCGTGATTTAATGACACCTGATGAAGTCGGAAATATGAAACGACATGAATGCTTGGTTCGAATTGCCAATATGCCTGTCTTTAAAAGCAAAAAATACAATTCCACTAAGCATCCAAACTGGAAGTACCTAGCCAATCAAGAAAGCGATGAACGGTGGTGGAACTATCAAATCAATCCTTTGATTCAAAGACAAGAAAATCAGCTTGACGGCCTTAGAATTCGTGATTTAACTTTTGAATCTAGTTTAAAATAAGAAAATAAAAATAGAAAAGAGGAAATAGATGATTACGCATTTTAAAGGTTTTGTTTATGGAGTAGACGCAAGTGCCATGTTTGCACAAGCTATGTCTTTGTTACAGAAGGGATTGATTGCAGTTGGTGCCTTTCTCGTTGTTGTGGGAATTGTCAATCTTGCAACCAACATTAAAGATGGTGGACCAGGTGTTCGGAATGCTATTCTGGAAATTGTCGGTGGAGTTATGGTAGGGGCTGCTGGAGCCTTTGTAACTCAAATTTCAATTTAGGAGGATAAACAATGACATGAATCTTAGTTTAGTCTCACCCTTTGTTTACCTTGCATCTGAAAAAATATCAGCTGAAAATTTATTTGAAGGATTTAATGTAGATTTACAATCTACGGTAGATCTGATTAAATCTCTATCTAGCTATAATCCAACTGTTTGGACTTATATGTCTAGTATTACTAAAAGTGTCATGCAACCACTTGGAGTTGCGATTTTATCAGTTGTTCTCATCTTAGAATTTTCGAAGATGGCAAAGAAAATTGCTAACTCTGGTGGAGCGATGACCTTTGAAGCCTTAGCGCCAATGTTGATTAGTTATATTATGGTCGCAGTTGTAATTACCAATACTACCGTTATTGTAGAAGCCATCATTGGGATTGCAGGTCACGCCATTGAACAAGTGGCTTCGATTGTCGCTCACGGTGGGGCAAAGTATGATACCATCTCTGGATTAAAAGGTTCAGGATTTATTGGCCGTATGATTGTGGGATTTTTCGCTCTCCTCATTTGGCTTGTTCGAATAGTAAGTGCAGCCATGGTTAATCTTTTGGTATCTATTCGATTTATTCAACTCTACCTTATGATCCCATTTGCCCCTCTTACGATTCCAACATTTTTAAGCGATGAATGGAAGTCTATTGGTATTGGCTATTTAAAAAATATTATGGTCTATGCGGTACAAGGGGTTCTAATTTTTCTGATTGTTTCTCTTGTTCCTTTGTTTGAATCTGCTGGGAAAATAGCTGTTTCAAATGGTGCAGGAGTCTTGCAATCACTTGCGATTATGTTTGGTAGTTTGATACAAGCTATCTTACTGATTATTGCCCTCGTTGGTTCTCAACGTACGGCTCGCTCAATCTTAGGTATGTAATTTAATAAAGGCTAGGAAGTGATTGCTTCTTAGCCTTTTTAGAAAGGAAAGTCATGAATACACGTGTCTTTAAAGACATCTCAAAATACCAACACAGGGCTTGGTTAGGTTTCACCACAAGACAAATCATCTTTGTTTTACCAGCTTTTATTGTCACAATTATTGTTTTGGGTTTGAATCTCTTTTTCTGGCAATTTGGAGATTGGTTTGTTTACGGTTTTGTGTTTGCTTTTACCATCCCCCTCATGCTTTTTGGAGTCTATAAACCCAATGATTTATATTTTGAACATTATTTGAAATACCGTCTTCATTTTGAATTAACGGTTCCCCTACGCACAATTACAGGAAAGAAAGGACCTGAACATGAAAAGAAAATCAAATACATTAAAGAAACAAAAAACTTCAATGACTAATCAGAAAGAAGTAGTTAAAGGAAAAAAAGAGGAAGTGTTACCATCAACGGCTAATACTCTTTCCTATCAGGCCCTGTATCAAAATGGTCTGATGCAGGTAAAAGAAGATTATTTCTCACAAAGTTATTTACTTGGTGATGTCAATTACCAGACTGTTGGTTTAGAAGATAAAGGCGCAATCATTGAGAAGTATTCTGATTTGATTAACTCCCTAGATGACCAAACCAACTTCCAATTGACTATCTTTAATAAAAGATTGAATTTAGAAAAGTTTAGACAAAGTGTTTTGTATGAGGAAAAAGAAGATGGGTATGATACCTATCGTAAAGAATTGAATCGGATGATGAATCAGAATTTAGATAGTGGTGAAAATAACTTTTCAGTTGTGAAACTGATTAGCTTTGGTAGAAAGGATTCTAATCCCAAACAAGCCTATCGTTCCTTGTCTCAAATTGGAGAATATTTCAAGAGTGGTTTCTCGGAAATTGATGCTCGATTTGAATCCTTGGCTGGAGAAGAACGGGTGAACTTGTTGGCAGATATGCTTAGAGGAGAACACCATCTTCCTTTTTCTTACCGTGATTTAACGAGATCTGGCCAGACAACTCGTCACTTCATAGCACCTAATCTCTTGGATTTTAAAAACAAGAATTACCTACAAATCAATGACCGCTTATTGCAGATTGTCTATGTGAGAGACTACGGCATGGAATTAGGTGATCAGTTTATCCGAGACCTCATGCAAGGAGATTTGGAATTGATTGTGAGCCTCCATGCTCAAAGTTCGACTAAAGCGGATGCCATGAAGAAACTACGAACAAAGAAGACCTTAATGGAATCCCAAAAGATTGGGGAGCAACAAAAACTTGCTCGTACAGGTATCTATTTGGAAAAAGTAGGTCATGTATTAGAAAGCAATATCGATGAAGCTGAGGAACTCTTAAAAACCATGACCGAGACAGGAGATAAACTATTTCAAACGGTCTTCTTGATTGGGGTCTTTGGTCAGGATGAAGAAGAACTCAAACAAGCCCTAGACACGATCCAACAAGTGGCAGGCTCAAATGATCTAATGATTGATAAACTTCCATATATGCAAGAAGCAGCCTTTAATAGTTTGCTGCCATTTGGTTGTGATTTTTTAGAGGGCGTATCACGGAGTTTATTAACATCCAATATAGCAGTGAACTCTCCTTGGACTTCAGTAGACTTACAAGACCGTAGTGGGAAATATTACGGTATCAATCAAATCTCAAGCAATATTATTACCATTGATCGAAGCCTATTAAATACACCGTCTGGTCTGATTTTAGGAACATCTGGAGCTGGGAAAGGGATGGCAACCAAGCATGAGATTATCACAACCAAAATCAAGGAATCTGGTGAAAATACAGAAATTATCATCGTGGATCCAGAAGCAGAGTACAGTGTTATTGGACGGGCTTTTGGGGGAGAAATGATTGATATTGCGCCTGATTCCCAAACCTATCTCAATGTCCTTGACTTGTCTGAAAAAAATATGGATGAGGATCCTGTAAAGGTAAAATCAGAATTTCTTTTATCCTTTATCGGCAAATTATTGGATAGAAAAATGGATGGAAGAGAAAAATCGATTATCGACCGAGTTACCAGACTTACCTATCAGTCTTTTAAAGAGCCTTCTTTGGAAGAATGGGTCTTTGTCTTGAGTCAACAACCAGAAGAAGAAGCGCAGAATTTGGCACTTGATATGGAACTGTATGTTGAAGGTTCTCTTGATATTTTTTCTCATAAGACCAATATTCAGACAGGCTCCAATTTCTTGATTTATAACGTTAAAAAGTTGGGAGATGAGCTGAAACAAATCGCCCTTATGGTGGTTTTTGATCAGATATGGAATCGTGTCGTTCGCAACCAAAAATTAGGGAAGAAGACCTGGATTTATTTTGATGAAATGCAGCTTCTTTTATTAGATAAATATGCCAGTGATTTCTTCTTTAAATTGTGGAGTCGTGTCAGAAAATATGGAGCTAGTCCGACTGGGATAACTCAAAATGTTGAAACCTTATTGTTAGATCCAAATGGTAGACGGATTATTGCAAATAGTGAATTTATGATTCTCCTCAAGCAAGCAAAAAATGACCGAGAAGAACTGGTTCAACTATTAGGCTTGTCAAAAGAACTCGAAAAATACCTAGTCAATCCAGAAAAAGGAGCAGGACTGATAAAAGCTGGTTCCGTTGTCGTTCCCTTTAAAAATAAGATTCCTCAAGGTACTCAATTGTTTGATATCATGAGTACAGATCCTGATAAAATGGCTTCTAACTAAGGGGAAGGTAAATGAAGGATAAAAGAGAAATTATACGTGCCCGAAAGGCATTTAGAAGAAGTCTAAAAGATGAGAAGAAATTCTTGAAACAAGGAAAGAAGGAGGTGAGGAAACAGAAAAAAGATTCCGCTGTACTGGATGAAAAAGCATGGAAAAATGATATAAAGCAACAGCTGGAGAATATGAGAGAGGCTTCAAAGGCTAGAGTAAAACAAGCAAATGAAGACTACAATCATATTCTTCAAAATAGTCCTCCATCTCTTTTGAATCGCAAAGAATTAAGAGACAGACGATTGCCTCATGCTAGGAAACGATTGAAAATAGCCAAGAAGCAATTTAGAGAAGCCAAGGTAGAAGCAAAAGAAGAAAGAAAAGAGAGTCGTAAAGAAAGAAAAATCAATCAAAAATTTCTCTATGGTCAGGAAACGAAAGAAGAATCCAATTTTTTCTTTCAAGGGAAGAGTTTAGAAGAATTAAAAGCTAAGAAGGAAGTCAAGGCTGCTAAAGAAAATTTAAAATCTACTAAACAAGCCTATAAATCCAAAAAAGTCAGTAGGAAAGCCAAAACTTTTCTTTATGTCCTTGGACGTGAAGGTGGAGAGTTGGCTTCAGAAAATGAAGATTTAGAAGGCTATCGCACACTTCAAGAGACCATTAGAAAAGGGAAGCGCTACAGTCGGCTTTCTTATAATCTTGGAAAAGCTAGTGTCAAAACAGGACAAGCAACAGGTCGTTTTACCAAGAAAAGACTGACCAACACAAAAGAGCGATACCATCATTTTAAGGATGGAAAAGGATGGAAACTAGCGAAAGATAACCCAAGTTCCTTTAAAAATCGGTTTCGAAAATTAAAGAAACAAGGTCTTACCAGTGTCCGAAATATCTATCAAAAACTAAAAGCAGCCTTTTCCTTCTTTACATTTGCAGCTGGAAATCCTGCAACCTGGATAGTTGGAGGAATAGTCTTTATCCTCATACTGATGATGAGCTTCTTTTTAGGATTTTCATCTGCTAGTTTGATTCAACAAGATGAATTTGAATTAACAAAAGCTTATACCCACCTAACTTGGGAAGATGCAGAACATACTCGCACAAATGACAAAGGAATTACCTATTACACAAAAATTGATGATGTGATGGGCTATATGAACTTTAAATTCCACGACTATGAGTTACACAAACCAGTTCACTTATTTAGTTCAGAAACTTACAAGGATTATCTGTCTACTTTGTGGCATGATTTAAACGATGGGGATGATTTGAAATCCATGCAAGACCTCTATGAAACTCCTAAGTATAAACTATCGAAAGACGATCAAGAGGAAATGAAGGAACTAAAAGAAGAGGGTATGTATGCTTCCATGCAGGAATTGGATAATCCATTTGAAGGGAAAAGTAACGAAGATAGTTTAACCATGACTTATCGTTATGGATACTATGATTTAGACGGAAAACCTACTCTTCAGGAGTACATTCTACTAGAAGCTAAAGCTCACCAAGCAATTGTCGCACCAATGGATGGAGTTGTATCTCTAGATGGCGACAATGTTATTCTCACTAACGGAAAAGGAGAGAATGAGAGTCGCTTAACCTTATATTCCATTCATAATGGCCGTGCGATTGAGGGGACAAGAATCCTAACGGGTGATGTTGTTGGTGAAACACCAGACGATACAGGTTTGAAAGTTTCCTATCAAAAATATAAGAACAAGAAAGAAAAATTGGTGTATGTCAATCCGCAATTTTATTTTCCAAAAGTCATTCAACTTCAGACCACTATCTTACCTGCCATTGGTCAGTTTGGTGGAGATGAGTTTGAACGAGCGAAACATATTTATGAGTTTTTGAAATCTCAAGGGGCAAGCCCCCAAGCCATTGCGGCCATTTTAGGAAATTGGTCGGTAGAGTCTTCTATCAATCCTAAACGAGCTGAAGGGGATTATTTATCTCCTCCTGTTGGCGCTACCGATTCCTCATGGGATGATGAAACCTGGTTAGCGATAGGAGGGCCAGCCATTTATAGTGGTGCTTATCCTAATATTCTTCATAGAGGTCTAGGTTTAGGTCAATGGACGGATACTGCAGATGGTTCAACACGTCATACAGCTTTATTGAATTATGCACATATCAAAAATAAGAAGTGGTATGATTTAGATCTCCAACTTGATTTTATGCTTCATGGGGATAGTCCTTACTATCAAAGTTGGTTAAAGGATTTCTTTGGAAATACGGGCAGCGCAGCCAATCTAGCCCAACTCTTCCTTACCTATTGGGAGGGAAATTCTGGTGACAAACTACTGGAAAGACAAACCAGAGCAACGGAATGGTATTACCAAATTGAAAAAGGCTTCAGCCAAACAAATGGAGGACAGGCAAAAAGTGACCCGCAATCCCTTGAAGGGGTTCGTGGGGACTTGTATGAACATTCTGTTCCTGGTGGTGGAGATGGTATGGCCTATGCCTATGGACGATGTACATGGGGTGTTGCGGCTCGTATGAACCAGTTAGGATTAAAGCTAAAAGGTAGAAACGGAGAGAAGATTTCAATCATTAATACCATGGGAAATGGTCAGGACTGGGTTGCGACAGCTTCAAGTCTTGGTGGAGAAACGGGTTCCACACCAAAAGCAGGTGCTATTGTTTCTTTTGTCGGAGGTACCCATGGCACACCAGCAGACTATGGTCATGTGGCTTTTGTCGAGAAGGTCTATGATGATGGTTCTTTCCTTGTGTCTGAAACTAACTATGGTAGCAACCCTAACTATACCTTTAGAAAAATCTCTCAAGCAGATAGTGCCATTAGTTTTGCTTATACGGTGAAATAAAAGAATCATGTCATCAGTTTAGGTGACATGATTCTTAGTTTTTATAGAGTGACATATTTAATGCCATAGGCTGATAACTTACTTGATGATCGTCTTTAATCAATTGACTGTAAGCAACAAATCCGAACTGTTCATAAAATTGAATGACTTTAGGATGATTGATACTATCTAAAAATACCATCTGAGTTCCTACAATTGCTCGAAATTCTTCAATTTTTTGAATTACAATTTCAAATAACTCTTGTCCTGATAGTTTATTTAGCTTTGTGTTTTTGCCGAATTGACCGATAAGTAACACAGGGAGATAATCAATATTTTGGGGACTTTTCCCTTTTAGGACGAGTTTCTTTTTTAGGGATTTCTCTAAATCAGAAATATCAACAACTTTGAGAGATAAACTAAAGAATCCTATGATGTTACTTGTTTCAATTTCTTCAACGATAAAATTACGAGAACGATGTTGTTTTTCAAAATTGGGAGCTTTATCAGATAGATAAGTCAACATCTCTTCATTACCGTTGAAATTAACATTTTCTAAAATGATAGTTTTAAATAGCTCCTGAACTTGTTTCTTAGTTTTATCAGGAGCCAGCACTTGAATATTTTCAAGATATTGCTTAAGTGGTGTTACTTGAATTGTCATCTTACAGATACTTTGAAATGAGTTTATTTTTCGTTGGAGCGGTAGCGTCTTGTGATTCAATAGATTTCAAGACTGCTTGTAGCTTTTTAGATGGTTTATGATTAAGAATTTTTAGAGCATCTTCGTTTGTTAGTTTTATGTCACGTGTTAAACTGATTGTAGCCATTTGTTCTACCTCCTGTTTCTACTTAAATTCATTATAGCTTATTTTGAAAAAAAGTTCAATCTAAAGATAGTGTATGTTTTCTATAGTGTATAAATCCAAAATAAGTTTTTCTCTTGTATTTGTAGCTCATATTCGTTAGAATAATGGTGTAGATGAGTGGTCGGCTCATGGTCAATCTGATAGTAATCTTGGACATAAGGGCCAAGCGGTGGCGGACACCAGAACGAAATCCGATAGCAATCTTGGACGTAAGGGCCAAGCGGTGGCAGACACCAGAATAAACCGACTGACTAGGTGGCTTACAGGTTCAGTAAGCCATCTATTTTTTATTATTACAATAGTTTATTTGAAAAAAATTTTCTGATTTACTTAAAATTAATTGACATATAATTAATTGACATATAATAGTAAAAATGGTATCATTGTTTTATAAAGAAACCGGTTTCAAAAAAAGAGAGAGGAGGATTTATTTTGTCGCATTGTTACTCAGGGTGTGCTTTGTTTGAAAGGAGAAATAAAATGAAAACGAAAAAAAATAGATTACTCGCTCTAGCTCTTATTTCAAGCTTTACATTAATGGGAGCTGTATCTGCCGCAGTGCAGTATCCTGATGGTGGTGTTTGGACCTATGGTGAGGGTTCTGGAGGAGGATGGGCTTTTTCAAATTACTACCATGGTAAAAAATACCATTATTCATCTATCGTGAGCAGATGGGATAGTGATTCTGATAAAGGAGAAGCTCCTGCTGGAAAAACTTCCTACGCATGGATTTGGACCAAATGGGGAGAACAAGTATCATTTTACTATGATTATGACTAATCGTTCATTGGTTTAAATCGTTCCCCTTGTACGAGCTACAAGGGGAATCATTTTTTTATAAGGAGTCTACTATGAAGAAACTATTTATTTGCTTGTCTACTATTTTTCTCAGTTGCTTCTTCATTTGGATTATTATCTTACGTGCCCCTCAGTATCTCTATACTAGTTATGACTCCGTTACCCTGCTACGTGTTAAAAAGGGGGCACAAGAGCCGACTCGTGAGGAGTTTGAGCGAGAGTTGGAGAAGTTTGCAAGCTCGGAGCAGAGTTTGATTGCCAGACGGATAGTAGAGCCGAGTAAGGATGGAAGCACCAACTTCACCTATGCGACCTATGGTCAGGGAAGCTTGCCAAAAGAGTTTCAAGTGGCCAGCCAAGAAAGCCGAGAACGGAGCGATCCTCTCAATAGCTACCTTCTCTTATCTGGTTCATTGACCAAGGAAAAATTAGCTGCAAAATTAGATGATTTAGGTTATAAAGCGATTGCAGACCGCAAAACTCCTCCGTATCTTTTAGCTTTTTGGATTGCTTTAAATCCGTTGTTGTTGATTAGTTTAGCTATATTTGGATTAGCTTTCTTTGCTATGGTGATTATCACTCGGATTAAGGAGATGCGGGCTGCAGGGCTTCAGCTCTTTTCAGGACAGACCCTCTTGTCCATTATAGGAAGCGCCTTATACGATGACGTCAAGTGGCTTTGCTTAGCTGGGGGGGGATCCCTTATAGTGGGAGGTGCTGTACTCCTCGGCCAAGGGCTCTTTTATTCCGTTCTTTTAGCAACCTTTAGTATCGGAGTGGGGCTTTATCTTCTCTTTTTATTGGGAATTTCGCTCGTACTGAGCCTGCTCTACTTGATGAGCTTGAGCTACAAGGCTTTGGTTCCTGTGTTAAAAGGACGTTTGCCCCTCAAACGTTTGATGACCTTGACCTTGCTATGTCAGTTGGTTGCTGTCTTTACAGTAGGTTATGCAGTCAAGACTGGCTTGACTTCTTACCAGCGTTTACAGGAACTCCAGCTATCCAAGCAAGCTTGGGAAGATCGAGCAGATTATTACCAAATTTCCTTTGGGATCGGTGATAGAGGAAAAAATGCGGAAAATCAGAGCAAGTGGTATGCCTTTGCCAAGGAAGCAATCGAAGAAGAACAAGCCCTTTATGTAAAGGATAATCTGTTCCATTTTGCCAATCCACAAGGAAAAAATGAACAGGGAGAGACATTGGATACCTATAGTCCGGATGCTAATACGCTCTATGTTAGTCCCAGTTATTTGGAGAAGGAAAAGGTCGTGGTAGATGCTGAGACCAAACAGAAGTTAGCCCATCTCCAAAAAGGTGAGTTTATTCTCTTGCTCCCAGAACATTTGCGCTCTCGAGAAGCAGAACTAAAAAAAATCTTTGAAGAAAGATTGAGTTATTATGGAAAATCTGGTGAGGAGGCAAGTGCTCCTTTGGATTATGAGATGAAAGCGCACGTTAGTTATCTTTCAATGGGAGAAAAGCGGTTTGTTTATAATAACGGTGAGAATCCCGTATCCACTCAGTATTTGACTGATCCGATTTTAGTGGTATTCACGCCGACTTCTACAGGTGATAGTTTTACATCCTTATCTAGTTGGTCTATCAATGCTGGTAAGAATATTTTTGTCAAAGGATATGAAGATGGGATTAAACTCTTGAAAAATGCAGAAATTTATGATCAAGTCTCCTATCTCAAGGAGGGACGAAGTGTTTACCTCGCACGTTACTATGAGGTTCAAACAGAAACTCTAACCCTTATTTTAGGAGCTATTATTGGAATCGCGAGTTCTTTGCTTCTCTTTTATTCTGTGAATCTTCTTTATTTTGAACAATTCCGTCGTGAGATTTTGATTAAACGAATTTCTGGTTTGCGATTTTTTGAAACACACGCTCAGTATATGATTAGTCAATTTGCTAGTTTTGTATTCGGTGCGAGTCTCTTTATTTGGCGTAGTCGGGATTTGATGATTGGATTGGTAACTTTATCAATCTTCCTCGTTATTGCTATACTGACTCTCTACCGTCAAGCACAGAAAGAATCTCGTGTTTCTATGACCATTATGAAAGGAAAATAGGATGATTGAACTAAAGAATATATCTAAAAAATTTGGAAGCCGTCAGCTATTTTCAGATATTAATCTTCATTTTGAAGGTGGGAAAATTTATGCCTTAATCGGTACAAGTGGCTGTGGTAAGACAACACTCTTGAATATGATTGGACGATTAGAGCCATATGACAAAGGGCAAATCATCTATGATGGCACCTCTCTTAAAGACATTAAGCCCTCTGTTTTCTTTAGAGATTACTTGGGATATTTATTTCAAGATTTTGGCTTAATTGAAAGCCAAACCGTCAAAGAGAATCTCAATCTGGGTTTAGTTGGTAAAAAGTTGAAAGAAAAAGAGAAACTCTCTTTGATGAAACAAGCTCTAAACCGTGTAAACCTCTCTTATTTGGATTTAAAGCAACCTATATTTGAGTTATCAGGAGGAGAAGCACAACGTGTTGCACTAGCGAAGATAATTTTAAAGGATCCGCCTTTGATTCTTGCAGATGAACCAACCGCTTCGCTAGACCCCAAAAACTCTGAGGAATTACTCTCTATCCTAGAATCTTTAAAAAATCCGAATCGAACCATTATTATTGCGACCCACAATCCTCTTATTTGGGAGCAAGTGGACCAAGTCATTCGAGTTACCGATTTATCACATAGATGATATGGCAAGATTCAGCAATAAGAAAGTTTTTGATTATATACAGCATAAATTTCGAAAATCTGGAGTACTTGTTTATAATCACAATATTATTTGAGAACGCAGTTTTGGCTCGTTCTCTTTTTTTGTTGTGATACTTCTTTCAAGGAATATTTGGTAGGATTGGAGTGAAAAAAGATTAACTAGGAAAGAAGGAAGTATATGGAAGCCATTTATCAACGTGATTCGGATCAAGATGGACTAACTGATGCTCAAGAATTAGCGCTAGGAACCAATCCTATTAGCGCAGATTCTGATGGTGATGGTCGTTCAGATTTAGTGGAAGTAGAAGAAGGAACCAATCCCTTAGAAAAGGATTTACAAGACATAGACCAAACAAGTATAACTGAACCATCTTCAGTATTTATGGAAATGAAACAAAAGATTTCAGATATGATGGAGAGTCACTACAAGGAATTTATACAGGCTCTGATTAGTATTGAAACAGGGATTGAAAACCAACAAGACCTAGAAGACTTATATACTTACTACATGAGAACAGATTCTGTTTCTCTTTTGTCTAGTGATTTAGAAACCAGTCCTCAAGAGGTTGAAATGGAGATAGAGTTGTAGGGGAATCATGTGATTCTCCTATTTTCGTATAGATGAAAGGAGTGAGTATGGAAGTAATGCAATTATTGGCTATGTTTCGTGGAACAATTCCAAAAGATAGGGAGAAAATGGACCTATTTCTTCGTTATCAAGCTCAACATTTTGATGAGAAATGGCAGGATTTGGTAGTGAATTTTTTGACTGAAGAGGGCAAGATAGAAGAGATTCCTCACGTATATTCTTTTGATCAAGATATTGTTTCTTTCCTAGAGGCCAGTTCTGAAAATAATGACCAAGATTTAGAAAGTTACACAAGAAATTTTGGACAAGCAGGTCTAAGTAAATTATCTCAATTAAGTAATTTTGAGAAAAACTTGGTGCTAGAAGTCGCAACCTATAATCTTTTCACTCGATTTTACATCCAATCTGAAAAAGAGAAGCTAACACCATTAAGTGAGCTTGTATTTCATCAGAATCAGGATGTCAATTTAGTCAATGTCTATCGGGTTGCGAATAATCTATCTGATCGCATTAGTAGAGATATAGAGGAGTTTCTTCTAATGGTTGATTCCAAAGAACTAAAAAAAGAAGTTCTTGAGATTCATTTTGAAGAAAAAGAAGGAGATGTTCTAGCCTATTTGGGCTCAGAATTGACGGCTACTTTAGATATCGTTACGGATCTTGTCCATCATGAAGAAAACTACACACAACTCCCACTGACACAAAAGCTGAAGATTATTACTTATTTTGATGAAGTAAAGGCTATAAGAGAAAAGTCTAAGCAAGTAGAGGAAGCAGTCTTACCTTTAGATAATATTGACCAGGTAGAAGAAAATGTGGAAGTTCATTCCCTAACTAAAGTAGATAAAATTGTAGAAGAAGCTTTGAGGGAATATCCGATTGGTTCACAAGTAAGTTATAAAGGACAAGTATTTCAGTTGGTTTCAATTGAAAATGCACAGATAAATGACTTAGTTCGCCTAGAGCTATTCAATGATTCCAACCAGTTATTTGAAGAAAATCCTATTTTATATTTGAACAGTTTGGAAGAGATTGAACAAGTATTGTCTCTGGTAGAACTTGAAAAAGAAAATTCAGAGATTGAGATGGATTCATCAAGTGAAAGTCTGGAAATAGATTTGTATTCCTATCTGGAAGAAGAAAATGAAAATGAAAAGGAAAAAGATAAGGAAACAGAAACGCTTATTTCAGATATAGAAGAGACGGATGTCCCCGTTAAAGATTTTGTTTTTCCAGATGATTTAGAGGACTTTTACCCTAAGACAAATCGAGAAAAAATTGAAACGAATATCGCCGCAATTGAAATTGTTAAAAGATTAGAAAAAGATGGACGACAAGCGAATCCAGAAGAACAAGAGCTACTAGCCAAGTATGTCGGCTGGGGCGGTCTTGCCAATGAATTTTTTGATGAACTCAATCCAAAGTATGAAGCAGAACGTTTAACTCTTAGGAGCTTAGTAAGTAAGTCAGAATACTCCACCATGAAACAAAGTTCCCTCACAGCCTATTATACAGACCCAATGATTATTCGCCAGATTTGGCAAAAATTACTGGATGATGGTTTTGAGGGAGGAAGGATACTAGATCCTTCTATGGGGACTGGGAACTTCTTTGCGGCTATGCCTAGAAGTATACGAGAGAGGTCAGAACTCTATGGAGTTGAATTAGACAGCGTGACAGGCGCAATCGCAAAACAACTCCACCCCAATACCCATATTGAAGTGCGAGGATTTGAAGAAGTGCCCTATCAAAATAATAGTTTTGATTTAGTCTTAACGAATGTTCCATTTGGAAATTTTCGCATTGCAGATAAAAACTATGATAAACCTTATATGATTCATGATTACTTTGTCAAACACTCACTTGATTTAGTAAGAGATGGAGGACAAGTTTCGATTATCTCTTCTATTGGCACAATGGATAAACGGACAGATAATGTCTTACAAGAGATTAAATCCAACACTCATTTTTTAGGGGGAGTTCGTTTGCCGGATACGGCTTTTAAAAAGATTGCAGGTACCCGAGTAACTACAGATCTCCTCTTCTTTCAAAAGGACCAAGCAAAGAATCTTAATGAAGATGAGCTTGTCTTTAGTGGCTCTATTCC
Source organism: Streptococcus pseudopneumoniae (assembly GCF_001072925.1). Lineage (GTDB taxonomy): Bacteria > Bacillota > Bacilli > Lactobacillales > Streptococcaceae > Streptococcus > Streptococcus pseudopneumoniae_Q. Next base: position 42,845 of record NZ_JVHE01000035.1, on the reverse strand, counting down.
CTTTGAGGAGGATAAGCGTGTCTGGATCAATCCTTATTTTGATGGGAAATACAATACACAAGTTTTGGGTGAATATGAGGTACGTAATTTTAATGGAGGAACCCTCAATGTTAAGGGGGTATCAGAAACATTAGCTACTGACATTATGGAAGCGTTAGAAAATGTGGAAGAACCTAAACCAATTGACAATTCTTTGAAAGCACCTGTTTTTATCCAAGAAGAAGTGGATAATTCGATCCCAAGTCGTATACGTGAGGACTTAGCGCTCTATTCTTTTGGATATGAGAGAAATCAAATTTATTACCGAGATACGCATGGCATTCGGAAAAGTTCAAAAGTAGACGAAATTAGTTATTATGTAGATGAAAAGGGAGATTTTAAAGCTTGGGACAGTTCTTTGTCTGAACATAAAATAGACCGATTCGTGCAACTTCATTTGACAGATGAGGAAGCACTAGATGTTTACAAGTCAGAAGAAGCGAGTAAAAGAGGGAAATATAAGGGACTGTTCAAAAAAACTGTCTTTTATGAAAGTCCCTTATCGGATAAGGATATTAGTCGCATTAAGGGCATGGTTGATTTGAGAGAGACCTATCAATCCTTAATTGAAATTCAACGTCATCAAGATTATAGTCGGGCTGATTTTCAGGTGTTACTTAGTAAACTCAATCATGACTATGACCGCTTTGTAAGTCAATTTGGATACTTGAATGCCTCAGTCAATCGGAACTTATTTGATAGTGACGATAAGTATTCTTTACTAGCAAGTTTAGAAGATGAATACATTGATTCTAAAAGTCAGAAAGTAAAATATAAAAAATCTTTAGCCTTTGAGAAAGCATTGGTTAGGCCGGAGAGAGAGATTACAAGAGTTTCAACGGCTTTAGATGCCTTAAATTCCAGTTTATCGGATGGTAGAGGGGTTGATTTAGACTATATGGTATCAATTTATCCCGAACATAGCCAAGCTGCTATTTTAGATGAGTTAGGAGACCAGATTTTAATGGATCCAGAAAGCTATTTAAGAGGAGAAAGAAAATATCTTTCTAAGAATCAGTTTTTATCAGGAGACATTCTCAACAAGATAGAAGTAGTTCAACTATTAGTGGAGGAAAACAACCAAGAATATGATTGGAACCATGCTTTAGATTTGTTAGAATCTGTTCGCCCTCCGAGGATTCATCTGGCAGATATTGAGTTTAAAATAGGGTCACGTTGGATTCCTCAATCCGTTTATGGTAAATTTGCCTTTGAATGTTTTACCAATCGTGAATTTGAATTGTCTTCGCCTGATGTTGAACAAGTCATTGAAGTGAATCCTGTCGATGGCCAAGTTCATTTAAGGACATCATTTGCTTATCGCTATCCAAGTGCTAAAGATAGTAGTCTTGGAGTCAGTGGGTCACGTTATGATACAGGAAGAAAGATTTTTGAGAATTTACTAAATTCAAACCAACCGACGATTACCATGACTGTTACGGAAGGAGAAAAGAAAAAGACCATCACAGATTTGGAAAAAACCTCTGTTCTAAGAGCAAAAGAGCAGCATTTACAAGAGCTCTTTCAAGAATTTGTCTCACGGTATCCAGAAGTCCAACAAGTCATTGAGGAAAGCTATAATCGTCTTTATAATCGAACGGTTAGTCGAGAGTATGACGGTAGTCATCTAGTCATTGATGGCTTGGCACAAAATATCAGTCTTCGTCCTCATCAAGAGAATGCCATTCAAAGAATCGTAGAAGAAAAAAGAGCCCTATTAGCTCATGAGGTAGGTTCAGGAAAGACCTTGACCATGCTTGGTGCTGGGTTTAAATTAAAGGAGTTAGGGATGGTTCATAAGCCCTTGTATGTAGTGCCCTCTAGTTTGTCTGCTCAATTTGGCCAAGAGATCATGAAATTTTTCCCTACTAAAAAAGTCTTTGTGACCACTAAAAAAGATTTTGTGAAGGCGAGAAGAAAACAATTTGTGTCACGTATTATTACAGGAGATTACGATGCCATTGTCATTGGGGATTCTCAATTTGAAAAAATACCTGTCAGTAAAGAAAGACAGATGAATTATATCGAGGATAAACTCAATGAACTACGAGAGATTAAAACATATTCTGAAAATAAGTATACTGTTAAAGAAGCAGAACAATCAATAAGTGGTCTAGAGAAACAATTGGAAGAACTCCAACGCTTTAATCGTGATAGTTTTATTGATTTTGAGAACTTAGGAATTGATTTTCTCTTTGTGGATGAAGCACATCACTTTAAAAATATACGTCCAATTACTGGACTTGGAAATGTAGCAGGGATTACCAATACAACTTCTAAGAAGAATGTGGATATGGAAATGAAGGTTCGACAGATTCAGGAAGAACATGATTTTAAAAATATTGTCTTTGCGACAGGAACTCCTGTTTCCAATTCTATTAGTGAGTTATATACTATGATGAACTATATTCAACCAGATATTTTAAAACGCTATCAAGTTGATTATTTTGACTCTTGGGTAGGTGCTTTTGGAGAAATTCAAAACTCTATGGAATTAGCTCCTACAGGGGATAAGTACCAGCCTAAGAAACGATTTAAAAAGTTTGTCAATCTACCTGAGTTGATGAAAATCTATAAAGAAACAGCCGACATTCAAACACAAGATATGTTGGATTTACCTGTTCCAGAAGCTCATATTATCCCTATTGAGAGTGAGTTAACTGAAAACCAGAAACTCTATTTAGAAGAATTAGTTATGAGGTCAGATATGGTCAAATGTGGAACAGTTGATCCGAGTCAGGATAACATGTTAAAGATAACAGGTGAGGCACGGAAACTAGCAATTGATATGCGTTTGTTGGACTCTAGTTATAGTCTAGCAGACAATCATAAACTGCTTCAGGTAGTGGATAATGTTGAAAGAATTTATCGTGAAGGAATGGAAAATAAGGCTACTCAGATGATTTTTTCAGATATTGGAACACCTAAGAAAAAGGACAATGGCTTTGATGTTTATTCTGAGATTAAGGCTTTATTAGTTGATAGAGGAGTCCCTAGTAAGGAAATTGCCTTTGTACATGATGCCAATAGTGATGAAAAGAAGAATAGTTTGTCTCGAAAGGTCAATGCAGGAGAGGTGCGGATCTTACTTGCCTCAACTGAAAAAGGAGGAACAGGTTTAAATGTTCAGAGCAAGATGAAAGCAGTTCATCACCTGGATGTACCGTGGAGACCAAGTGACATTCAGCAACGTAATGGACGGATTATCCGACAGGGAAATGAAAACAAGGAAGTGGATATTTACCACTACATTACCAAAGGTTCATTTGATAATTATCTATGGGCAACTCAGGAGAACAAACTTCGTTATATTAAGCAGATTATGACTTCTAAGGAGCCGATTCGTGCTGCGGAAGACATTGATGAACAGACCATGACAGCTTCTGATTTTAAGGCACTAGCAACAGGTAATCCTTATCTCAAATATAAGATGGAACTAGAGAATGATCTAACTCTATTAGAAAATCAAAGACGCGCCTTTCAACGCAGTAAGGATCACTATCGTCATACAATCTCTTACTGTGAAGAAAATATGCCCATTCTTGAGAAACGATTAAGCAAGTATGAAGGCGATATTCAACAGTCTGAAATATCGAAAGACCAGGCATTTTCTATGACAGTAGGCAAGCAAGTTTTTGAGCAACGAGCTGAAGCAGGTGAATCTCTACACCGTCTTATCCGTCATAATCAAGCTGACATCAAAGAATTCCGTACCCTAGCAAGCTATCGAGGATTTGACATTAAAATGCTTAGTCTTCCAATAAATCAGCCTCTTCCTGAAACCTTCTCTGTTAAGATTGTAGGAGAAAATCAATATTCTGTCAGTTTAGATTTGTATTCTCCTTTGGGGACAATTCAAAGGCTCCAGCATACGATTGATTACATTAAAGAGGACCAAGTGAAAACTCAGAACTTATTGGATGAATTAAAGGATAAATGGACTACTGCTAAGGTAGAAATTGAGAAAAATTTTCCAAAGGAAGAGGAGTATCAAACTAAAAAGGCCGAATACGATGTACTCGCACCATTGATTGAAACAGAAACGGATTTAGATATTATTGATCAGGCATTAAGGCAATTCCACGAAAAAGGAAACGAAAAGCAGGAACAACTTTCTTTTGAATTAGATTAAAAAATATATAAAAATAGCGGACAAGAAAAGAAAAGCGCGGTAGAATAAAGATAGAAAGAAACGAGGTAACGATTATGATGGAAGATACCTATTATCAATTAGAAGAGGCCTTGGTACAGGGATTTCAAACACCTGAAGAATACCAAGCCTACAAGGAACTAAAGGAACATTATGAGGAAGTTACTGGGGATTACAGTTTTTCTAAACGAGAACTCACTAGTCAATTGGAAATCTCTCTTCAGAATCATCGAGGTGTGGATTTTGAAGAACATGAAAAAGAGGAGTATTTGGACTTAGTTCAAAAATTAGAAGAGTTTGATTCCTCTCTTGCCACCCATTATCGTCAATTGATTAACTAGAAAGGAGAAAGTTATGAATGATTTACTCCTTATCCCAGTAATTTTTTTAGCAGTTGGAGGAATTCTCATTCTTTTATGGAGACTCTTTCTTATTGCCAGTGGACTTTTCCTGATTGGTTTTGTCAGTTTTCTTATTTTCGTGGAGGTTTATGGAATTTATTTGTTCTTTACTGAACCTACTTTATATTTTGATGATATCAGACAACATGGTTTAACTAGTTTTACAGCTGTGTACCTTTTCATCAATCTGATGTTGGTTCTAGGATTTAGTTGGCGCTTCATTAACTCCATAAATAAGAATAAAATGTGAACTTTTTAGATAGTTAAAAGACTTTATTCAAAGGTAAGTTTGAATAGAGTTTTTTTTATTGATGTGCTTATAATCCCGTCCTAGTACTTAGTGTGAGAAATAAAAAGAGATGAATTAAAATTAAAGTGTACAGAATGCTTTAGAGTTTCTATTTTTCTTATAATATATAGTAATTTCGGTACAAATTAACTTGTATATTCTATCTGGTTTAGTGTGATATATTCATTGTTAAATAAAAATATGAGTTCTCCTCTTATTTTAAAAAATAATTATTTTATAATTTTTTTTTATATTTAGTGTAAACCATTCATTGCGTCCCAAATACGGGAGGTTTGTTTCTGATTTTCATATTTGGATTATAATATTCTCATCAGAGTTACTTAAGGAGTAAGATATGAACCAGATTATGAAACAATATAAATTACTATATTTCTTGATTATTTTATTAAGTTTGACAAGTGCTCTTTTAATGACATTCTTCTCTATTCAATTAGGAAGAATACTTGATAGTATATCTAATTCAAATAGTGGATTACTCTTTCATATCACTATTTCTGTAGGTTCTATTTTACTGTGGTTCTTTATCTCTTGTTCTTATTCCTATCTTAAAAATCAATATGTAAAAAAAGTTATTATAGATCTAAAAAAGGGTCTCTTATTACATTATTTATCGCGTGAATTTAACCAAATTGACAACCGTAACCATTCAGATTTCTTAAATAATATCACCAAAAATAGTGACCTTATTCAAGAAAATTTATTGATTCCTAGAATCTCTCTAATTGCAAATTTAGGGACCCTTATCATGAGTGTGGTTGCTATTATCTATATAGAATGGCGATTAGCATTAGTCTTTCTTTTATTGTCAAGTATAACGATTTTTCTATCTCAAATTCCTGGAAAGTTAATGACTAAAGCAACTAATAATTATTCCCTACAAAATAGTGACTATTTATCAAAAATGACAAACTTTATTGATGGTTTTGAACAAATTAAGTTATTAAATGTTCAAAGCTGGATTCAAGAAAAAATTCAAGGAATCAGTTTAGAATTTGAAGAGTCCAGAAAAACTTATCAATTTTTAAAAGACATAGCTTCAACTACTGGAACCTTACTAAGTTTTTGCTCTCAACTATCCTGTATGGTTGCTGGTATCTTTTTTGTAAGAAATAACTTACTGACTATTGGATTACTCGTAGCAAGTATTCAATTATTAAACGGTGTCTTTGCTCCTTTACAATCTATTCTTTACAATAAAAATTTAATCAACAGTTGTAAGTCCATTATTGATAATATCCAAGAAAATCTATATGAGACGAATCATGAAATTTTTCATAAAACAACTACAATTAATTGTGATAATATTTCGACCATTTCTATTAGCCAATTATATTATGAAATTGAAAATAGAATATTATTTGATTGTTTTTCCTATGAATTTAAAAAAGGCAAGCGCTATGCTATTATCGGTGCTTCAGGAGCTGGGAAAACAACTTTAGTAAAATTAATACTAAATTATTATCCAAAAAATCTTTATGATGGAGAAATAAAAATCAACGGAAAACAGAATATTGATATTCCCTCAGAGGAGTTATATAAAGATATTGCGTTTGTGCAAAAAAATGACTTTCTGATTGAAGGCAATATTCTAGAGAATATCAAATTGGCTAGAAACCTTCATTTAACTGAAAAATTAAGAAAATCCTTAGGTTTTAATGAAGACTTCCTTCGTAAAAACCTAGCTCAATCAAACCAAATCATTTCAGAAGGAGAAAAGCAACGAATTGATTTAGCTAGGTTTTTAGTCAAAACATATTCAGTTTATATATTTGACGAACCTACAAGTAACCTTGATCCAATAAAAGCAAAAGAAATAATGGACTACATTCTATCCATTAAAGATGCAATTGTTATTGTCATTACTCATGATCAAAATCCAGAAATATTGGAAGAGTTTGATCAGATAATTGTTTTATAATAGAAAGGAGGTGATGATCATGATTATGGAAGATTTCAACATTTTGGAGTTAGAATTTGAAGAAATTCGTGAAGAAGATACAACTAATTGGTACTTTATCTAAGATAATTTTAGATTTAGTTAATTTAAACTCTTAAAAAGAGAGTTTAAATTAGTTTGTATTAATAAAAAAGAAGTCAATAATATTAATTGACTTCTCGTGTATAACAAAAGCATGCATGTTCATCTTGCATGCTTTTATCAAATAGTTGAGGATATAAAATGGATAATTATTTCCCAAAATGGAACCAGGATAGAATCGTTTACCAATGGAAGAACGATAGATTAAGAATTGGAGCTGACGATGTTGATGTATTAGAAATTACAGGATACTCAGATTTTTGGTTAGATTTAATTTCTTGTTGCAATGGAATTAATAGCTTTGAAGAAATTAAAGATTTATTAAGAAAAAAATATGATATATCCGAAAATATTATAGAAAAATATATATCTAAATTTTCTGATCGTAATTTATTAGAAATATTAGATAGACCTGTAAATCAAATTGATCACTATTTAATTAATGAATCACTGGAAACTTATTATTCTAGTGAAGGTATTGGTGGGATTAAATTACTTGAAAAATTGAGTAATTTAAAAGTTACCATACTAGGATGTGGAGCCGGTGGTTCTCATATCGCATTACAATTAGCCCAATTAGGGGTAGGGCGACTTCATTTAGTCGATGATGATATTGTTAAAGAAAATAATATAAATAGGCAATCTATGTTTACCTTTAACGATATTGGTAAATATAAAGTTGACTGTGTAAAAGATTGTATTCTAAAACGTAATTATCAGTGTGTAGTCACAAAAAGAAAGTTAAAAATGAGCACTGTTGATGCTGTAAAAAAAGAAATTTCTGAAAGTGACTGGGTATTTTGTTGTATGGATGAACCTCCTTATATAGCACAAAGATTAGTAAATAGAGCATGCTATTTATTTAATATCCCTAGTATATACTGTTTTAGCCAACGTAGCGCAGGTAAACTCTTATTTTGTAATCCTAATATTCAAAATATAGGCTGTGTTGATTGTTTACTTTATGAACAAGATAGTGATAACTTTCAAAATTTAGTTAAAAAATTTTCAAACTATGATGGAAAATTAATAACTGCAAATATTTTAACTAATATTCTATTATTGTCATCATGGGTTGTGAAGAAATGGTTAGATTGTGTAACAGAGAAAAATAGTAATGTTTGGAATACTTTATTTAGATTTGATTTTTATAGTTTTAGGGAAGATGAATTCAAGCACTTCTCTAAGCAATCTCATTGTCCTACATGTGGTCATGATTTCAATAAAAGTAAACTCTGGGAGATTCTAAAAATTGATGAATAAGAAAATTATATTTAAAAAAAATCAAGCAAGTAAATTTGCATATTTTTCATTGATGTTTGTTGCAGGTACTAGTATTGAGCAAGTAAATGAATTAGGATTTTCACATCTTATTGAACATTTACTAATACGAGCAGGGAATGAACAATCACTAAATGAATTGTTTGATATGAATGGTGCAGCTATTAAAGGAGAGACATCTAGAGATTATATTAATTTAAGTGGTTACTGTCTAGCTGAAGATTTCTATAAAATTTTTAAAATACTGATAAGTAGGATTTTCAATCTTTCTATTACTGAAGATGAACTATTGAGGGAAAAGAAAATAGTCTTAATTGAATTAAATCAGTATGAAAATAGTAAAAAATCTATTAATGATAATCGAGTAATTTTTAAAAATAGTTCTTGGTCAATAGATATTATTGGTACTAGAGGTAATATTGAGTCTGTTACTTTAGAAACTATATATAAATTTTATAAAAATAAAATTCAAGCAGGAGAATTCCAGATTGCTATTTCTGGTCCAAGTTTTCTACAAAGTGAAATCATATATATTGAAAATATGTTACCTTTAAGTGGATCATCTGTAGAAATTAACTTTCCGACATTTTCAAGTGGTTTAACAGAATTAGATAAAATACAAGAACTCTCTGAAATTTCTATGTATCTTGATATATCTGGTATGGTAGCATCATCTCATGATATGGCAATGTTAAGTATCTTAAACTCGATGTTAACTGGTATTAAAGATTCATTATTAGGCCATAAGTTAAGGACACAAAAGCAATGGATATATAATATTGTATCATACCCAATATTTTATAGTAATATGACTTTACTAAAAATCGTAACTATAACACCTACAATCTATAAGAAAAAATTGATTAAAACACTAGAGAACAATCTTGTTAATGAATCCGATTTATCTGATGAACTATTATTTTATAAGGCTAAAAAAAGAGTAATCAATGAATTGTACATAAATTGTGAAGTTAATAAAAATGAATATTTAAAAACAATTTGTAGAGAAAAATTATTTGATATTCCAAGTTGGGATAGTATTGCTGAAGAGCTAGAGTTGATTTCTTTAGATGAGTTCAAGAGATTTTCAAAAAAAGCAATTATTCAAAATAGGAATTACCACATTGTATTAAATTGATAATATTTTTTTCGAAGTATTCTTTATAATTTTTGTATATTGTTTTATTGAATAATTCAAAAATTTTTAAAGCATCTTCTATTTTTAAAATTGATTTTTGATTATGATGAAATTTAAGTTCAAAATATCCATCTAAATACAAAAAAATAGTTTGTTCAAAAAAATCTGTGGAATTAGATAATATATTCTTAGTAGCTTGTTTTAAAAATAAAGATTCCTCATATAAGCTATTTTCAATCATTATAATAAGTGAATTAAGAAGTAATTGAACGAGAGATTGTTTATTTCTAGGTATGGAACTATACAACTTTCCTTTTTTTAGTGCCTCTTTAGCATATCTAAATAATAAATTTGGTAATATTGCTCGACAGCAATTTCCAAGAATAAGAATTTCGTAATATCCCCAGTTTTCAACAGAAAATAAATAATTTGTAAGGTAAGAGGTGTCTTGATTACTCAATTTATGATTATTATCAATTCCATAGACAATGCTTTCAATGAAAATAGCATTTAGCTTATGATAATGAGAATTTGTCTCTCTAAACAGTGCTATCTCTTTGTTTGCCATATTAAGTAATGATTTAATTTCTTGATTGTAGGCAGCCTGTTGAACTAAGCGGATCAAGCTATTGAAGTCTGAAGGCTCATAATTATTACAGGAAAGTAAAAACTCTTCTAGTGTTACACCTATTTTTTCAAGTAGATATAATAATTTAAAAAATGAAATTTCTGTCTCTCCTAATTCAAATCTAGAAATTTGAGACTTTGAAATTTCTGCACCTGCTAATGAAGAAATAGAAATACCTTTTCCTTCTCGTATTTTTCTATAAGTTTCACCTAAAATCATATTTACCTCCCTTTACCATAAAAAATTATTAGAAAGTGTGACAGATTATGAAAAAATACTATCAAATTCTTTTATTACTATTTGATATTATCATTATTATTGGATTATATCAATAAAATTAATGAGTCTGGGTAAAAACTCAATTTCAGGAGAAAATAAAATGAATATTCCCACGATAAAACGCATTATATCAAGTTTTTTGGACAGCCTTTGTTCGAAAATTATTTTAACTCATAGTTGATGATTCCATAAATTGAAAAGTTTTATACTTAGTATTAAAATGCTCGATTTTAATACGTATTACAAGTATCTCTATTAAACCTCTTATCCTCTTCAGTCAATGGATGCTTTTTAGAACTTTTAACAGGAATGAAGGTTATCTTATGAGTATTCACAATGCATAAATAATCCAAATCCAGAAAAACAAGTGATTGCTCTGGCAAACTTGACCTATCCTTTCTTAAAAAGAGTAAAATCATGTGTATGACCTTCTTAAAAAACTAATTAGCAGGCATGAAGTGGTGTTAAATCGAGTATGATTTGTGTCTTTATGTTATGTCTCTTTTTTCCTGAATAATTTTACTTTGGTTTCTTTTAACGTTGAAATAGGATTTTCTATTACATCAATAGCTATAGTGACACTTGTTGATTTTAAGTTTTCTAAGTCAAATAGACTTGAGGAATGGAGAGTATATTCTACGAATGTTAATGTTCAGTGACTGTCGCTAATCCAAGACCAAAATCAAAAGCTAGGAGACGTAGAGTTGGTCAATAGAATAAATAACGCAAGTTTAGCATCAACTGTTTTTATAGACTTAGCGTTTTTGGACGTCCTCCTTTATAGTGTTTGGCTTTATAAGCTTTATTTAGACAGGATATCTTCGTTGGGAAGGTGTCCTTTTTTACACTAATAAATAATTTAAAGTTCTCAGAAGTTAGTTGCATGATCTTTTGTAAATAGTTTTCTTAACTATAGTATAGCATAGTACAGTATGCATTTTATTTTTTTCCAATAAGTCTATTATACTCCAAAGACAGCTAGTTTTATTTTTTTCTCTGAACTGTACGATTTTGCGCCTGAAATGTAGGAATCACCTTTAGTTGTTGTGTGATAAAACTTACAAGTTCTTTTTGTTATTCTTGACCTAGTTTTTATAGAAAGAAGGTCTAAGATGTTAAATAAAGTCAAAACTAAAGCCTTAATTAGTGTTGGAGCAGTAGCCGCAACTAGCTTTATTCTCATGATGGGATATACTGCTGGTCAACATTCTACTGCTAAACAAAGTCGCAAAGAGATTGAATTGGCTGCAGCTAAACTTGTGGAAGATAAACAAGCAGAAGATAAAGCCAGTATTTTGTCATCGGATACTGTAAAAGAATTTTTGACACAGTACTATACGAAAGAAAAGCTCGGAGAAAATAATACACGCATTCAACCTTATATGACTGAATCAGCTTATTCTCAAGAATTGACAAGTCAAAACGATGCCATGAACCAAGTGTATAAGGACTATATTTTGGATTATCATTTTGAAAAAGCTGATATCTTTGTCAATCAGACTACGAATCAAGCCATTGCCATGGTCTCTTATAATGTAACCTATGTATCTGATTTAAAGAATGCCAACCAATCAAAGACTAATCAGACAGAAACAAGAACAGTTAAGTTATCCTATTCTAAACTACCTGGTAAGTTATTGGTCAACCAAGTACAGGTTTGGAAATCTGGGTTGGATGATTTAGATAAGGAAACTCCTAAAACTTTAGAAGAATCATCATCAATACCATCACTGCCAAATACTACGACAAAATGATGATATTGCATGGAAATAGAAGAATGTAAGCAAATTTCAATTCTTGATGTAGCAAGTCGTTTAGGTATCTCCTTTAAACAAGTTTCTAGCAGTGTCTATGAACATCCTGAACATGATTCATTTCGGATTTTTTCAACTACCAATACTTTTAAATGGTTTTCAAGAGATATTCAAGGTGATGTCATTGATTTTGTTCGACTAGTTAAGGGAATATCCTTTAAAGAAGCTCTAGCCTTTCTTTCTGAAGAACCTTTTCAAAAAGGCATTGTTCAAGACAATATAGAGAGACCATTTTATTATCCTTTAAAGTCAATAGAAGATTCTGACTGTCGTTTGACCAGATATTACTTAACAGAATGTAGAGGAATTTCAGAAGAAATCGTACAAAAGATGATTCAACAAAGTTTGATAGCACAAGCCAGTTGGAAAACAAATGAAACAGTTGAACCTGTTATTGTATTTAAAAGCTTTGATCATCGTCATAAGCTGCAGGCAGCAAGCTTACAAGGGATATATAAGAATCACTCTCTTCCTAGAGAGAGGTTAAAAACGATTCTAAAAGGAAGCCATGGACATGTTGGAATATCCTTTGACATTGGTAAACCAAATAGACTGGTCTTTTGTGAATCGTTCATCGACTTAATGAGCTATTACGAACTTCATCAACAAAGTCTATCTGATGTTCGTTTGGTATCTATGGAAGGATTAAAAAGGTCTGTTGTTGCTTATCAAACTTTACGACTGATAGCTGAAGAAAATCAGAAATTGGAATTTTTAGATACAGTAATACCTTCAAAGTTATTGCCTTTAATCAATACAATTCGTGATACCACCAGCTATTTTGATAATCATCCTGATTTATTGACACTGGCGGTAGATTGTGATGATGCAGGTAAAGATTTTTCTGATAAGTTATCTCAATCAGGATTTCCTGTTTTACTGGACTTACCTGATAATGAATTTGGGAAAGAAAAAATAGACTGGAACGATACTCTTCGAGAAAACAAATCAGATTTACAATTTATGATTGAGAATTCAAAAGAGATGTTTGGGAATCCACCAGTAAGACAAGCCTCTCAATGTTTAGAATTGTGATAACAAAATCAAGATGTTTTAGCTAATATTAGAATGAAGGAGGATCGTATATGACCATAATCGAACGCTTAGAAGAAAAGGTCACTAGGCAAGAAAGCAAGGTAGCAAGAGAGACAGAAAAACTAGCTGCTTACAAAGAGCAACTGGAGACAGCGATGTTTGCGACGTTCAAAAGGCGTCAAAGCATTAGTCACATGAGTTTTGAAGAAGCTCTTGACCATGCCTTTGGTAAAGAAAGACAATTCGATGATTCTGAATTTAGAAAGGATGAAATGAGTGAATGACAAAAGATTGGAATTTTAATCAACCATTAGAGAGTAAATCAGAAAATCAAGAAGATCCAGATAAAATTGCGGCCTTATTTGGAAATCATCAAGGAGGTAATAATGTAAATTATGAAGCAGCTTTTCAAAAGCGTAAACAAGCACCTGTGACGGAATCAAATTCTAGTTCTAAACCCAAAGTTATAGAGGTTAAAACAGGGAAAGAGACAGATATCACTACAAGTTATCAGCAACATCTTAAAAGGCTGATTGCGGATAACAATAGTGATATTCAAAGTAGTCAAAAGAAAATTGAAGAGCTACATACGTTGATTGACACAAAGAATAAAGATAATAAGAAATTGCAGTCAATTTATGATGCGATTTCCGAATTACACTAAGCAGTCCTGGTAGGCTGCTTTTTTGAGAGGTTATAGATGTTTACAGCATTTTTTAAGAAAAACCAAGACAATGGTGATATATTTAAGAAGCTAATTCATCGACTATCTGATATGTCTGTCCAAGATCTTGAAAAAATAGACCGATTGCTAGATATCATTTTCACTACAAATCAAGAATCAGAACAACTAAAAACAGAATCAACTTACAGAGAAGAAACTTTGGACGACACATTAAAGGAAGCTAAGAATCAACTTCATAAGGAACAATTGGAGAAGAATTTAGAGAGATTTAGGAAAGATGGAATGAAATAAATGGTTTTATAAAATTTTCTTTTACTTGCATAAAGTCTTGTGTTATACTTTTAGTATAGACTAGAGAAGGAAGTAAATATTTTGGAGTTGACTACCAAGCAGGAAAAGCAACTAGGTCAGACTCAGTGGTTCCATGCGACATTGTTCCGACATTTAGAATCGTTAAAAAAAGGTATCAATGTTCAATTTAACTTAGGGAGTGAGCTAGATTTTGGACCTGGTTTCTATATTACGCCTGACTTTGAACAAGCTAGAAAATTTATCAATAAACAAGTTGAAGTTCTAAATAACATTATGGCGAATAAAGATATTTTTGAGTCAGAAGAAGAATTCGGAATTATATTAGAATTTCGTATTTCAAATTTTGTAGAAATTTTTAAGAACCCAGACTATCATTGTCACTATTTTGCAAAACATAAAAAATCAGAGTCAGATTTAGATTTTGCGGAATTTGTCTTTCAAAATCGGGAAAATCCAGATGAATTACAACACCATTTTGATTTTATCTATGGTGTTCAGACTGATGACAATCCAACCCAAGCTTTAGCTCGTTTTCGTCAGAATGAAATTACAAAAGAAGAAATGCTTTCTGAGTTTAGAAAACCCTATTCTTTTAAACAATTATCCATTCACAACCAATCTTTTTGTGATATAATGAAAATAGAGAAGGTTTATCAATCAAAGACAGGAGAGGAGTTACAAAAATGGCAGTAGTATCATTGGAAAATAATATTAAACTATATAGTTCAGAATTATTTCAAGCACTATTAAAAGCCTCTAATTATAAATTGGATGAGCGTATTGCTCAGACTGTTGCAGAAGGCTATGCTCGTAATCTAGATTATTCTGATCCTGAACTGATGCATGTTGGTGTAACTTCGGTTGCTAACAATCTGCTTACAAAAATTAAACAAGAGTATTTTATTGTATAGGATTTTGAAATAAGCGACCTCAAAAGAAAGAAATTACTCTTAGCCAAGTTGATAGCTAGCAGTTCAGTTATCAGGGTTAATAGTAGCGAGTCAGACGGACTGACTCGCTTTTTCATTATTTTGTTTTTTTCCCGATGAAATCGTAATAAATGTCTATCTGAATAATTCAGTTGCGTTTCGTGTCAATCGGCTTGTGAATCATTTTCTGTCAAGTTAGAAATGAAACTCCTGTCGGAATGAGTTAGACTGACAAATCTAGACGAAGTTTTCAGTATTTAATGTGATAGATTAGGCTTAAAAATCTCATTTTACAGAGTTGAAAGAAGTTGCTTCATCGACACAATTCAAAGATCGATTGGAATGATTCTCATTTATAAAGTAATTTGAGTACGCATCCTGTTTTATGCTATGTCTATATGATATAATGAAAAAGAGGTATAAACTATGTCAGATTTAGAGATTAAAAAAATTGATATCAAAGATTTTGGTTGCTATAAAGATTACAAACAGCATAGTCAATCAGGTATCGGTAATGATTTTAATGATGGAAGAATTAATATTTTTTACGGTAGAAACTATTCAGGAAAAAGTACTTATTCGAAAATTTTTCAAAGTATTGAACTTAAGCAACTTCCAGAAAAGTATGAAAATATAGATTTTGAAGTCAAACTAGCTAATCATAGGATTATTAAGTCAAACGAAATAGGTAGCGACTTACCAATAGATTGTAAAGTTTTCAATCAGCAATTTATTGACGATAATATTTATCTTCACAATGACAATAAATTAAATAGTTTCCAAATTTCGATAGGTAGTGATACTAATGAAACCTTGAAGAAAATTGAAGATATACGATTAAACGAACTTAAACCCAGAAATGAAAAATTGTCACAGGTTGAATCGGATATAACTAAAAAACAAAAAAAGCTTAAGAGTAGTGAAAATGGTTTGAATTCAAAACTGAGAACAACTGCATCAAAAATCAAGAATTTAAAGAATCCCTCGGTCGTAGTTGGTAATAAATATGATATACGAGATATAAAGGAAGAGTTTAAAAAATATTCAGCTCATTTTCCTATTTTACCATTACAAGATGATGAGAAGGCTGTAGCTGAGTTAGAAAAGAATGTTGAACAAGCCAAAATACGAATTCTCGAAAAAAACATAAATAAACCACAAAAAATTGATTTAGTTAGTTTTGATAAAAATTTTAATTTCACATTATTTTTAGAAAATACGAAGAAGCTTTTATCTAAAGTTGTCTCAGTAAGTAATATTCTAGATGAATATAAAGATAGTCCAGATAAAATAAATTGGATTAAGCATGGTGTTGATATCCATGGAGATAATCCAGAAAAATGTGTATTTTGTGGTAACGGCATTGATGGTGAGCTTATTAAAAATCTAAAGTTGGCTTTTTCTGATGAGTTAAGCTCTCTGGAAAACGAATTAGTGCTGCAAAATAATAGGATAAAATCAGAAATCCAAAAATTAGATGCTATTCCAAATATTAATAAGGAAGATTATTTTAAAGACTCTGTATCTGATATTCAAAATATAAACAAAGAGATTGAAAATAATATTAATAATAGAAAAAGAGTTCTAGAAATACTAGAATCAAAAATTTCAGAAAAACAACGAGACATTTTTTCTAAAATTGAAATTAATGATTTAAATTGGATTGATTTTTCCGAAATTCAAGTTGAGATTAACTCACTATATGATGGTACTATTAAACAGATAGAACAATTTGAGGATAGGAAAACTAAAAGCATAGATTTTCTTCGAAGATATTATATCGTAAAAGAGTTCCCTGTATCTGAGTTCACTAAACTATCTCAAGAAGTTGACCAACTTGAAGAATATATAAATGAGAATTCCAAAGAACAGAAAAAATTAAAGGAAGAAAAAGAAAAATTTGAGCAAGATATTATTGAACTTGAAGGTAGTTTAAAGTCAGAATCTGAAGCAGCAAAACGTATAAATATGATACTTCAAAATTCTTTAGCACATTCAGAGATGTCCCTAAAATCAGTCGATGATGAGGAAGGTATATATTTCGAAGTTTCTCGTAATGAAGAAAGAGCATATAATCTAAGTGAAGGAGAAAAATCATTAATAGCCTTTGCTTATTATATTACAAGATTAGAAAGTTTGTCGACAGAAGAAAAGTCAAAAACAATCTTATTTATTGATGACCCTGTCTCTAGTCTGGATGAAAATAACATTTTTTATATCTACAACCTAATTTTTTGTCTTCTAGAAAAGAAAGAATTTTTACAATACTTCTTGTCCACTCATAATCTAGATTTCTTGAAATATACAAATAGATTTTCTAATAAAAAAGATTATTACTTAATAGAAAAGATAAAAGAAGCTGAAAATATCCCGTCAAAAAGTTATATAAAAAAATTGCCTACGCATTTATCAAATAAAGTCACAGAATTTGTATTCCTGTTTGAACAAATATATAGAGTGGCAACAGAAGATGAACACGAAAATAATTTTTCTGTTTTTTATAATTTTCCAAACAACGGTAGAAAATTTATTGAAACTCTTTTATACTTTAAATATCCTGACTATAAAACAAAGAATGACGATAAAATTATTAATTATTTCGGAGATGAGAATGCTCCATTTATGCAACGTATAAATAATGAGTACTCTCATGGAGAAGATAGGTTTGATAGAACTCGCAATCCCATTAATACATGCGAGTTTAAGCATGATGCTAGAATAATATTAGGCGCCTTACATCGAAATGATCCAGAACAATTTAAATCATTTCTCAATAATAGTAATTTAACTCACCCCGATTTTCTGGAAGATAGATAAAAATAACGACATTTCATTAAAGAGATGTACTTATACTAAACGAAAATCAAAGAGCAAACTAGGAAGCTAGTCGCAGACTGTACTTAGGTACGGCAAGGCGAAGCTGACGCGGTTTGAATTTGATTTTCGAAGAGTATTATCTCTATACTGTTGAGTGTTGTGCTCCCTTTTAGGTGGCTTTTTTAGAAGTAAAGTTTAGTATAGAAAAACAAGACACAACTCACCAAAATTGGTGAGTTATGTTTTTTATGTTATAATGGTATTATCAAATGAAGGGAGTTTGCCATGATTGGAAAAAACATAAAATCCTTACGTAAAACACATGACTTAACACCACCCGAATTTGCCCGAATTATAGGAATATCTCGAAATAGCTTAAGTCGTTATGAAAATAGAATTAGTTCAGTCTCTACGGAACTAATAGATATCATTTGTCAAAAGTTTAATGTATCTTATGTAGATATTGTAGGAGAAGACAAAATGCTCAATCCTGTTGAAGATTATGAACTGACTTTAAAAATTGAAATTGTGAAAGAAAGAGGTGCTAATCTATTATCTCGACTCTATCGTTATCAAGATAGTCAGGGAATTAGCATTGATGATGAATCTAATCCTTGGATTTTAATGAGTGATGATCTATCTGACTTGATTCATACGAATATCTATTTAGTAGAAACTTTTGATGAAATAGAGAGGTATAGCGGCTATTTGGATGGAATTGAACGTATGTTAGAGATATCTGAAAAACGGATGGTAGCCTGATGGAAATTCAAGATTATACCGATAGTCAATTTAAACAGGCTTTAGCAAGGAACCTTCGCTCACTGACAAGAGGAAAAAAGTCCAGTAAGCAAACTAATATGTCTGCTGATATTGTTTATTTAACTGCTTCTCACAACGAATTAAGAAGAAAGAGAGAACTGTTTCCAGAAAATGATAATTTTATCTGCTATGTACAATATGATAGAAGTAAAAAATTTCCAATTCATAACATCATAGTAGATTCATATTAAAAAAAGAATAGAGAGGGATATTTGGAATTCAATTGGAATCCAAATTATAGAGGGCCTTTACTATGGATGTTATTAAGGATTTAGCAACAGTAATTTCTATGATTGTTTCTACGATTACTATAGCAGGAATATACTATTCTGATAATGGAGAAGTTGAAAAACGTAAAAAAATATTTTTAAAAAATATTGCCTTAATAATTGTCTTTACCATTTTATTATGGATATTTAGTATCTATTTATTAAGAATATATTTTCAAACAGATTTATTGACAGTTTTGTCATTGGTTAATCCAACTTTAGTTTTTTTCTTTATCTTATGTACTGTAACAGTCAGTATGAATTCCTTTATTTATTCAAGAAAAAAATTTTTATCTAACATCAAGAATGATGAGATAATTTATGTTTTTTACAAAAAATATCTTACAATTCACAAAAAACTGAATAGAGGTAAACTTTGGAAATATAGTCAATCTTATTTGTTCCCATTTATTAAGTCAGTTCTAATAGGAGTGTATATTTTATTAGGAATTCTTTCTATTTTTATTATTTTTATTAATCATTTTGATAACGAGGTAAAACAGTTCCCGTTTCAATCTCTCGAAAGGTTCTATTTAAAAAATATCAGTGATGGTAAAGTTTATTCGATTGATACTGAAACTGACTTTGATATAGTTATGACTTCTGAAAACAAAATCCCACAGTCACTATACAGTATTGAAGATAATATTTATAGTTTACCTATAGATAATCAGAGAATAAAGTTAAAAAAAGGAACAAAGCTATTTGAGTCATCAGTTGAGAAAATAAAAATTTATAGGAATAACAAAGAAAGTGTTACAGTGAATAAAGCTGAAGGTAAAACATTCTTAATATTAGAACAAGATGATGTTTTTGATTTGGTTTCGGATAGTAAAGATTCTACGAAAAAGAAATCATATTTATTTTTATCAAATCAATACAGGAAACTAGAAAAGGAAATGCAAACGGTAAAATCCTTAATCCTACCTGGTATAATAGGATTTATTATATTTGGTTTAACATTTTTGCTAACCAATTTTTATTTTTTCCCATTAATCATTGTAATATTTGGTGGATTTGTTGATATGTTATTACTTCAAATTAATAATAACAATTCATTTCATATAGCAATGGTTCTTTCGATTTTAGTAGCTCTTTATTTTCTAATTTGTATTGTTATTTATGATTGTTGTGTGGTGAATCTCCATGAATCAAAGGATACAATAAAACTGATAAGGTATCATTATAAAAAATTTTCATATCAAATCAGAAAGCAAGATTTAATCGAAAATTTATTAAATGGCAAGACATGCGGGTGTCATGTGGTTAAATTTCCTTATTTAGTAGGTGAAAATAGAACAGAACCTAAAATTATTTTTTTCATCTATAAAAACTATTGGGATATTTTAAGGTTACCTATTTTATACTTTAAATGTAAAAAGCACTAGAGAGCCAGTTCTGTCTCTCTTTTTTCTTACTCTCATCTTCATGCTGTGATACCTTTTCCAAATTTCCTCTGATATACTTTTTTCAACTTTAAAAAATCCAACTAAGATTTTTCTACTGGGGGTTTGGGGGCGAAGCCACCAAGTTATCTTATCGTTAGCTGTCAAAACTAGAAGTTTTTGATCGGTTGGCGATATGATTTTTGGGATATTGTGGACACAATATCTGAGCTCGCAAAGACCGAACAAGAACCAAGTGAGGTCTTTAGGAAGCGTACTGACAATGTGAGGTAGACTTACACTGTCAGACAAGTAGAATATTGAAGGGATATCAGAATGGGACAAGAAATTAAGTCAATCCGAAAGCAATTTAGAATTACGAGACAAGAAGAAAAACAGATAAAAGAAATGATGAGGGAACAAAAAGTGGATAGTTTCTCAGAATTTCTTCGTCAAAATTTATTGAAAAAGAATTATCAGGATAGAATTTTTGAAAGTTGGTTCTCCCTCTGGCAGTCTCAAAAGTTTGAACAGATTAGTCGAGATGTGTATGAAGTTCTGGTTGTCGCAAGAGAAAATCATCAAGTGACTCAAGAGCACGTCTCAATCTTATTGACTTGCGTTCAAGAATTGATTGCAGAAGTGAATCAAGTGCAGCCACTCAGTCGTGAGTTCCATGAAAAATATATGGGTTAGGAGGATGTAATGGTTTATCGCTATCGTACCAATCTCAAAAAAGTATTTCTAACTGATCCAGAATTACACCAATTGAATGAACGGATTGCTAAGAGCAATTGTCAAAATTTCTCAGTCTATGCCAGAAAAGTTTTGCTTAATCCCAATATGTCATTTGTCACGATTAACACAGATACTTATGACCAGTTAGTTTTTGAATTGAGACGGATTGGAAATAACATCAATCAAATTGCGCGTGCGATTAATCAAAGCCATCTGATTTCTCAGGACCAATTACAAGAATTGAGTAAAGGAGTCGGAGAGTTAATTAAGGAAGTGGACAAAGAATTTCAAGTGGAGGTGAAAAGACTGAAGGAGTTTCATGGTAGTTACTAAACACTTTGCGACGCACGGTAAAAAATATCGTAGGCGTTTGATTAAGTATATCCTCAATCCCGATAAAACAGATGATTTGAAATTGGTATCTGATTTTGGCATGAGCAATTACTTGGACTTCCCTAGTCATGCAGAAATGGTAGAAATGTACAATGTCAACTTCACCAATAATGACAAGTTGTACGAATTCAGAAACGACCGACAAGAAAAACACCAACAAACTATTCATGCCCATCATCTCATCCAATCATTTTCTCCTGAAGATAATCTGACACCTGAAGAAATTAATCGTATTGGTTATGAGACCATGATGGAATTAACAGGAGGACGTTTTCGTTTCATCGTGGCAACTCACACAGACAAAGATCATATTCATAATCACATCCTAATCAATGCTATAGATCGTAATTCAGATAAAAAATTGATATGGAACTATGCTATAGAAAGAAATTTTCGTATGATTTCTGACCGTATTTCAAAAATAGCTGGTGCAAAAATTATTGAGAAGTGTTATTCCTATCGTGATTATAAAAAATATAGGGAATCTAGTCATAAGTTTGAATTGAAACAACGTCTCTATTTTTTGATGCAGCAATCTAAATCGTTTGATGATTTTTTAGAGAAAGCAAAGCAGTTGCATGTTCAGATTGATTTTAGTCAGAAGCATAGCCGTTTTTTGATGACGGATCGTGCAATGACAAAATCAATTCGAGGACGCCAACTCAGCAAACGAGATCTATATGATGACGAATTTTTTAGAATGCATTTTGCTAAGCAAGAGATTGAAAGTCGTTTAGAATTTTTGTTGAACCGTGTCAATTCTTTAGAAGAGTTAATAACAAAAGCAAAAGAATTGAATTTAACCATTGGCTTAAAACAAAAAAATGTAACTTTTATCCTGGAAGAAGATAATCAAAAGATAAGTTTGGGTCATCAAAAAATAAGTGATAAGAAATTATATGATGTCAAATTTTTTCAAGATTATTTTAAAAATAAGGAAGTCGGTGTTTCAGAAGGATTAGAGAATTTACAGGAACAGTACCATGCTTTCCAAGAAGAACGAGATAAGGATAAAGTATCCACTGAAGAGATTGAGGAAGCCTTTGAGACATTTAAGGAAAAACGAGATACCGTTCGTGAATTTGAAGTGGAACTTGCAGAGAACCAAATAGAGAAGCTAGTTGATGAGGGCATTTATATCAAAGTATCTTTTGGTATTAAGCAGAGTGGTCTCATTTTCATTCCCAATTATCAATTAGATATTCTAGAAGAAGAGAATCAAACAAAATATAAAATTTTTATACGTGAGACAACCTCATACTTTGTATATAACAAAGAACATTCGGATAAGAATCAGTATGTCGAAGGACGAACATTGATAAGACAGCTAACCAACGATAGTCGAGTAATACCATACAGAAGATCTACAGTTAAGAGTCTACAGGAAAAGATTACTGAGATTAACCTCTTCATTGAATTAACTGAAGCAGATAAGAAATACCAAGACATTAAAGATGAGTTAGTAAAAGAAATAGCAGAGATAGATATAAAACTAAATCAAATTAATGAAAAAATCGCCAACTTAAATAAGATGGCGGAAGTACTTATCAATTTGAAGAGTGAAGATATAAGCAGTCGAAAGCTTGCAAGATATGACTTTTCAAAATTGAACTTGACAGAATCAGCGTCGTTAGAGTATGTGAATGAAGAAATAAGAAAGCTACAAGAGGAACTCGGTCATTATCTTGATGAGTATGAGGATTTGGTGAGAAGATTAAAAACATTTGTAAGAATTTTGAATATGAATGGAGAAGCAAATCAGAAATTACAAACTGATATTACTATAGAATAGAAGATTCTATAACTATAGAAAATACTACATTTCTAGATCTAAGGTTATTCAATTACATTTACTCATTCGTTAACTGGTTTCTTATAAGCAACATCAGACACAAGTCAAAAACGAAAATCATAATCTCTTACAAAGGGCCAACACTAAATTGACTAGTTATCTTTCCGACATCTTCTCCAAGATAGGACAGTATCTCTTGACTCTCTTTATTAACGGGGAAGTCATCGACTGTGATAACGTGATTCCTTACATTCATAAGCATGTCAAAGAAAGTCCTGGAGAATTAGCTGAAGCTATGAATGTGAAGTTATCACTAGACGATCGCTTTCTCTTGGAACAGAGCTTAGAAGAATAACGGATGTATCAGGATCTCATTTAAAAATTGACCTGTGAGATTCAGGCTTATATCGAAAAGGAGTTTCCCTGAAGAAAAAAGATACCTTCAAACAATTACTGGTGTGAGCGAAGCAAGTGCAGCCACTGTTTTAACCGAGATTGGATCAACAGTAACAGATGGACACTTAGCTGCTTCTTAGTAAGAGAGATGTTCTTAACATCTCAGTAGTTGTAAAGAAAGGAGAAGAATATTATGGATTCTTATAAAAAAGTTTCGATTTCTTTATTCACCACAAAGAAAATGTCCAATTCAAAAAGTTTATACGAGGTCGTGACTTAATTCGTCAGATTTCTCATGGCAGAAAATACATTCCTAAACGAAAAGGCAGAGAAGAAAATGGGCTCAACACCCAACTAACTTGGTTGCATAATTTCTCAATGAAGCCAGCGGTTCACAGTTTCCCAATCTTGAAGTACGTGAATTAACAAAACTAGTCTTTCGATTTGTACTGACCCCCAAAAGTTGGACAAATAATTATTGAAAGGATTTAGTTCTGTATTGCACAGGGCTAAGTCCTTTTAGTTTGACTTTGATTCGTTTGTTGTTGTAGTAATCAATGTAGTCCACAATAGTTTGTTCAAGGTCTTCTAAAGACCTAAAGTGCTTTTCATAACCATAAAACATTTCGGATTTTAAAATTCCAAAGAAGGACTCCATCATACCGTTGTCTGGGCTGTTTCCCTTGCGTGACATAGATGGCTGAATTCCCTTACTCTCTAGAAACCGATGATAAAAATCGTGTTGGTATTGCAAGTCTTGATCGCTATGGAGAATCGTATTTGTGTAATGATCCTCACTGAAGGCCTGGTTTAACATAGCTTTCACCTGTTCTAAATTTGGTGAAGTTGAAAGATTATGGGCGATAATTTCGCTGTTAAAGCCATCTAAAACAGCTGATAAATAGAGTTTTTGACTAGATTAATGATATTTCCTACTTGTTCCTTAGACAGTTTTCGTTTTCTCGACAGTGATTCTGTGATTCGTTCCTTGAGTCTTTTTTCTGAGTAATCTTCTCCAATTGTTTTTCCTCTGGTGAATCGTTCATTATACTTATGTCTGAAGGCAATATATTTCCCATGCTTGATTTCATAGTCTATTTTTTCCATTTTAGACAGGAAATCATCCCAATTTTTTGATTGTCTAATTACTCTATCAATATCAAATTGCAGTTTACTTTTCCAAGATGTTCCTTGCTTTCGTTGATTATCTTCATACTATGATTTACCTTTTGGTTTGTATTTTTTCTTAAAGGTTTCGTAGTACTTATCTATAATAGATAGCCCTTTTTCCTTACAGATTAGATCGCTTTGATAGCGGATTAGATGACAGGTTTTCTTATTGGATTGATAACATTTTCCTGTCACCATATTGACGTTATTGAAGATGATATGATTATGGATATGCCCTTTATCAATATGAGTACTTAGTACAAATTCGTATTCATCTTTTAAGACTCTTTTACAGAGTTCCAGTTCATTTTCGTGAGCCAATTCTGGGGAGATTTCTTCAGGCAAAAAAGATTGTATGAGGTGTCTTGCTAGAACAGTTCCATGAACTTGTTCTTGTTCTCGTCTTTTTAAAAATTGAGTATGCGCTATTGTAACGTGACACTTATGCGTGCTAATAAGAATTTCTTGGTCTGTCTTTTCGTTATTTGTGATGTAGTCGATAGCAAGATTTAACGTTGATTTGATAGGGTGAATCTTAGTGACTGCCATTTTGCTTCTCTCCTGCCTTATGTGTTCTTGAGAATAAAAGAGAGTGTATTTGCCAGATTTCTTTTGAGAGGGAGTCTATTTTTTCCTTCATTGTTTGTATGTCATCTTTATAGATAACAGCAGTGGTATTGACACGTTTTGCAATTTGATTGATGTTGTTAGTTGCATTATAGAGGAGTCCTTGTAAGTCTACGAAGGGTTGTAAGTCTATCACAAAAATATCTCCTTCCAAGACAGATTTACGTATAAAATGACTCATGGTTTTACATTTGGTAAGTTTCATTTTTTTCTCAAAAATTTATTTTTCTTCTTCGTTAAGGCATATTTTGAGCTGAATATTTCTTGTTCTGTTTGCCATAGTTACTTTCTCCTTGCAGTGTATTTCGGGGTCTTAGGGGATTCCCTAACAAGTTTAAATTGATAAAAAAGAAGCAGTTCCACAAGGGGCTGCTTCATCAATTTGTCGTAAGTGTGTACACACTTACTGTGCTTGCTACTAAACAGTAGATAGCGGTAAGCTAATTTATATTTATATTATAGATAATTAATTCACTATTTTATTGTAGTGCTCAATATAATTTTTATAGAATTTATCTTCACTTAAAATTTTAAGAACTTTTAAAGCATCTAGCATTTTATCTTTACCGTCTAAGTTGCCTTCTTTATAAAGTAAATAGCCAGAAGCATAGATGAATACGGTTTTCTCATAAAAACTGGTTTCATTATTTAAAAGATATTCGACTTCTTTTAAAAGATACCTCGCATTTTTGAAGTGACCCTTGTCAATACTAACAATTAGACAATTAATAGTAAGTTGAATAACCAATCTTTTATTACTCTCTGCTCGAATGTAGTATCTAATCTTGTTTAATAATTCCTTTGTTAATAAAAAGATAGTTTGATAAGTTAATTGTCTAAAACAGTTACCAAA
This sequence comes from Streptococcus pseudopneumoniae, assembly GCF_001072925.1. Classification (GTDB taxonomy): domain Bacteria; phylum Bacillota; class Bacilli; order Lactobacillales; family Streptococcaceae; genus Streptococcus; species Streptococcus pseudopneumoniae_Q. The sequence continues at coordinate 16,544 of NZ_JVHE01000035.1, read as the reverse complement.
TAGAGAAATTTCATAGTAGCCCCAATGTTCGACTTTAAACAGATAATCAACGAGCTCTTCTAATTCACTTTTGGAGGGATATATATCTTTAGAGTAATTATTAAGAATAGATTTTAAAAGAGTGATTTCAAAGTTTTTTAAAGTGCTTTTGTCTTTGTTTTGATAACTCTCTAAAATTTTTATTATATTCTGAATATCATTTGAAGCAGTAGAATCTCTTACTTCATTTATCATGATTTTAAAATCATAATCAGAAAAACCTCTATTAATAATTAAAAATTCATCGAAGGAAGTATTTAACTTATTTAAAAGATAATTCAACTTAGAACAAGATATTTCAGACTCACCTCTTTCAAATCTTGAAAGTTGTGATTTTGATATAACATCATCGGCTAATTTATTTATACTAACTTGCTTACTCGTCCTGATAAAGCGTAGTGTTTTCCCAAAATCGTCCATAAATCATCCCACTTTCACAACAAAAAATTGGTTTTTCTAATATTAGTTTACAATAAGTCTAAAATAAAGGAAAGGAAAAAGTTTATGAAGAGGCTCATAAAAATTTTACTGTTTATTATATGTGACATATTAATCATTGTAGGTGGTTAATCCTAAAAGCAATAAGGATGGATGAGTCCTTATGTACATAAGGGAGAGTAGATACTAATCTACTCTCCCTTATGTACATAAGGGAGAGTAGATACTAATCTACTCTCCCACTCCTAAACGTACAGAAAAAATTACTGAAGGAAGGTTACTTATGAAAAAAATAGGAAGTATCTACAGACATTATTCAAATCGAAAACTCATTTCACTGACAGTTATTTTTACACTGATATATGCAATTTTACCAGTATCTAGTGTTATGTTTTTAAAGGGGTTTTTAAATTATATTGAAGGAGTAAGTAATCTTCAACTAACGATTGTAAGTTCTGTATTCTATCTCCTTCTGAGCTTCTTGGGTCCCCCACTATCACAAATTTTTGAAACAGAGTTAGCAGAATTTCGATTATCCTATTTGGTAACTTCTTATTTTGAAAAAACAATAGATCTACCAATTGAAAGTACAATCTCAGAGAAAGATTTAACAACAAATAGGAATGGGGAACTATTTTCTGCTCAAAGTTGGAAAGGATATCAGCGATTGATGAAGTTAGTCCCATCCTCTCTCGCAATTATTTCTTCATTAGTTTTAATCGCAATCATGAACGATAATTTGACTAGAGTATTTATGATTGTCATGACTTTACTAGCTTTGTTGGTTCACTATTTTAATGGTAAAATTCCTGAATTAAATCTAGCGATTGATGTATTAGCACAAAGTCAAAAGAATTATACAGGATTTTATTCCAGTGTTTTAACGGATAGCAAAATGCTACGTGAAGTTAAATCATCGAGTTATGAAAATTTTGTACAGAAAAAGTTGTCTGACAGACTTTTACAGTTTTATGAATTGAGTACGAATAAAATTAATCAGTATGGTTTGAATTTATTGTATATTAGTGTGTTATCTGCTCTTCCTTATCTAACAGGAATCATTTTGATTTTACTAGGTGTTCATAGTGGATATCTGAGAGTTACAGACGGAATCTTTTATCTATCAATGATTAAAGTGGTTCAGGATAATATAAGCAAACTATTGAAAAATGGAGAAAAAATAAAAACAGATATTCGTCTATATGACTTATATGAAGACTTTTTATGCTTGACTACTACTTATCAAAATGAAGTTCAAAAAGTAAGTATTGGAGAAATTAACAAGGTAGAGTTTGTAGATGTTTCTTATAAATATCCCAATAGTGACCAGTATGTTTTGAAGGATATAAAATATTGTTTTGAATCTCCCAATCGAGTAGCAATTGTTGGCGAGAGTGGTTCTGGTAAAACAACTCTAATTAAATTATTATGTGGTTTTATAAGGCCAACTGTCGGACAGATTTTAGTGAATGGGATTGATTTAAACAAAATCGATTTGAAAAGTTATCACCAGCAACTTGCAACTGTTTTTCAAAAAACTGATTTTCTTGCCTTTACATTTCGAGAAAATGTATTACCGAAATTTGATTGCTCACAAATCAAACGATTAGATACCTTGATAAAAGAATTAGAAATACAGGATATGATTAGAAATCTACCACAAGGAATTGATAGTCACTATACCAAATATTTATCAGAAGAAGGAGTACAACTTTCTGGCGGACAGGTCCAAATGCTGTTATTACTTCGTTCTATGATGAAAGATTCAAGTTTATATATCTTAGATGAAGCCACTTCAGCCATGGATATTAATAATGAAGTAAAAACAATTAGGGAGTTTTTGAAAATAACTTCAGAAAAGATGTCTATTATAGTAACACATCGTTTGTTGGCTACTAAATTTTCTGATGATATTTTAGTATTAGATAATGGTGAACTTGTTGAAACAGGCAAGCACCAAGAACTTTTAGAAAATAATGGATATTACGCTGATTTATACAAACTACAGAACAAGGGATATGGGGAGGAATAATCCATGGATTATATCAAAAGAAAATTCATGCCAGTATTTATTCTCTATGTGACTTTGTTAGTGATGACAAATACACTTTTTAACCTTTTTCCTACAGTATTAGTCTATCTCCTTACGGCCTACAGTGATCAATTTAATTTGTTTTTTATCTTAGTTATTATACTGTTCTATTTAATTTGTCGTTTAATATCAGATTTCGCAACTAAAAAGGCTGAAATGTTCTATCAGGTGTTATCTGAGTCAAAGAAGACTAAGATTGTATCAAAAATGTTGAGCCATACTTACTCAGAATTACAATCATCAGAGATTAGAACAAAGTTATCAAATACCTTATTTGCTATCGATAACCAGTCTCTTTTCATTCGATATTATGAAATTATTACTACACTAGTCTACACATTTGTAACATTGCTTTTTAGTGCTGCTATTCTTAGTAAGATCAATCCTTTTGTGGCACTAACATGTGTAGTGATAGTTGGGCTGTCTATTGGCATAAACGAGTTAAAAAAGAAAATACTATTGATGAGAACAAATAAGTTATTAAACATCAATAAGGGACTTAACTATTTTGAACAATTAGCAAAGAATGGACTGTTTTTAAGTGATAATAAAGTTTATGATCTATCTATTTTAGTAAATTCACAATTTCATCAGTATATAGCAAAGACAAATAAGACACTCCGAAAAGGGATGTATAGAGTTGCCTTTTTTGATGGTGTCAGTTCATTTTTAGGTGTGGCTAGTCTAGTTATCGGTTCAATCATGTTAATCACTCTATCAAAAAATCAAGCCTTTTCTGAACTTAGCCTCGCTATTACCGCACTATTTACTTTTGTTGGCATGATTGAAAACTCTTTTGCAGCTTACTTACAATTATTGACCGTCTGCACCCAACTTTCGTCTTATTATAGCCTAGATAAATTAAAATGTGTACCAAGTAATTTTGATGACACCAGTGAGTACGCTATTGAGATGAATAATATTTCTTACGCCTATACAGGAAGTAATAAAGTCATTGATAACCTTACAATGAAGATTAAAAAAGGAGAAACAGTAGCTTTAGTAGGTGAAAATGGAAGTGGAAAAACAACCTTAATTGGTATTATTGCCGGGATTCTAGAACCACAAACTGGATCTGTTTCTAACGGAGTAAATCATAATTATGCGTTTGTTCAACAAGAGTCAATCCAATTTCCAGAAAGTATAATAGATAACATTATTATTGATAAGGAGAAGGAGAGAAGCAAAATTGAGTCCGTTATTCAATCAGTGAATTTAGAGTCAATATTGTTGCAGGATGAAAATTTTTTAGGGAAAAAACTAAATCCCACTGTGAATGCTGACGGTATTAGCTTATCTGGTGGTCAATTCCAACGCTTAACAATTGCACGAGGATTATATCAAGATTCTCAACTACTTATTTTAGATGAACCAACTGCTTCATTAGACATTGAAAATGAGCATACCATATTTGAAACAGTCTCCAAGTTGCATGATATTGAGACAAAGGTATTTATTTCTCATCGACTTGCTAATTGCCAGATTGCAGACACTATCTATTTTCTAAAAGGTGGCAAAATCATTGAGACTGGTAGTCATGATGAGTTAATGACTAAAAAAGGTGCTTATTATGAATTGTTTAGCAAGCAGAGCAAAATTTATGTGGAAAATGACATAAATATTTTAGAGACGCACATAACTTAATTGGAGGGGAAACAAACATGAAGAAAATTATAGTACTTTTTGGACATAAAGCAGTTGTAAAGGCTGCTAAAGAACAAGGATTTTATGTTATCAATATACTTCAATCCAATATGTTACACAGTACATTTATTAAAGCATGTAATTTTGCAGATGAAACTGTGATCATAAATAATTTATCAGAATTAGATGGCTTAATTGATAGAATTGTATCTACTAACATTGTAGCTGGTATTGTTTCGTTTACTGATACTAGGGACGGAGTCTTAAAATCAGCTGTCTATTCTGAAAAGCTTTTATCTGAAAATCGGTTTGTAACCAAAGAATCGGTAGATATACTTATAGATAAAAAGAAAATGAGAGATTTTTTAAAGTCAATCAATTTAAAACTAGTGCCTAATATCGTTCCCAAAACTGTTGACGACGTGAGACAATTTTTAAAGGTCAATGGAAAATCAATTATAAAACCAGTTGCAGGTCAAGGAAGTCAAGATATCCTTTTGATATCACCTGAAGATAGATTCGAAGATATTTTTCCAAAACAACTTAATGAGTCGTTATCCAATGGATGGTTGATTATGGAAAAATTTATTGATGGTAAAGAAGTAAGCGTTGAGACATTAACTTATGATGGAGTTACACAGATATTTGGGATAACAGATAAGTATAAGATTCCGAAAGGGACACCTCACTCACAATTTGTTGAGAGTGGTCATGTCTTCTGTGCAAATTTAGAATCTTACCTTGTCAATGATATTTATAATAATGTTAGGAAAATCTTTAATCACCTTAACGTCAATACTACATTGGGACACACAGAAATGATAATTGAGAAGGGAACTAATGAGGTATATGTCGTGGAATCTCATCTAAGAGCTGGGGGAGATTGCATACCAGATTTAGTCGAAAATGTATCAGGTTATAATCCATACTATTTATTTTTTAAAGCGTTAGATGGTGAACAGCTGCCTTTAGTAACAAATAAAGGGAGGTCTGGAATATTTTATTATATCCCTGAGGTTGGTAAAATATCATCTGTTACAAAGCATTCTCATACTTTTTCAGATGATATTTATGTAAAAGATAGGCTTGATTTTACAACAATAGATGTCAACCCTATACAAAATTCATTTGATAGAAAATGGGGCTATATTATGTTGTCGGGAACTGATATAGAAGAGGCAGCTAGAAAATATTTTAGTGAGATCTGTATTGAGTATGAAAGAGAGTAATAGTTAAATGGATAACATTATATACATGAAGTACGGTGTACATGCCGGTGAAACAGTTGATAGTATAGTGAGGCGTAAACAAGATGAGATAGCAAAAGTTGGATATACTTTTTGGGGGTATGGGGGAAACTTTTGTCACCCTTTAACTCAAGTTCAACCTTTTGCAGAGAATGTCTATAAAAAAGGAGAAAAGCTTTATCTAGTTATGTCTTTAACAGAATCGAAGTTGAATAATACTCCCGATAAGAGTCATCACTTCTCGATTGATAATGTAGATTGGTCTCCCATAGATGAAAAAATTAATGTATTGGGTTCAAAATTTGCTTTGTGCATCAAAAATTTAACAGTTTGCAATTTTGATTTATCTTTGGATACATATTCTGTTGGAATCGGAAATAAATGTGGAACGATTTTGAGTGATTATATCCGTTATCGAGTGGATAAAGCGTGTGCAGTTAAAACAGATAGTTACACCACTAATCATAAGACGGTAAAAATTACACTGCTTGCAGAAGTAATAGCCCCCTTCGCAGTTTTTACAAAATAAAAAATAAAATAGGAGAAATGTTTTGAAAAATTTATTTGCTAACTTAAATCCTTCAATTTCACAACAAATGGTTAACTTGGCAGACCAAGTAACATATAGAAGGCCATCAGCTAACAGAACCTTTGACCAGATTTTTATGCATGGTGGTGATATGATACAACAAACAATGCTAATGCATAGTTTTTTAAGTGATAAAGATGTGCTATTTCTTGGTGATGGTGATGGAATGAGCATGATGTTTGGGTTGTTTGCAACACAAGGACTTACCTCTAAACCTAAGAGCCTCACTGTTCTTGACTTTGATGAGAGAATGGTCAATAACATTGATAAATTTTCTAAAGATTTCGAGTTTTCAGTTCCAGTGAAAGCTTCCATTTATAATGTCATTGATAAAGTTGATCCAGATCTAAAACAAAAATTTGACTTTTTCTATATAAATCCACCTTATGGTTCTAAAAATAAAGGATTAAGTACGATTGCTTGGTTACATAGATGTATGGAGTTATGTAAACAAGAGTCGTCTGGATGTTTGGTTATACCCTATGATGAGAATGTTTTATGGACTGTTGAAGCTATGAGAAATATTCAAGATTTTTTAATCAAAAGTGGTTTTGTAATTCGTGATATGGTTACGGGTATGCACAGTTATCACTTGCCTGAAGCACCAGGATTAACTTCAGCAACATTAATTGTTGATAGGGTTGAAAACACTTCATCTGAATTTGAAGGTCATATTCTTCCTAAAGAGTACGTAATAAATCTTTATGGTAAGGAGCGCGAAATTCCTAAAAATATAAGCGATGATGGAACGATTTATGGTTATCCAAATTATGATTGGATTTATGGAACAAAGTTTTGGTAATGTTAGAATTAGGAAGGAAACTTAATGAAAACATCAATATTTATTTTATTGGGTTTAAATAATTTTTTAGATTTTATCATAAAAGAAGCCCAGAATGTAGATCGAATACATATTATAACACCTGTAGAGAGTCTAGAATACACAGAGGACTACTTGGAAAATTTACTTACAGTTGAAACTGAAGTCACTATTTCAACCAATGTAAAAATAAAAAAACTAGAAGAATTAATCAGTTGTATCGGTTCAAAAGCCACTATTGAGCATATTTTTGCTTTTGAAGAATACTGCTTATTAAGTGCCGCATACTTACGGCAACATTTCAAAATTGATGGAAAAAAGCCAGAGGATGTTATCACTTTTAGAGATAAGAAGCTCATGATTGATGTGCTTGAAAATAGTGGTATAAACTCTGTTAAAATTCCATATACAGAGGACTATATAGATTATAGTCAGGTTGTGAGACTGCTAAAAAAATTTAAAAAAGTTATAGCGAAAAGAAAGGATGGTATGGGCTCCAAAGATATGGCAATTTTTACAAGTGATTTGTCTGATTTAGAGGTGAAAGAACTTGCAGAAAATATACGTAAAGATAAAAGCTATATAATTCAGGAATTTATAGAAGGTCAAGTGTTTCACTATGATACATTTGTTATTAATAAGACCCCAATAATTAATAACTTGATGATGTATCAAGAAAATCAATTTGAGTTTAAATCAAATAAATCTTTATCTGCAGTGTCAGTTAGTGATAGTCAACTTAGAGATAAACTTATAGATGCGGCTCATGAAGTTATAGCGTGCTATGGGATGGACAAAGTGACACTCCACTTAGAGCTTATAAATTCAGTCAATGGTATCTATTTTTGTGAGATTGGGGTCAGGCCGGGAGGGGCGGGAGTTGTCCCAGTCATTGAATCGTTATTTGGAACAAATCTTTTTGAAGTTGAGTATAACCTCCAATCAAATCATGAGGAACTAATTCCTAATGAAATAATTAGTCAAGTCAACCAGGGAGGATGGACTATAGTTTATCCTAAAAAGGGTAAAGTGACATTTGTGTCTGATGTTGATGAAATTTTAAAATTGGATGGAGTAAAATCAGCTGATGTATATATTAAAGCCGGGGACTCTTTAGGGCTTGGGAAACACTGTGCCACTAAAGTATTTCAATCTGTATATACTGCAGAAAATATTGATGATGTCCTTTCTTTAAAAGATAAAATACTAAATGAATTTAAATTTGAAACAGAATAAGGGGATAATGATGGATGCTACGTATTTTCCACTTTTAGGAATGAACTATATTTTAAATGATACTACACAGATTGTTGACTTAAAGATGGATGGAGTTAATAAGGTCAATATACTTTTGTGTGCGCAACCAAATAGTTACCCTCATTTTGGTACTTTAATTAACTTTATATTTGGATTTGCATATGCAGATATTTTAAGAAAAAAATATGGGGTAGAAGTTGAAGTAACATTGGATCTCTTAGAACATGCTAAAGGAGAAAAAGTAGTTCATGAGGAAAGTGTATATTTCAAGCCCTTAAACCATACGTATAGTAAGGATAGTAAGTTAAGTGATTATGAATTCTATCGTGTGTTTTTTGAAGAATTGTTGTCAGAATTAAGTGAACTCTCTGGTGTTGATTATAAAATCAGAACATTCAATGAGTTTCAAAAGGAACGTCATGCACGTCGGGCGCTGATTGATATGTATAATAATCATGATAGGATTGCCAAAATTATTACACCAAAAGAAAATAAACTTCGTACTAGACTAGCGTGTCCCCAGTGTGGTTTGTACAGCACAAATACTAAAGATACTAAAATCACAGTTTATAAGGATAAGTTAGAATTTAGCACAGAATGTCCAGAACATGGTTTCTGTGAATTGACATTTGATGAAACAAATGAAGTGGAAGTCAATCCCAATGTACCAATGAGAAATCTTATGAAAGGGATCTCTATCATTGAGAATGATGCCCAAAATAATACACTGAGTATTGTATTTGAAGGCGCTGATTGGGGTGGCGTATGGCCTCTGCGTGTCTATTATGAAGGATTGAAGGAAATGGGATATAACCAGATTCCGGCACTTATATATACACCACAAATTTTAGATCGTTCAGGTTCAAAACTTTCAAAACGTAAATATGTTGGAGGAGATTCAGCATATCGTGGCATGTATGATGAGTATATTGTTAATATCTCACTGATTAAAGATGAGCTAGGAGATGATGCGATTAAAAAGTTATGGAATGTCTTTTCACCTTGGGCAAGTGATCCAAAGTATTTCTTTAGAGATTACACTGTAAATTATTTGCTAGAGGTAATGAAGGAGGAGTTTTAATTGAAGAAAATTATTCTGAGTTTTAAACCGGAGTTCTTTAGAGCCTTATTAACCCAAAAGAAACATTTTGAATATCGTTCAAGAATTCCTGAACAACAAACGGTTGCTTACCTTTATTTATCTGCACCTGCTAAAATGATTGTTGGAAAAATGGTTATGGGGAAACGAAATGAGATTAAGTCATTCTTAAATGATTCTGATTTAAATAATGACTATTGTTTGAATTTAAACAATCATTATCGAGAAGGAGCCAAGTATTTTTCCGCTATTCATTCATTATCGCTTTTAGATAGCCCAGTTCTACTAGAGGAAGCTAAAAAGATGTCTCCTAATTTTTCTGCACCTCAGGGATATAGTTATATAAAAAATTATCAAGAACTTCATGATTACCTTGAAAAAGCTGATTATTCATTGTTTGAAATAAACCCGAATGAGAGTCTGGAGTTTCTCGGTTTATTTACTAGAGATATAGTTAACAAATTCAGTCAAGAAATTGAAACTCCCAGTTTTTTAGAAAAATTTATATAGATTTAAAGAGACCGAAACAGACCTTGTCAGATACATACAGACTGGCAAGGTCTTTTAGGTTCGAATATTTTTAATAAATCAAATATGTGAAACTTTTTACCTTACTTACTTTGTTCACTCCCTATAAAAATTCACTAATACAGTGAAGGCTATTGAAGTCATTTTATTCGGAGCAACAAGATGGAAAAAGATTATTACATTTTAGTAAATGGTAAGAAAGTTGAAGTATCAGAGAAAGTCTATAAGGCTTATTGGCAGTTAACAAATCGTGAGAATTATTTGAAACGTTTAGATGCAAAATATAATGTATTGCCGTTTTCAAGTTTTGGAGATTATGAATATGACATCCTTGATAAACTAGCAGACAAGTCCATAGATATTGAGAAAATTGTTGAGACTAGGGAGCTGTTGAAACTTCTTGAATTAGCTTTGTCAAAGTTAAATGATGAAGAGTATACCCTAATTTCGGATTTATATTTTAAAGAACTATCCATTAGAGCGTTAGCAGAGAAAAAACATATTCCTCCAAGTAGTCTGGCCTACCTGAGAGACAAGATTTTGAAAAAACTTAGAAAATTTTTTGAACAGTAAGGCATATTTTTCACTTAAAGAGTAAGAGACAAAAATGCCTATTGTTCATTGAAAATTGAATAGACCACGGTGGGACTTTCCTAGTTTGCCGAGCAATCTCACAAGACGCCAAGACCGTAAGCGAGCGATAAATCTTGATGAGACAATAGACCGACACTCTATGCCAAGACACATTCTAGGGACAATGATACTTCTAAACGTTGTTGCTTCTCAATCGTTAATAGAGGAGAGATGAGATTTCTATGTTGTGCGTCAGCACACCTGCCAATGTCGTAAAACTATAGTTTGATTTTAACTAGGAGAAATTTTATGGAGGCAATAATTGATTATTGTTTATTTTGTAGTATGTTAAATAGACTTTTAAGTCTAAAATTAATAACAAATGACGAATATCGTTTACTTTCAGAGATGTTACAAAAAAAAATTAAAAATAGTACAAATGTTAGTACTAAACTGGCTGACAAATTGATATAAGAGCGATTTTTAAACGATCAATAAAATAGAGCGATACTTTATATGCCATGATACGAATGATATACAATGATACTTCTGACCGTTCAGACTGCCACCGTAAAAGAGCAGCAAGTGAAATTCTTATGATGACTTCATCAGTCATGCCATGGATGTGAAAAAATCTAAGAAAGGAAGTAGTAAAATCATGGAAACAGTAAACTATAAAGATTTAGTTGCGATTGGTTTTCCAGAGCACACATCAAGAAATATTATTAGACAAGCAAAAAAGATTGCTGTAAAAAAGTTTGAAGAAGCTAGAAAAAATGATAAGAATGCGGTACAATTAGGATGTTCACCTTTCGATAATAAAAGGTTAGGCATTGCTCCTAAAAATATTGTAGAAAATTTAATTGGTATTTCTTTTTCAGATATAGAAGGTGAGAAAAATGGTTATATCAAAGACAAAGAAATATAAAGGTGTATACAAAGATTCAAAAGGAAAAATTTATTTTCAAATTGAATTAGGAGTTGATCCAATAACTGGGAAAAGAATCCAAAAGAAAGGAAGGAAAAATCAACAAGGACTACCGTTTAATTCTTTTAAGGAAGCATATGAAGAGATACTTCGTTTAAAACATGAATTTGTGAACTCTACTACTAATAATAGTTTTCTAACTTTTAGAGAGTTTATGGAAGAGATTTATTTAAAATATTATCAACAAAAAGTTCAATTTGTAACTTATCAGACCGCTTTACCACATCATCAATTATTTATTAAGCAATTTGGTAGTAAAAAATTATCAGATATTAGTACTATTGACTGTGAAAGATTTCGCTTAGCTATTATAGACAAGTATTCTAGTAACTATGCTAAAAATATGTGGTCTAGATTTAAAGCATGTCTGGGCTATGCAGAAAGATTGGGTTATATTGATAGAGTTCCTTTTAAAGGATTAGATAATCCTAGAGGAAAACACCCTGATACAAAATTTTGGACATTTGATGAATTTAAGAAGGTAATAAACTCTTTTGATATTAGTGAGTATGAGGGACTCCATAATTACATGACGATCTGGTTATATTTTATGACTGGTTTAAGAGTTAGTGAGGGTATTGCTCTTAAATGGGAAGATATTGATTTTGAACGTAAATGGATTCATGTTCATTCGACAATTGAGAAAGACAAAAACGGTGTATGGTATGCTAAACAACAAACAAAGACAGTAGCAGGGAATCGTAAAATTGATTTAGATGATTTTACGATTACAATACTTAGAAAATGGCGAGAAGTTCAAATCAAGAATGATGAAAAAGATTATGTAATATCACGTTTTGGTGCCCCCTTGTGTAAGTCTACAATTTCTAGGATAATAAAAAGGCATGCTAAGATTACTGGTGTACCAGAAATTACGGGGAAAGGATTAAGACATAGTCATGCATCTTATCTTATAAATGTGTTACATAAGGATACTTTATATGTTTCATATCGATTAGGACACGCTGATAAGTCAACTACGTTGAATACATATAGTCATTGGTATTATTCAGGTGATTCAACAATTTCAGAAGAGATTACAAACAGTTTAGATAATCTTGGATTATCAATTTACCTACCAAATTCCTGCCAGAGTTGAAAATTGAGGAATTAACCCACTAATACTGGGAGAAAATAGGATTTGCAAATTGTTACTCTTAAATAATAGAGCAACTACATTCGTAGCTTAAAAACATGATTAAACCGCTAGTCTTAGGAGTAGCGGTTTTCTTTTTATTCAAAAAGGGGCAGTTAAATTGATTTAGTTAAGAAATATATAGGACTAGTGATAAAATAATTTTACTTTTTCATTCCTTTTTGTTATAATAGACAGCAAGAAAGAATATCTTATCAGTAAATCCCAAGCGAGCCTGTGGTAGTGAGAGTCAGGTGATTGAGAGATGAGTGTGGCGCTTTTGGTAAATTTTAAAAAATAATGAAGTAATAAATTAGGGTGGAACCGCGTTTCTGACGCCCCTAGGTCACTTGACTTAGGAGCAAAGACACGGTTCCTTTTGTATTCTAGGTCGCAAGAATTTATAATAAAGGAGTAAATAATGTCTAAAAAATTGACTTTCCAGGAAATTATCCTTACTTTGCAACAATACTGGAATGATCAGGGTTGTATGCTCATGCAGGCTTATGATAATGAAAAGGGTGCGGGAACTATGAGCCCTTATACTTTCCTTCGTGCTATTGGTCCTGAGCCATGGAATGCGGCTTATGTAGAGCCATCACGTCGTCCAGCAGACGGTCGTTACGGGGAAAATCCAAACCGTCTTTACCAACACCACCAATTCCAAGTGGTCATGAAACCATCACCATCAAACATCCAAGAACTCTACCTTGAGTCATTGGAAAAATTGGGTATCAATCCTTTGGAACACGATATCCGTTTCGTTGAAGATAACTGGGAAAACCCATCAACTGGATCAGCAGGTCTTGGTTGGGAAGTTTGGCTTGATGGTATGGAAATCACTCAGTTCACTTACTTCCAACAAGTCGGTGGTTTGGCAACTGGACCTGTTACCGCTGAAGTTACTTATGGTTTAGAGCGTTTAGCTTCTTACATCCAAGAAGTAGATTCTGTTTACGATATTGAGTGGGCTCCAGGTGTTAAATATGGAGAAATCTTCCTTCAACCAGAATACGAACACTCAAAATACAGCTTTGAAGTTTCTGATCAAAATATGCTTCTTGAAAACTTCGAAAAATTTGAAAAAGAAGCTGGGCGTGCCTTGGAATTGGGTCTTGTTCACCCAGCCTATGACTACGTTTTGAAATGTTCACACACTTTCAACTTGCTTGATGCTCGTGGAGCAGTATCCGTTACAGAACGTGCTGGTTATATCGCTCGTATCCGTAACTTAGCCCGTGTCGTAGCTAAAACATTCGTAGCTGAACGCAAGAAACTTGGTTACCCACTTCTTGACGAAGCTACACGCGCTCAACTCCTAGCAGAAGAACAGTTACGAGAATAGAAAAAGGGCGAACAAAGTGAGCCCGTATGGCACCCAGAGGCGAGTTGAAGACTTGCTAAAGGGATAGGCACCGCCGTACTGATATCTGAGGATTTTTGAAACGTTAGGTTCAAAAATCAGTTTCCTAAATCCACTTTGATGAGACTGTTGGAAATCTTTGTCAAGAAGACAGAAGATTTCCCCACAGACTCACAAAGTTAGTTAGCAACGTCCCCAGTACCTAAGGTGCCTATCAAAAAGAAGAAATTTTGTAAAGGAAAAAACATGGCAAAAAATTTATTAGTAGAACTAGGACTCGAAGAGTTACCAGCCTACGTTGTCACACCAAGTGAAAAACAACTAGGTGAAAAAATGGCAGCCTTTTTGGATAATAACCGCCTTTCATACGAAGGAATTCAAACTTTTTCAACTCCACGTCGTTTGGCTGTTCGCGTACTTGGCTTGGCAGACCAACAAACGGATTTGACTGAAGATTTTAAAGGACCTTCTAAAAAAATTGCTTTGGATGCAGAAGGAAATTTCTCTAAAGCAGCGCAAGGGTTTGTCCGTGGTAAAGGATTGACTGTAGATGATATTGAATTCCGTGAAATCAAAGGTGAAGAATATGTCTACGTAACTAAGCATGAGGCTGGAAAACCAGCTGAGGAAGTTTTGGCTGGAATTCCAGAAGTATTGGCTAGTTTAAGCTTCCCGGTAAGTATGCACTGGGCAAACAATACCTTTGAATATATCCGTCCAGTCCATACGTTGACAGTTCTTTTGGATGATGTGGCACTCGATATGGATTTCTTAGATATTCATTCAGGAAGAGTTAGCCGTGGACATCGTTTCCTTGGTCACGAAGTAGAAATTCAACATGCTGACAGCTATGAAGAAGACCTGCGCAAAGTTTATGTTATTGCAGATAGCATTGAACGCGAAAATATGATTCGTGAGCAAATTAAGGCTATCGAAGCTGCAGAAGGTGTTCAGGTACAAATTGATGAAGGACTCTTGAATGAAGTTCTGAATTTGGTTGAATACTCAACTGCCTTCATGGGGAATTTTGATCCTAAGTACCTAGAGGTTCCAGAAGAAGTCTTGGTCACTTCAATGGAGACTCATCAACGTTACTTTGTAGTTCGTGACCTTGATGGAAATCTAAAACCAAACTTTATTTCTGTTCGTAACGGAAATGCAGAGTATCTGGATAATGTTATCCGAGGAAATGAGAAAGTCTTAGTTGCACGTCTGGAAGATGGTGAATTCTTCTGGCGTGAAGACCAAAAACTCAAGATTGAAGATCTTGTAGCTAAATTATCACATGTAACCTTCCATGAAAAGATTGGTTCACTTCGTGAGCACATGATTCGTACAGGGCAAATCGCTATCCTTTTGGCAGAAAAAGCAGGTTTATCAGTTGATGAAACTGTTGACCTTGCTCGTGCTGCAGCCATTTATAAGTTTGACCTCTTGACTGGTATGGTTGGTGAATTTGATGAGCTTCAAGGAATCATGGGTGAGAAATATGCTCTTCTCGCTGGTGAGAATGCAGCAGTAGCACAAGCTATTCGTGAACACTACCTTCCAGATTCTGCAGATGGTGCTCTTCCTGAGTCTAAAGTCGGAGCTATCCTTGCACTAGCTGATAAATTGGATACTCTCTTGTCCTTCTTCTCTGTTGGCTTGATTCCATCTGGTTCAAATGACCCTTATGCTCTTCGTCGAGCAACACAAGGGATTGTCCGTATCTTGGAAGAGTTCGGCTGGAATATTCCAATGGACGAATTGATTGCTAGCCTTTATGCCTTATCATTTGATAGCCTAACTTACGATAATCAAGAAGAAGTGCTTAACTTCATCAAAGCTCGTGTTGATAAGATGATGGGTTCTACTGCAAAAGATATTAAGGAAGCTGTTCTTGCAAGTTCAAACTTTGTTGTTGCAGATATGATTGAAGCAGCAGAAGCCTTAACTGAAGCTGCAAAAACTGAAAACTACAAATCATCAGTTGAATCCTTATCTCGTGCCTTTAACCTAGCGGAAAAAGCAGAAGGCTCCGTCAAAGTTGATACTAGCCTCTTTGAAAATGAACAAGAAAAAGAACTAGCTCAAGCTGTCGAAAGTCTTGAATTGAAAGGTTCAGCTAACGATAAATTGACGCAACTATTTGCCCTTAGTCCTGTTATTGATGCTTTCTTTGATAATACTATGGTTATGGCAGAGGATGTTGATGTTAAGAATAATCGTCTAGCTATTCTAACTGAACTTGTGAATAAAGCGAAAACAGTTGCTGCTTTTAATCTTCTTAATACAAAATAAAAATTAAAAAGTAGATTGGAGGTCCAAATATGACACCAGAAAAAATCGCTCGTATTAATGAGCTTGCGAAAAAGAAAAAAACAGAAGGCTTGACTGCAGAAGAAAAAGTAGAACAAGCTAAACTTCGTGAGGAGTATATCGAAGGCTATCGTCGTTCTGTTCGTCATCACATTGAAGGAATCAAAATCGTTGATGAAGATGGAAATGATGTGACTCCTGAAAAACTTCGTCAGGTACAACGTGAAAAAGGTTTGCATGGTCGTAGTCTTGACGATCCAAATTCATAAGTTGAATAAATTAAATACTCGGTTAGCCTATGCTAATCGAGTATTTGTTTTAAAAAAAGGAACCTAAAGAGGTTCCTTTAGTATTAAGTTTTATACTCATCGAAAATCAAATTCAAACCACGTCAGCTTCACCTTGCCGTACTCAAGTACAGCCTGCGGCTA
>NZ_JVHE01000034.1:0-796 GCF_001072925.1 Streptococcus pseudopneumoniae | reverse complement strand
ATCTACAACTGGAACAGTAACCTTGCCATAGGTGTGACTAGTTTCAGTCCATGTTGTAGTTCCGTCAGCTTGTTTTTCTTTACCAGTAAATGTGAAGTCGTTTTGGACATTGGCAGCCGGAGTCTTGTCACCTGCTCCTTCAAAGGTTACAGTTTGTTTAGTTGGTTTTGTTACATCATTTACGATTGGCACGTAGATGATTGGGGTGTCAGTTCCTGGATTTTCAGGAGTGATTGGTTTTCCTGGATCTACTGGTTGGCCTGGTTTGCTTGGATCTTTTGGATCTGGCAAGTAAGGCTTATAGCCTGGTACATCTGGAACTACTGGTTGCCCTGGTTTCGTTGGATCTGTTGGATCATTTGGATATTTCACATCTGGTGTTGATGGGAAGTTAGGATCATCAGATTTTGGAACCAAACTTCCAAGTGGTTTATATACAACGTGATCTGTTACTTCTGGTTGATCTGGAATCACTGTCTTAGATCCAGCTTCTGTCTTATCTGAGTAGTATCCATCTACGACTGGGACAGTAACCTTGCCATAGGTGTGACTAGTTTCAGTCCATGTTGTAGTTCCATCGGCTTGTTTTTCTTTACCAGTGAAAGTAAAGTCGTCTTGGACATTGTCAGCCGGAGTCTTATCACCTGCTCCTTCAAACTTCACTGTCTGTTTGGTTGGTTTAGTCACATCATTTACGATTGGTACGTAGATGATTGGTGTGTCAACACCTGGTTTTGTTGGAAGGTTTGGAAGTTCCTTACCTGGTTCTACTGGTTGACCTGGTTTGCTTGGATCT
>NZ_JVHE01000033.1:0-15422 GCF_001072925.1 Streptococcus pseudopneumoniae | reverse complement strand
AAAAATAGGCTCCATAAGATCCATAGGGGATTTACCCACTACAAATATTATAGAGCCTTTTTTGCTCATACATCAGTTACTAAAAGAAGACCAGAGATGATATTTGACAAAAAACTAAAGTAACAAACTATAGGAATTACCTCATAAACATGGTGAGTAAGGCATGGCTATACTGACTTGAATTCAGCGCATCTGAGGACTTTGAAAATCTCTCTAAAGTCTACAGGGATAAGCTTTCTTTCTCTCCTCAAAAGAGTTATAATAAAGGTGAAAATAGGAGAAGAGGAGGAGATAGGATGGCTTATATTGAAATGAAAAACAGCTATAAGAGGTATCATACTGGTGATACAGAAATCGTAGCCAATCGAGATGTCAACTTCGAGATTGAAAAGGGAGAACTAGTCATTATTCTTGGGTCATCTGGTGCAGGGAAGTCAACAGTTTTAAATATTCTTGGTGGTATGGATACAAATGATGAAGGGCAAGTCTGGATTGATGGGACCAATATCTCGAATTTCACTTCTCATCAGAGAACTAACTATCGTAGAGATGATGTTGGCTTTGTCTTTCAGTTTTACAACTTGGTTTCTAACTTGACTGCTAAGGAAAATGTTGAGCTAGCTTCAGAAATTGTTGCCGATGCCTTGGATCCTGAGCAGGTTCTCAAGGATGTAGGATTAGGGCACCGTCTTAATAACTTTCCAGCTCAGCTGTCAGGCGGTGAGCAACAACGGGTATCCATTGCTCGAGCCGTGGCTAAAAATCCTAAAATTCTCCTTTGTGATGAACCAACGGGAGCTTTGGATTACCAGACGGGTAAGCAGGTTCTAAAGATTCTTCAAGATATGTCACGTAAGAAGGGGGCTACCGTTATCATTGTGACCCATAATGCCTCCCTAGCTCCCATAGCTGATCGCGTGATTCAGATGCATGATGCCAGTGTCAAGAGTGTTGTCCTCAATCCTCAACCACAGGATATTGATGATTTGGAGTATTGAGATGAAAAGAAAGACATATTGGAAAGACCTGCTCCAGTCTTTCACAGGTTCAAAGGGACGGTTTTTATCTATCCTAACTCTAATGATGTTAGGTTCTTTAGCCGTGGTTGGTCTCAAGGTTGCTAGTCCCAATATGGAGCGAACAGCTTGGGCTTATCTGAAAGATACTAATGCGGCAGATATGACCGTCATAGCAGATTATGGTCTAGATCAGGCAGACCAGGAAGAATTGCAAACTCTATCAGGAGCAGATGTTGAATTTGGCTATATGACAGATTTGACTCTGGCAAATAGTGAAGATGCCATACGAATCTTTTCAAATACTGATAAAATTTCAAAATTTGAGGTGACCCAAGGGCGTTTGCCTGAGCAAGAGGATGAATTGGCTCTAGCTGATTTTTGGAAAGATCACTATCAAATTGGGCAAGTCATTCATTTGAGTCAAAAGAAGGGCAGTAATTCTCAGTTGAAGCGGGATAGTTATACCATTACAGGCTTCGTCCACTCTCCAGATATTTTCTCAAAAACGGATATGGGGAGTTCAGCCAGTGGAAATGGGAACTTAACAACCTATGGTGTCGTAACTGAGGAAAATTTTAAGAGCTCTGTTTACACGATTGCCCGCCTGCGTTTTGCTAGCCTAACAGATGTCAATCCTTTCTCTAGTGATTACGAAAAGAAGTTAGAGGAAGAAGAGGCAACTCTAAAGAACTTAGTTGCTGATAATGGTCAAGCGCGGCTAGAGAAAATGAAAAAGGACGCCCAAGAGTCCCTTGATGAGGGCAAGAAACAATTAGACGAGGCAGAAACCAACTTGACAGCTGGCAAGAAACGCCTGCAGGAAATCGAAACGCGTCTACAAGCTCAAGAAAATCAAGTGAGCCAACTACCAGAACCACAAAAAAGTCAAGCATCTAGTCAGTTAGGAGAAGCAAAAGAACAACTAAAGCAAGAAAAGGAAAATCTAAGCCAAGCTGAAACGAATCTGGCGAGCGAAAAGGATAAATGGCAGGCTAGTCAGGATGAGGTCAAGGCTCTAACAGAGCCAACCTATCATGTCTACAATCGCAAGAGTTCTCCTACTGGTCAAGGTTACCTCATGTATAGTAACTCGGCTATGAGTATTCGTGCCGTAGGGAATATTTTTCCAGTTGTTCTCTATGCCGTTGCAGCCATGGTCACCTTTACCACAATGACTCGTTTTGTAGATGAGGAAAGAACCAATGCAGGGATTTTTAAAGCTCTAGGCTACCATAGCAAGGACATCATCGCTAAGTTTGTGATTTATGGTCTGGTTGCTGGCACTCTTGGAACCCTACTAGGAATCTTACTTGGACATTACGTTTTGGCACCTACTATTTCGCATATCATTACTAAGCGAATGATTGTTGGAGAGAGTCAGCAGTATTTCTATTGGACCTATAGTTGCTTAGCTCTGGGTCTAAGCTTAGTGGCTAGTGTCCTACCTGCCTACCTTGTATCTCGCAGAGAGTTGCATGAAGAAGCAGCGCAATTATTACTACCCAAGCCACCAGTCAAGGGTTCTAAAATTCTCTTGGAGCGGATAACCTTTATCTGGTCACGTTTGAGTTTTACTCAGAAGGTGACAGCCCGCAACATTTTCCGTTATAAGCAGCGTATGCTGATGACCATTTTTGGAGTTGCTGGTTCAGTAGCCCTCCTCTTTGCAGGACTTGGGATTCAATCCTCTGTGGTTGGAGTGGCAGACAGGCAGTTTAAGGATCTGCAACAATACCAGATGGTTCTCTCTGTCAATTCTAGAGCTTCAGATTCTGAGAAGGCCAAGCTAGAAGAAAAATTGCAGAGTGATGAAGTTGAAAACTATCGTTTAATTTCTTCCAAACAGATTGAGGAAGACTATGCCGGTAAAGCTGGCGTTCAGACCGTGACCATCATGGTAACGGATCAAGATGACCTAGCTCCCTTTGTTCTCTTGGAAAAAAATGGGGAAAAACTGAACTTATCAAACGGAGTTATTTTGACAGAAAAATTAGCCCAGTTGGCTGGAGTTTCTGTTGGTGACAATTTTACAATCGATGGGAAAACCTTTAAAGTAGGTGCTATCACCGAGCACTATGTAGGCCATTTTGTCTATATGAATCAGGCGACCTATGAGAAAATTTATGGTCAAACTCCTAAGATGAATACCTATCTAGTCCAACTAAAGGATAAAAGTGAAGTCAATACCGAGAGAGTTGCAGGAGAATTTATGGATCAGGCGGCTGTCAGTGGCCTCGTTCAAAATGCCTCCACCATTCAGCTCTTTGAAAGTTTTGCCAATTCTTTGAATCATACCATGGCGATTTTGGTGCTGGTATCGGTGCTATTAGCCATTGTGATTCTCTATAATTTGACCAACATCAATGTTGCTGAACGGATTAGGGAACTCTCAACCATCAAGGTTCTTGGTTTTCATAACAAAGAAGTGACCCTTTACATCTATCGGGAGACCATCATATTGTCACTAATTGGAATGATTGTAGGATTGGTATCAGGCTTTTATCTCCATCAATTTCTCATTCAGATGATTGCACCCGGTACCTTCCGTTTTCAACCAAAGGTCGGCTGGGAAGTGTATCTCATCCCAGTTCTAGCTGTCAGTGTCATTTTGACCATCCTAGGAGTTTTTGTCAATCATTATCTCCGAAAGGTAGATATGCTTGAAGCCCTCAAGTCTGTAGAATAATTAGTAGAGGACAAAAACAAATAAGAAAGCCCTTTGTGGCTTTTTTATTTTCATAAAAATGGTAAAATAGTAAGAGTAGAAATGGAGTTCTAGATATGAAACGAATTGATCAATTTGAAAATAAGAAAGTATTAGTCCTAGGATTGGCAAAATCTGGTGAATCTGCAGCTCGTCTTTTGGACAAGCTAGGTGCCATTGTGACAGTGAATGATGGCAAGCCTTTTGAGGAAAATCCAGCAGCTCAGAGCCTTTTAGAAGAGGGTATCAAGGTTGTCACTGGTGGACATCCTTTGGAATTATTGGATGAAGATTTTGCTCTCATGGTGAAGAATCCAGGAATCCCTTATAGCAATCCTATGATTGAAAAAGCACTAGAAAAAGGCATTCCAGTCCTAACTGAAGTTGAGTTAGCCTACTTGATCTCAGAAGCTCCAATCGTCGGTATTACAGGTTCAAATGGGAAGACAACGACCACCACTATGATTGGAGAAGTTCTGACTGCTGCGGGGCAAAATGGACTTTTATCAGGGAACATCGGTTATCCTGCTAGTCAAGTGGCTCAAACTGCGACAGATAAGGACACGCTTGTCATGGAACTTTCCTCTTTCCAACTAATGGGAATCCAGGAATTCCATCCTGAAATTGCTGTTATCACTAACCTGATGCCAACCCATATTGACTATCACGGTTCTTTTGAAGCCTACGTCGAAGCCAAGTGGAATATCCAAAGAAATATGACAGCGGCTGATTACCTAGTTTTGAACTTCAACCAGGAATTGTCTAAAGAACTTGCGAAAAAAACAAATGCAACTGTAGTACCATTCTCAACACTAGAAAAGGTTGATGGTGCTTATCTTGAAGATGGTCAACTCTACTTCCGTGGTGAAAAAGTCATGGCAGCTGATGAAATCGGTGTTCCAGGTAGCCACAATGTGGAAAATGCTCTTGCCACCATTGCTGTTGCTAAACTTCGTGGTGTTGATAATGAGACCATTAAGGAAAACTTGTCAGCCTTTGGTGGCGTCAAGCACCGTCTCCAATTTGTAGACCAAATCAATGGGGTTAAATTCTACAATGATAGTAAGTCAACCAATATCTTAGCAACTCAAAAAGCCTTGTCTGGTTTTGACAATAGCAAGGTTATCTTGATTGCTGGTGGTTTGGACCGTGGGAATGAGTTTGACGAATTGGTTCCAGATATTACTGGACTTAAGAACATGGTCATTCTCGGTCAGTCTGCAGAACGTGTCAAGCGTGCAGCGGATAAGGCTGGTGTGGCTTATGTGGATGCAACAGATATTGCTGACGCAACTCGAAAGGCTTATGAACTTGCGGAAGAAGGAGATGTGGTTCTCCTCAGTCCTGCTAATGCTAGCTGGGATATGTATGCCAACTTTGAAGTACGTGGAGATCTTTTCATCGACACTGTAGCGGAGTTAAAGGGATAATATGAAAAAAATAGTATTTACAGGTGGGGGAACGGTTGGACACGTTACCCTCAACCTTTTGTTAATGCCTAAGTTCATCGAAGATGGCTGGGAAGTCCACTATATTGGTGATAAGAACGGAATTGAGCATCATGAAATTCTCAAGTCAGGTTTAGATGTCACCTTCCATTCTATTGCAACTGGGAAATTGCGCCGATATTTTTCATGGCAAAATATGGTTGACGTCTTTAAGGTTGCATTTGGAATCCTTCAATCGCTCTTTATCATGCTCCGTCTTCGTCCTCAGGCCCTCTTTTCTAAGGGGGGATTTGTATCTGTTCCTCCTGTTATTGCAGCGCGAGTATGCAGAGTACCAGTCTTCATCCACGAGTCTGATCTCTCTATGGGATTGGCCAATAAGATTGCCTATAAGTTTGCGACTAAGATGTACTCTACTTTCGAGCAAGCGTCTAGTCTCACTAAGGTAGAGCATGTAGGAGCTGTGACCAAGGTTTCTGGTCCAGTTATGGAAGAGCCTGAAGAAATGGTGGATATCCGAACTTCTTTCAATGATAAGCTACCAACTCTTCTTTTCGTCGGAGGTTCTGCTGGTGCGCGTGTCTTTAACCAATTAGTTACAGACCACAAGGAAGAGCTGACTAGTCATTATAATATCATCAACCTAACAGGTGATGCTAGTTTAAATGAACTAAGTTCAAACCTCTATCGTGTCGACTACGTGGCTGACCTCTATCAACCGCTCATGAATATGGCTGATGTAGTCATCACTCGTGGTGGTGCCAATACTATTTTTGAACTTCTTGCCATGGCTAAATTGCATGTCATTGTCCCTCTAGGGCGTGAAGCTAGCCGTGGAGATCAGATTGAAAATGCAGCTTATTTTGTGAAAAAAGGCTATGCTGAGGAGTTGCAAGAGGGCGATTTGACCTTGTCTACTTTAGAAGAAAAAGTAAGCAAGCTTTTGACCCACAAAGAAGACTACCAGAGCACGATGAAAAATTCTCATGAATTAAAATCTGTGGCGGATTTTTATGCGCTACTAAAAAAAGATCTATCATAAGGAAAATCGATGTCAAAGGATAAGAAACAAGAGCCAACTCAAGGCAAGGAATTGTCAGAGTGGCAAAAACGAAATCAAGAATATCTTCAAAAAAAAGCTGAAGAAGAGGCCCAACTAGCCAAAGAAAAGGCCCAAGCAGAAGCCAATAAAAAAGAAGTTGCAAAAACTTTGGAAGAAGAAACCACTTTATCAGAGTGGCAGAAGCAGAACCGTGAATATCTGCGCAAAAAGGCTGAAGAAGAGACCAAGGAAGAACAAGAGTCAGACTTATCTGAAGATACTGAGGTAGAAGAGGCCTCAGATTCTAATCCTGAAGAGCAGAAGGAGAGTGCAGAAGACCAGTCCTCTCCTGAGAATGAGGAGGAAACTACTGAGACAGAACAAGTAGAAGAAGAGGACGAAACATCTGAAGAAACGAAAGTAGAAGAAAAGAGATCTAAGTCTAAGAAAAAGATGGCCAAGCCTTCTATTCCAAGTGTTCATATCTGGCGTGCTGTTACGATTCTAATCCCAAGTTTGCTTGTCTTGATCTTTTCCATCTATCTTTTGACGCCATACTCAACTCTGAAAAACATAGAAGTCACTGGTACGGTAGAGACCAATGCAGACCAAATCAAAGAGGCTTCAGGGATTCGTGATAGTGATTATACCTTTGATCTGCTCCTCAATAAAGACAAGCATGCTGAGATGATTAAGTCCAATCACTGGATTGAATCTGCCAGCATTCACTATCAATTCCCGACCAATTTTACCATCCAGGTCAAGGAATACGGGATTGTAGCCTATTATGTTTCTGGAGAGGATCATTATCCGATTCTTTCTAGTGGGACGGTGGAAACCAGTCCAGTTAGTCTAGTCAGTCTTCCTGAAACCTATATGTCCGTACTCTTTAACGATGAGCAGCAAGTCAAAACCTTGATTGAACAACTGGCTGAAGTCAGCCCAGAGATTAAGCAAGCTATCAAAACGATTGAATTGGCTCCAACTAGTGTAACCAGCGATCTTCTCAAGATTACCATGTATGATACGGATGAGGTTTTGGTTCCTTTATCAGAACTAGGTAAAAAATTGCCTTACTATAGCAAGATTAAACCTCAATTAACAGTGCCAAGCGGTATTGATATGGAAGTTGGGATCTATAGTTATAGCTTGACGGATAAGGCTTTAGAAGAAGCAAGAATCAAAGCTAAAGAAGAGGAAAAGAAGAAGCAGGAAGAAGAAAAGAAAAAACAAGAAGAGCAAGGGAATCAAACTCAGAATCAAACTCAAAATCAAACAACCCAACAATCACAGAGTCGTTAAGTTTGAGATGATTCTATTGACTTGATGATGAGTCATGTTTTCTACAAGTTCAATTACTGTTTTTTACTTGACAACTACCGCTTTAAATAATAGAATAGTAAAAAACCTTTAAAGCAGTCCAGAGAGGCAGCTAAGGTTAGACGGTGAAAGGGTGGATTCTACCCATTTTTCGTGGAACCTTGCTGTAGGCAGGTTCCTTTTTTTCATGCTCTCTAGCTTACAAAGGTAAAAGGAGAAAAGTATGCGCGAATCTCGTCCAGTTATTGCTCTTGATTTTCCAAGTTTTGAGGCAGTCAAGAAATTTTTAGCTCTTTTTCCAGCTGAAGAGAGCCTCTATCTAAAGGTTGGTATGGAGCTCTATTACGCTACAGGTCCAGAGATTGTTTCTTATTTGAAAGGCTTGGGACATAGCGTCTTTCTAGATCTCAAACTTCATGATATTCCCAATACGGTCAAGTCAGCCATGAAGGTTTTGTCTCATCTGGGTGTTGACATGACTAATGTTCATGCCGCAGGTGGTGTAGAGATGATGAAGGCTGCGCGAGAAGGTCTTGGGAAAGAAGCAAAATTGATTGCTGTTACCCAGTTGACTTCAACTTCTGAAGAACAAATGAGAGACTTTCAAAATATCCAAACCAGTCTTCAAGAATCGGTCATTCATTATGCCAAGAAAACTGCTGAAGCCGGTTTAGATGGTGTGGTTTGTTCGGCTCAGGAAGTGAAACTTATCAAAGAAGCGACAAGCAAAGATTTTATCTGTCTGACACCGGGTATTCGACCATCAGGCGCTGCAGTTGGAGACCAAAAACGAGTCATGACGCCAGCAGATGCTTATCAGATTGGTAGTGACTATATCGTAGTTGGACGCCCAATCACTCAAGCCACGGATCCAGTAGCAGCTTATCATGCGATCAGGGATGAGTGGAACCAAGACTGAAATTAAAGAAATAGATTATAAAAACAAAAGGAGTAGACCATGACACTTGCTAAAGACATTGCCAGCCATCTATTGAAAATTCAAGCCGTTTACCTCAAACCAGAAGAACCTTTCACTTGGGCATCTGGTATCAAATCACCGATTTATACGGACAACCGTGTGACGCTTGCTTATCCAGATACTCGTAGCTTGATTGAAAATGGTTTTGTGGAAGCTATTAAGGCAGAATTCCCAGAAGTAGAAGTGATTGCAGGAACAGCGACTGCAGGTATTCCTCATGGTGCCATCATCGCTGACAAGATGAACTTGCCATTTGCCTATATCCGTAGCAAACCAAAAGACCATGGTGCTGGAAATCAAATCGAAGGCCGTGTAGCTCAAGGACAAAAGATGGTCGTTGTCGAAGATTTGATTTCAACTGGCGGTTCAGTTCTTGAAGCTGTTGCTGCTGCCAAACGTGAGGGAGCAGATGTTCTTGGTGTTGTGGCTATTTTCAGCTATCAATTGCCAAAAGCAGATATGAACTTTGCAGATGCTGGTGTCAAACTAGTAACCCTTTCAAACTACAGCGAACTGATTCATCTAGCTCAAGAAGAAGGTTATATCACACCAGAAGGACTTGACCTCCTAAAACGTTTTAAAGAAGACCAAGAAAATTGGCAAAATGCTTAAGGTATATAAAAATCAGGTAGTCACTAGGATTACCTGATTTCTTTTTGTGATTTCATTGAGTATTAGTCGACTTTTCCACCTTCAACAACAAGGTCATCTGCTTTAGCAGCGTCACCGTAAGTTGGGTGAAGTGTTTTTTCATAAGCCTTGTGGAAGAAGTTTTCTTTACCTAATTTTTCAATCTCTTGGTTGATGTAGTCAAGTAGTTCTTGGTTACCTTTTTGAACTGCTGGTGCAATCGTATCTGGATCACCAAGCGAACTAATTCCTACTTCATATCCTTTATTTTCAAGGGCCCAAGCTAGAACTTCAGTATTATCAGTAGAGAAGGCATCTCCACGTCCGTCAAGAAGGGCTTGGTAGGCATCGCTATATTGGTCATATTTTTGAAGTTTTACTTCTGGGTGATTTTTCTCAAAGTAAGTTTCAGCAGTCGTTCCTTTTGTAACGATCAAGGTTTTGCCTTCAAGTTCTTTAACGTCTTTGATAACTTTATCTTTAGGAGATACTACACCGAGTGAAACCTTCATGTAAGGAAGGGCAAAGTCTACTTGTTTCTTACGCTCATCAGTAACTGTGAAGTTGGCAAGGGTGATATCAACCTTGTTTGAAATCAAGTATTCAGCACGGTTAGCTGCATCCACTGATACATATTTCGGTTTGACACCAAGGTCTTGTGCTAATTGGTTACCAAGTTCGATATCGTAACCTTGGTAAGAACCATCGTTGTCAACATAACCAAATGGTTTTTTATCTCCAAATACCGCGATTCGAAGTTCGCCACTTTTCTTAATTTCATCAATGGTGCGAGCTTTGGCAGTTGCCTTCGTAGATGAAGCATCAGAGCTTCCACCTGAACTACAAGCTGTGACAAAGATAAGTGCAAATGCTAGAGCAAAAACAGTTAGAAGTGGTTTGAGTAGTTTCATAATAATCTCCTTTATTGATTATAGATATGAGCCAAACTGGCTAAAGTCAAAGACGTTTAAAAATTCTTGTGCTCGTTTGGTTTGTGGATTTGTGAAGAATTCTTGAGCAGTTCCTTCTTCAGCAATCTTCCCTTGGTCAAGGAAGATGATGCGGTCCGCAATGGCTTGGGCAAACTGCATTTCATGGGTTACCAGTATCATGGTACGCCCTTCTTGAGCCAAGTCATTGATAAGTTCCAAAACCTCACGTACCATTTCTGGATCAAGTGAAGCCGTTACCTCGTCAAAGAGGATAATTTCTGGATGCATGAGAAGGGCACGAACGATAGCAACCCGTTGCTTTTGTCCACCAGATAATTGACGAGCGAAGCTGTGTTGTTTATCTAGAAGTCCGACTCGTTCTAGTAGTTGCAGAGCTTCTTCGGTAACTTCTTTTTTGTCTCTCCCTTGAGCCTTGATAGGACCTAGGATGAGGTTTTGAAGGACATCCAGATGAGGAAAGAGTTCATAACTTTGAAAGACCATACCGATTTTTTGGCGAACCAAGTGAAAATCTTTTTTATTTTCAACGATGGACTGGCCATCCAGCAGGATATCTCCTCCTTGAATACTTTCTAAGCCATTGAGACAGCGAAGTAGCGTGCTTTTTCCACAACCAGAAGGTCCTAGGATGACGACCACTTCTCCCTTTTTAATATCTAAGGAAAGTCCTTGAAGGATAGGATTGTCTCCGAAGGATTTTTTTAGTTCCTTGATTTCTAAAATAGTTTCAGACATTTAACTCCTCCAATGTTTTTCTAGATGAGTAGATAGTTTGGAAATAGGGAAGCAAACTGCGAAATACAAGACTAGTATGGTTCCGTAAATCCAAAAGGAAGCTGTTGGGATGGTCAAGCGATTACTATCAATGATTTGTTGCCCAACCTTGGTAACTTCAACAACCCCAATCAAAACAACCAAGGAAGTCGTTTTAATCATCCGAGTGACAAGATTGATGGCTTGCGGTAGTAGTCTTCTCAAAACTTGAGGGATGATGATATGGTAGTAGAGTTGCACTTTAGTTAAGCCAAGCGCTTGTCCGCTCTCAAATTGATGTTTAGGGAGGGAAGTAATAGCTCCACGGACCAAGTCCCCCATCTCAGCTGTTCCCCAGAGAGTGAAAACGATAATAGCAGAAGTCTCACCTGAGATATTGATATTAAAGTTTCTCGCCAATCCAAAGTAAACGATAAAAAGGAGTACTAGCTGGGGCATGATACGGATAAATTCTAGATAAAAGCGTGTCAAGATGCGAACGACTCTAGAATGAGAGGTCATGATAATTCCCAAAACCGTTCCGAAAATCATGGATAAGAGGACAGACAAGATAGAAATCCCAATCGTGACTCCCAAACCTTGTAAGATTCTCAGGAGATTATTTCCTTGAAAGAGTACTTGCATTCCCGAATCCTGCATGACGGAGCCTCCTTTCTATCCAGCTAAATACTAGTGAAATAGGTAGAAGCATGATAAGGTAAGCAACCACTAACATAGCTAGTGCGATATCTGTCTCATAGTAGAGTCCAATCAAGTCCTTTGCAACGTACATAAGGTCAGCAAGGGCAACCGCTGAAAAGACAGAAGTTTCCTTGATAAGGAAAATAACATTGGCACTAAAGGATGGTAGAGCAACTGCAGTCGCTTGTGGCAGAACCACGTAGCGAAAGACCTGAAATGGTGTGAGGCCAATGGCTAAGCCAATTTCATGCTGGGTTTGACTGACGGCTTCTAGCCCACTTCGGAAGGATTCTGCCATGTAGGAACCACCTAAAAAGATGAGACCAATCGTAGCACAGACTTCTGAAGAAAGAACAATCCCTATTCGGGGAAGACCGAAGTAGAGAAAGAAAAGTTGTATCAAAAGGGGAGTGTTTCGTGACAATTCTATATAGGCTGTTGCTAATTGTGAGAAAACAGGAACTCGGTAATGCCGGATGATACTGACAAGGAGCCCAAGCAGAAAAGAACCTAGAATTCCCCAAACTGCAATATGCAAGGTCAGAAAGAATGCCTTTTGATAGAGTGGTAGATATTGTTCAACAATGGACCAATCCAAAAGTAGAACCTCCCATCTAGGAAAATGATACAGTTATTGTAGCATTAAAAGAGAGCTTTGGATAATATGTATTTTTTATTGTGGTGATAAAAAATATTTATAATGGCGATAAATTTTAAAAATGTGATTTTGGGTTGACAAATGTAGATTTTAAGAGTATACTGATAATTGTAATTGACAAATGTAGATTTTGGAGGTGTGATTATGCAGATTTCAGATGCAGAATGGCAGGTCATGAAGATTATCTGGATGCAGGGAGAACAGACTAGTACTGATCTCATAAAAGTATTAGAGAAAAGGTTTAGCTGGTCCAAGTCCACGATCCAGACACTCTTGGCTCGTTTGGTGGAGAAAGAATGTTTGACTCGGGAAAAACAGGGCAAGTCCTTTGTCTATTCGGCACTTTTAACGCTAGATGATAGTAGGGGCTTAATGGTTCAGGATATCAAAGACAAGCTTTGTTCTCGCAGAATAAAGCTCTTGCTAGCTGATTTGATTGAAGAATGTGACTTTACCCTAGCTGACTTGGAAGGCTTGGAAGAAGTGATTTCAAAGAAAAAAGCAAGTGCTGTAACAGAAGTAAGATGTAATTGTATGTAAAGGAGACGCTATGTTAAATCTATTTGTATCTATTGTTGTTTTAGGAATGATTGCTTTTATCCTCTTATGGTTTTTCAAAAAACCGCAAGAAGATGCTAAGAGAGCCCAGCAAAAAAATGGCTATCAAGAAATTCGAGTGGAAGTCATGGGGGGATACACTCCAGGAACTATTATCCTCAAAAAATCGCAACCAGCTCGCATTATTTTTGATCGAAAAGATCCTTCACCTTGCTTGGATCAAATCGTTTTTCCAGACTTTGGAGTGCATGCAGATCTGCCTATGGGAGACCAATATGTGGTTGAAATCACACCTGAAGAAGCAGGTGAGTATGGTTTCTCTTGTGGCATGAATATGATGCACGGTAAGATGATTGTAGAATAGGAGAATGATATGACTGAAATTGTAAAAGCAAGTCTTGAAAATGGTGTTCAAAAAATCCGTATCACGGCAGACAAAGGCTACCATCCAGCCCACATTCAACTGCAAAAAGGGATTCCTGCTGAGATTACTTTTCACCGTGTGACACCTTCAAACTGTTATAAAGAAATTCTCTTCGAAGAAGAAGGAATTCTAGAACCAATCGCCCAAGATGAGGAAAAGATCATTCGTTTTACTCCTCAAGACTTGGGTGAACATGAATTTTCATGTGGCATGAAGATGCAAAAGGGGACCTACACCGTTGTTGAAAAAACTAAAAAGTCTCTCAGTCTTTTACAGCGTTTTTGGATTACTAGTATCTTTACTGTGCCTCTTGTGATTCTCATGATTGGGATGTCTACAGGAGGAATTAGTCACCAAGTCATGCGTTGGGGCACCTTTTTAGCCACAACACCCATTATGCTGGTAGCTGGAGTTCCATATATCAGAAGCGCCTGGGCTAGTTTTAAAAAGCACAATTCCAACATGGATACATTGGTTGCTCTGGGAACCCTAGTGGCCTATTTCTATAGCTTAGTTGCCCTCTTCACTGGTCTGCCCGTTTACTTTGAAAGTGCTGCATTTATCCTCTTCTTCATTCTTTTGGGAGCAGTTTTTGAGGAAAAAATGCGAAAAAATACTTCGCAGGCAGTCGAAAAATTATTAGACCTACAAGCAAAAACAGCAGAGGTTTTGCGTGATGATGTTTATGTTCAAATACCTCTAGAACAAGTCAAAGTTGGAGATCTCATTCGCGTTCGACCAGGTGAAAAAATAGCTGTTGATGGGATTGTCTTAGAAGGTGAAACGAGTATTGATGAATCAATGGTGACTGGGGAAAGTATTCCAGTCGATAAATCAGTTGGAGATGCTGTCATTGGTTCAACCATCAATAATAGTGGTACGATCATTTTTAGAGCTGAAAAAGTAGGTTCTGAAACCATGTTGGCTCAGATTGTAGACTTTGTGAAGAAAGCTCAAACCAGTCGTGCTCCTATTCAAGATTTGACAGACAAGATTTCTGGAATTTTCGTACCAGCAGTTGTCATTTTAGGACTTCTTACTTTTTGGATCTGGTTTGTTTTTCTTGGTGAAAGTTTTGTAACGTCGCTTCTCTATGGTGTTGCAGTCTTGATTATTGCCTGCCCTTGTGCTCTTGGACTTGCGACACCGACAGCACTCATGGTAGGAACAGGCCGAAGTGCCAAGATGGGGATTCTTCTCAAAAATGGTACAGTTCTACAGGAAATCCAAAAAGTTCAAACGGTTGTTTTTGATAAGACAGGAACCTTGACCGAAGGGAAGCCAGTAGTGACAGATGTTATCGGAGATGAAGGAGAAGTGCTAAGTTTGGCTGCCTCATTAGAAGATGCCTCTCAACACCCTCTAGCTCAGGCAGTTGTCAATCGTGCGTCTGAATTAGGAATCAGTCTTTATCCCGTGGAAAACTTCCAAGCCTTGCATGGAAAAGGTGTGACTGGGATTATTAATGGTAAGCAAGTCTTGCTGGGGAATGCTAAGCTCTTAGCTGACCTTGCTATTCCACATGATTATCAAGAACGATTTGATTTGCTTGAGAAAGAAGCGAAAACAGTTGTCTTCCTATCCGTGGATGGTCAGTTAAAAGGCTTAATTGCCTTGCAGGATGTCCCTAAGGAAAATGCCAAAGAAGCTATTGCTAAATTGAAAAAACGAGGCCTCAGAACGGTCATGCTTACTGGAGATAATGCTGGAGTAGCCCATGCGATTGCAGAGCAAATTGGTATCGAAGAAGTAATCGCAAATGTCTTGCCAGAGGAAAAGGCACATGAAATTCACAAGCTTCAAAAGAATGGGAAATTGGCCTTTGTTGGAGATGGGATCAATGATGCGCCGGCCCTCAGTGTAGCAGATGTCGGAATTGCTATGGGGTCTGGAACAGATATTGCTATCGAATCAGCAGACCTTGTCCTTACAACCAACAATTTACTAGGATTGGCGCGTGCTTTTGATATGAGTAAGAAGACCTTTAATCGTATTCTACTCAATCTTTTCTGGGCTTCTATCTATAACCTCATTGGTATTCCGATTGCAGCAGGAGTCTTTTCAAGTCTTGGTTTGGTGCTCAATCCAGAACTTGCAGGATTGGCCATGGCCTTTAGTTCAGTCTCTGTTTTAATCAGCTCTCTTATGCTTAATTTTACTAAAGTCGATTAATACTCTTCGAAAATCAAATTCAAACCACGTCAGCTTCACCTTGCCGTACTCAAGTACAGC
>NZ_JVHE01000032.1:0-1779 GCF_001072925.1 Streptococcus pseudopneumoniae | reverse complement strand
AATACACAAGTTGGTACTCACAAGTATACTGTAGAAGAAGTTCAAGGTTCTGAAGCAGGAATGCAATATGATACGATGAAGGCTGAAGTAACCATCACTGTTACTAAAGAAGGTCACGTTCTTAAAGCAACAAACACACTTCCTGCAGATAGAGAGTTCAACAATACCTTCACACCTGCTGCAACACAAGCTCAATTCAAGTTTACTAAACGTTTGGAAGGTAAGACTCTTGAAGCAAATGCCTTCACATTCGAATTGCTTGAAAATGGCAAAGTCATCCAAACTAAGAAAAATGCGGCTGATGGAACTATCACATTTGATGCGATTGAATACAACGCTGTAGGTGAACACACTTACACTGTACGTGAAGTAGCTGGAACAGATACAAATATTGACTACGATTCAATGAATGCAGTCGTAACAGTTAATGTAACGAAAGACGCTGCATCTGGTATCTTGACTGCTAATGTTAAAATGCCTGCAGATACAGAGTTCAACAACTATCATGTGGCTCCAGTCGTTGCAAGATTTGACTTTACTAAGAAATTAGCAGGTCGTGAACTTAAAGAGGGCGAATTTAGCTTTGTTCTTAAAGATTCAACTGGTCAAACTCTTGAAACAGTAACAAATAAAGCTGACGGAACTGTAACATTCTCTGAATTATCATTTGATAATACTAAAGTTGGAACTCATACTTATACAGTAGAAGAAGTTATCCCATCTACTAAAGAGCTTGGTATGACTTATGATAATATGAAAGCAACAGTCACAGTTGAAGTTGCTAAGAATGGTCACACCTTGACTACTGTAACAAACGTAACATCAACTGGCGGTGTCAATGCTGATGGAACATCAACTGAAGGAACTGATGATAAAGAATTTAATAACAAGATCACTCCTCCTGAAACACCTGAATTCCAACCTGAAAAATTTGTTCTTAATAAAGAGAAATTTGACATTACAGGAACAAAACTTGTAGACGATGATGATGAATTGGCTGATGAGTACACTGCTACAAATGCTAACCCATACGCAGATGGAACTTCAAACAACGAAGCAGAAAACATCAATACCAAGACTGTTGAACGTGGTGATAAACTAGTTTACCAAGTATGGTTGGATACGAAAAACTTCACTGATAAAAATAACATCCAATCTGTTGGAATCTCTGATACCTATGATGCAGAAAAATTAACTGTTAATGCTGCTGATATTAAAGCTTATGACAGTGAAAGTGGAGATGACGTAACTGATAAGTTTGACATCAAGGTTGAAAATGGTGTCATTACAGCAACATCTAAGACTTCTGTAAACAAATCATTGGGTGATGCGGATAATACACAAGTTATCGATACAACTAAATTTGCATTTGGTCGCTACTATAAATTCGATATTCCAGCGACAGTTAAAGCTGACGTTGCAGGTGGAGTGGACATCGAAAATAAAGCCAACCAAATTGTTCATGTTTATAATCCAGTAAATAAATCTGTTGAAAAACCGGAAAAACCAACTCAAAAACGTGTAAACAGCGTACCAATCTCAGTTGAATTCAACTTCACTAAGAAATTGGAAGGCCGTGAGTTGAAAGCTAACGAATTCAGCTTCGTTCTTAAAGATTCAACAGGTAAAGTTGTTGAAACAGTAAGCAACGATGCGGCAGGAAACGTTAAGTTCTCAGCTCTTACATTCAAGAAGGGTCAAGAAGGCGTTCATAATTACACAGTAGAAGAAGTTAAAGGAAGCGACGCAACCGTTACATACGACACCATGAAAGCGAAT
>NZ_JVHE01000003.1:0-17283 GCF_001072925.1 Streptococcus pseudopneumoniae | reverse complement strand
GGACAACGATTGTCCTCTCCAGATGTTAGCTTTTATTCAACCCACTACAGTTGACAAAGAGCCTCTTTATGTTCATGTATCTCACCAAATTGGCCAAGAATCTAGCCTCTAAAACATCCACTATTCAAAAACCACACAGTGTTTCTTTCAGCTTGATTTGATTCAAGACTGGAATCACTGTGTGGTTTTATTGGAAAGCTAGTTTTTGGCCAACCTTTTTCTTTATTCTGTTTCTTCTTGGTTTTCTTCAGCTTTGACAGGTAGAGGTTCATAGGCTCTGATAATTTGAGCTACAACTGGATGGCGAACCACATCCTTAGCTGAAAAATGAACAAAGTCAATCTGATGAATATTCTTGAGTTTTTCCTGAGCATCAATCAAACCTGACTTGACATTACGAGGCAGGTCAATCTGACTAATATCCCCATTGACAATCATTTTAGAATTAAAGCCTAAACGAGTCAAGAACATCTTCATCTGCATGATGGTTGTATTTTGCGCTTCGTCCAAGATGACAAAGGCATCATCCAAGGTACGTCCACGCATATAGGCAAGTGGAGCGATTTCAATGATTTCACGTTCCATAAGACGGGTTGTTTGGTCCTTCCCAAGAATCTGGTACAAGGCATCATAAACTGGACGAAGGTAAGGGTCTACCTTTTCCTTCAAATCTCCCGGAAGAAATCCTAGACTCTCGCCTGCTTCTACTGCAGGGCGTGTCAAGATAATACGTTTGACTTGTCCACGCTTGAGAGCTGTCACGGCCAAAGTCACTGCTAAGAAGGTCTTACCTGTTCCTGCCGGCCCAATACCAAAGGTCACATCGTGTTGCTTGACACTATCCACATAAAGCTTTTGACCCAACGTCTTCACACGAATTGGTTTACCTGTATTATCCTTGATAATTTCTTCTTCATAGAGGGCAACAAACTTATCGATTTCATTATTCTTAACCATGGTAATGGCTGTCACCACATCCGGAGTTCCAACAGTCATTCCACGATTAACCAAGACCATTAAGGCTTGGATAACTTGGCGGGCTTCCTCACAAGCATTCTCTGCTCCCAAGACTTGTACAATCTCTGTACGGGCATGGATGATGACATCTAATTCATCCTCCATCAATCGAAGGTGGCGCTCATTGGACCCAAAAAGATGAAATAGGTCATCTGGATGACTCAGTTGAATATCTATTGAATGTTCCTTCAAACAAAGAACCTCTCTAATCTCTTATTTCGTTTTATCATTTTGTTTTCTTTTAAGTATGAAATAACTTTCAAAAATCCTATCACTCTGACAATTCGTAATGGTAAACGATACTTGCCAAAATAAGTAAAATCCTCATAAAAGATAACTGAATGACTATATTATAGCAAAGAGGCTGAGAAATTACTATCCCCAACCCCATCTAGTAGCCTTAATGTTCTAAATATTCCTGCCAGATACGATCGAAGTCTCCCATATTAAAGGAAAAGCTAGCATGTTCCTCTAAAAAACGACTCACTTGATCGAAATCATCTGTATGTTTCGGAAAGGCGGACTCCTCAAAAGCCAGATCCGCTAAAATTGCTTTGGGACTATTGCTTTTAGGGTTGCGCTCGGTCATCAGCCAAGTATAAAATGATTTTCTCATAAGCCTCCTAAATCAACTCTGTGCCGAACTGATCTTGCTTGATTTTGCCAGCCTTCATCAAACCACCGAGTGCTTTTTTAAATTGACCTTTTGAAATACCGAAAGTGGCCTTGATATCATCTGGTGATGACTTATCATTCAAGGTCATGAAGCCACCATTGCTTTCCAAATAAGTCAAGATCATCTGCGCATCATTTTCCAACATCTCAAAAGAACGTGGTTTTAGAGAAAGGTTAAGAGTACGGTCAACCTCACGGAAACCAATGACACGCGCATCTAGCACTTGCCCCAAACGTGGTTCTGCATAGCGCTCACTTGGATGGATAAATCCAAGCATGTTGTTCTCTGGTAGATAGACAAAAGTTCCTGATAATTTGAGACGGTAAACAATGGCAGGCCAATTTTGATTCTGCATGTTATTGTAGGCAGGACGTGCCAATCGTTGGAAATCTTCCTGATAAGCTAAGATTCCCCAGATACGGTCCTTCTTATCCACTTCTAGACGGATGTATAGACGATCACCCTTCTTAGGCCAGAGCTCTTTAAGTTCAGGAAGAATATCTAGTGACACAACGATTTCCTTGTCTGGTAATCCTGTATCAACAAAAACCCCAAGGTCCTTACGAACCTCTGTTACGGTTCCCCAACCAAATTGTTCCTGAGTTGCAGTCACTTCTGTAGTAGTGAGGCGCAATTTTTGCTTCATATCTGTGTAAGCAAAACCTTTGACCGTATCACCAACTGTATGCTTACCTTCTTCTTTAGCTAGGGCATATGTTTGACCATCCTTTTGAACAAAGTAAAAACGGTCATTTTCATCGATGATGAGTCCAACGATAAAACTTGCAAGATTTGTATTCATATTTCCTTCTTTCGAATAAAACTCAGCCAGCAATGCCAACTGAGTTTTTCTGTTTATTTCTTAGACTTCCAAGATTTCTTTTTCTTTGTTGGCAGTCATTTCGTCGATGTGTTTAACAGCATCGTCTGTTGCTTTTTGAATATCTTTTTCAAGAGTCTTCAATTCGTCTTCAGTGATTTCTTTTGCTTTTTCTTGTTTCTTAGCCTCGTCCATAGCATCACGACGGATATTACGGATAGCAACTTTAGCATTCTCACCAACTTTTTTCACTTCTTTAGCAAGATCACGACGAGTTTCTTCTGTGAGAGCTGGGATTACCAAACGAATAACAGAACCATCGTTAGCTGGTGTGATACCTAGGTCTGAAGCATTCAAAGCACGTTCGATATCTTTCAAAGATGATTTGTCAAATGGTGTTACCAACAAAACACGCGCTTCTGGGATTGTGATAGAAGCAATTTGGTTAAGTGGTGTTTCAACACCATAGTACTCAACGTGGATACGGTCAAGCAAGCTAGCATTAGCGCGGCCAGCACGAATACTTCCAAACTCACGAGCAAGTGAGTGGTGAGATTGGGTCATTCTCTCTTTTGCTTTTTCTACGATTGCGTTTGCCATAATGATTTCTTATTCCTTTTCTTCGATATTATTTGAAACTGTAGTTCCGATATTTTCACCAAATACAACACGTTTAATATTTCCTGGTTGGTTCATGTTGAAAACTACCAAGTCAATATCATTGTCCATTGAAAGTGTTGAAGCTGTTGAGTCCATGATACGGAGACCTTTATTGATCACGTCACGGTGAGTCAACTCTTCAAATTTAACAGCAGTCTTATCCTTTTTAGGATCAGCATTGTAGACACCATCAACCCCATTTTTAGCCATCAAGATAGCGTCCGCTTCAATCTCAGCTGCACGAAGAGCCGCTGTTGTATCTGTTGAGAAGTATGGTGAACCAATTCCCGCACCAAAGATAACAATGCGTCCTTTTTCAAGATGACGAAGGGCACGACCACGAACGTAAGGTTCTG
The DNA here is from genome assembly GCF_001072925.1 of Streptococcus pseudopneumoniae. GTDB lineage: Bacteria > Bacillota > Bacilli > Lactobacillales > Streptococcaceae > Streptococcus > Streptococcus pseudopneumoniae_Q. Next base: position 13,754 of record NZ_JVHE01000003.1, on the reverse strand, counting down.
CTACTTGTTGCATGGCAATGGCTGTTTGAACACGTGTATCCACACCAACTTGTTGCAATGAATCTGCCATTACAAGAGCATTCATAACGGTTCCAAGCATTCCTGTATAGTCTGCTTGTACACGATCCATTCCAGCTTCTGCAGCAGGTTCTCCACGCCAGAGATTTCCTCCACCAATAACGAGGGCAATCTCAATACCTAAGTTATGTACTTCTTGAATTTCTTGAGCCATTGCTTGAACTGTTTTGATATCAATTCCGACACCACGTTCGCCAGCAAGGGCCTCACCTGATAACTTAATCAAAATACGTTTATATTTGGGTTCCACCTGACTTCGCTCCTTTATTTTATTCAAACTATTTTATCACATTTTTTGAGAATTTTATAGTCTCATGAGTTATTCTTTGGAAAATTTTAAACGGATAAAAAGTTTTCCAAATCAGCCAGAGCACGCTCTGCAATTTTTTCATAACGAGCCTTCTTATCACGAATGCGGTCGCCTTCCAATTCCTTGATAATTCCGAAATTGACGTTCATTGGTTGGAAGTGTTTACTGTCAGCATGGGTGATATAATGGGCTAGACTGCCAATTGCAGTCGTTTCTGGGAAAATAGCAGGACTTTCTCCCTTGAAAAGACGAGCTGCGTTAATACCAGCTACTAGACCTGATGCCGCTGACTCAACATAGCCTTCCACACCCGTCATCTGACCAGCAAAAAATAGATTTGGCTGTTTCTTAGAACGATAAGTTTGCTCAAGAAGATTTGGTGAATCCATGTAAGAATTACGGTGCATAACTCCATAGCGAACAAACTCTGCGTTTTCGAGACCTGGAATCATTTGGAACACACGCTTCTGCTCTCCCCATTTAAGGTGAGTTTGGAAACCAACGATGTTATAAAGACTACCTGCAGCATTGTCCTGACGAAGCTGAACGACCGCATAAGGAGTTTTAAAGTCTCCATCACGAGGACCTGTGTAATCGTCTGGATACTCCAAACCAACTGGTTTCATAGGACCATAGAGCATGGTTTTGATACCCCGTTTAGCCATGACTTCAATCGGCATACAGCCTTCAAAGTACTTTTCTTTTTCAAAAGAGTTAAGAGGTGCTTCTTCTGCATTAACCAAGGCTTCATGGAAATCCATAAACTCTTGCTTGGTCATCGGAGCATTGAGATAGGCAGCTTCTCCCTTATCATAACGAGATTTGAGATAAACCTTGTTCATATCGATTGTATTGACATCCACAATAGGCGCTGCAGCATCGTAAAAATAAAAACCGTCACCGCCATTAAGAGCGTGAATTTTCTCAGCAAGAGCATCACTAGTCAAAGGACCAGTCGCTACAACTGTAATAGCATCCGTTGGCAATTCTGTAATTTCGTCACGAACGACCTCAATCAAGGGATGGTTGGCAATCTTTTCAGTAACCATTTGAGAAAAACCGTCACGGTCCACCGCGAGAGCACCACCTGCAGGAACACGGGTTGCTTCTGCTGATTCCAAGATAAGAGAACCTAGACGACGCATTTCTTCCTTGAGGAGACCTACAGCATTTGTAAGAGCATCTCCACGCAAGGAATTAGAACACACTAATTCTGCAAAATTGTCAGTTTTGTGTTGCGGTGTTGACTTGACACCACGCATTTCATAAAGTTTAACTGGAATACCACGCTCTGCGATTTGGTAGGCTGCTTCAGAACCCGCCAATCCCGCACCGATAACATTGATATAAGATTGAGACACGACACTAATACCTCTTTGGGTGAAACTTAAGTTCATTCCAGAACAAGTTACTAGACTGTTTGACACCCACAAATCTTTCTATTTTTTTCTTCTTCTAGTATAACAAAAAAAGGGAAGAAGGCAAACTTCCCTGTTTAGTCATTGGATTGATTGTCTTCCCATTCGTGATAAGCAGCGTAGAGCTGGCTTTTGTTCCACTGATAAATCTTCGCAACTTCCTTAATGGCTTGATTTTTCTTGATTCCTTGTTGGATTCGTTCTTGGATTTCTGAGAACAAGTCCTCTTCATCCTTATCTTCTACTTCTTGACTAGCACCTTCTACAATGAGAAGGCATTCGCCTTTAAGAGGTGTTTCAGAAATACTTTCTAATAACTCATTAATAGTTCCTCGTTGGTATTCTTCAAAGATTTTGGTCAATTCACGAACCAAGACCACCGAGCGATCACCATAGACTTCTAGCATATTCTCCAGTGTATCTGCTACACGGTGAGGAGATTCATAGAAAATCTGAGTTTCCGGATAAGCTTTTTTCGCTTCAAAAAATTGCTTTTGCTGACCTGATTTTCGTGGTAAGAAACCATAAAAAATGTGAGGTTGAGGTGCTAAGCCACTGGCAATCAAGGCAGAAATCCCTGCACTAGCTCCTGGAACTGTGACAACTGCGATATCTTCTTCAATGGCAGCCTTAACCAAATCATGACCTGGGTCAGAAATACTAGGCATCCCTGCATCAGATACTTGGGCAAGATTTTGACCTTGCTTCAACAACTCAATCAAATCAGGAATTTTATCCTTAGCATTATGCTCGTGAAAACTGATTTGTTTGGTTGAAATTTCAAAATGCTTGAGCAAAAGTCCAGTGTTACGAGTATCTTCTGCCGCGATCCAGTCGACCTCGTTCAAGGTCTGAATAGCGCGAAAAGTCATATCATCTAGATTACCGATTGGTGTTGCTACTAGATAAAGCTTGCCATAGGAAGATTGTCCCTTAAAACTCTTTTGAATCTGCATACTTACTCCCTAAATAACAACTCATCACAAAACATACATTCTGCGTCCTGCTCTCGACGTTGACCATAAAAGTCACGGCAAACATGAAAACCGTCCTCATAAATGCGACGGACATTTTCCCTTACATGTTTCGTTTTGGCTGGAGCAGTCTCCTCAACCTCTCCCAAACGTTCTCTCAGTTTATCATTTTCTAATCGAAGTGCTGTATTTTCCTCTACCAAACTCTTGAGATTTTTCTTGATAGCTTCGACGTCTGCCAAGGTTACCAACAATTGCTGTGAAAAGTCATCTAAAGCATCAAATAATTCTTTTTTATTCATTACAGCCCTTTCTATAATCTATCTTCACTTTAATTTTTTTGTAAAACCAGGTATTCCAAAGCGTTTTGAAAGCTAACATTGGCCCGCCACATTTTCCGAGTTTGGACGAGATTTTTCAAAACATTCCGCGCAGAAACATTGAGAACCTCCTGGCCAGCTAATACCTCTAAAACCCTGAGCACTTGATCTTGCTTTTCTTTATCATCAGCCAAACTCGTTAATTTTGCAACCTGCAAATAGGATTCTTTTTTATGGGCTAAAAGCCAAGAAAAGAGGCGTTCACTTTCATCTACCAGTGCCCAAAATCCTGCTTGATGGACAAGCTTATCAGCCTCTACCTGAGATTGACTAAACTGAGCTAATAGCTTGGCTTTATTTTTTACTAAACCAGCCTCTTCAAGCTGTGACATTAAAGTAGAGACATGCTTCTTAAATTGGAAAATCTGTGTCCGACTTCGAATCGTTGGTAACATCTGTTCCTCATCATCAGTCAAAAAGAATATGTAGATTTCGCTCTGTGGTTCTTCAATAACCTTCAAGAGTGAATTTGCAGCATTCACATGCATTTTTTCCGCTTGTTCGATAATAAAGACCTGCCGTTGATTTTCAATACCAGACTGGGCAAATTGTCCAACTAATTCTCGAATACGCTCCGTCTTAATGACTTGATTCAAAGGTTTAATTATAGTCACATCAGGAAGCTCTTCCTGCTCAATCAATTTACAATTCCGACATTTTTCACAAGGAAAAATACCAGTTTTCTCACTACAAAAGAGACATTTAGACAAGAAAAGGGCCATCTCTAAACTTCCAAAATTACCTGAAAAGAGATAGGCGTGATTGAGCTGCCCTTGCTCCAAGATATGAACAAACCGTTCAAATTGTAGAGGCTGACAAGCTCTTAATTGATCTTGTTTCATCTCTTTAATCCCATCCTATCCAAAAGTAGCTGCTGCGTGTTCGCAATCACTTGATCAAGTGGTAGGCTAGCATCGATTTTTACAATGCGGTCTGCTTCCTTTTCCAAAAGAGATAGATAACCCTGACGGACTTTTCGATGTAGATCCAGACCTTCCATGTCCAAACGATTGATCTCCCGATCACTGTTAGCAGCAATACGTGCCAGTCCCTCTTCGACCTCAATATCAAAATAAAGAGTCAAATCAGGTTTCAGTCCATCAGTCGCAAACTCATTAAGCCAATCAATCGCTTCTTTATCTAAACCACGCCCAAATCCCTGATAGGCAACCGAACTGTCAATAAAGCGGTCCATAATAACCAGTTTTCCAGCTGCAAGTGCTGGTAAGACCTTTTCCACCAAGTGTTGTCGACGACTGGCAATATAGAGGAGAAGCTCCGTCTTAGGATCCATTTCAGTATGACTAGGATCTAGAATCACTTCACGAATCTTCTCTCCAATCAAAACCCCGCCTGGTTCACGAGTGCTTAAAACTTCTATTCCCCTATCCTCTAATATAGGGATTAGGGCTTCAAGAACGCTTGTCTTTCCCGCTCCCTCTGGTCCCTCAAGAGAGACTAAAAATCCTTTTGACATGTCTGACTCATTTCTATTTTTCTCTCTTCTATTCTATCAAAAAAATGGGGATTTGTGAAAAGCTTTTTTCATTTCGCTCTTTGTAATAAAAAAGAGGTTGAGTTTTAACTCTCACCTCTTATTTGCCTAATTCTTGAGTTCTTTTGTAGGCTTGGTTGACAGCGTCCATAACGGTTCCTCTAAAAGCATGTTCTTCTAGGCTTGCTACGCCAGCAATGGTCGAACCACCTGGGCTACAAACTTGATCTTTCAAGACTCCAGGATGTTGCTGACTTTCTAGTACCATTTGACCTGCACCAACTACTGTTTGAGCCGCCATTTTCAGAGCCATTTCTCTTGGCAATCCTGTCTGAACTCCTGCATCTGCCAATGCTTCGATAAAAAGATAGACAAAGGCAGGCCCACAACCTGCAAGCCCTGTCGCAGCATCTATTAAACCATCACTTATTTCAACTAACTGGCCAGCCTTGGCTAAAAGTTGACAAAAAAGTTCATTGTCTTCTGGATGACAATTTGCAGACAAGGCATAGCTAATCACTCCTTGACCAATAGCAACAGGTGTATTAGGCATGATGCGAATAATTCGGTGCTGACTTGGAAGAAGACTAGCGAGTTTTTCCAAGGTCAAACCAGCTGCCATAGAAATCAAAAGAAGACTTTCTCGTTTTTCGAGGATGGTCTGATATTGAGTAAGCAGTTCAGAGAATTGAGCTGGCTTTACTCCTAGAAAAATCACATCTGCTTCTGCAAAGATTTCGTCATTGCTAGAAGTCAGACCACCATAATTAGCAATAAAAGCCTCCACCTTGGCTTGACTACGATTAGCAAGGAGAATCTGATGACCAGTTTTTGCTTGCAAGACAGCTTTAGCCAAGCTGGAACCCATATTCCCCAAGCCGATAAATCCAATCTTCATCTCTTACTCCCTTATCTGTCCATCACCAGTAACTACATATTTGTAGCTGGTCAATTCCTTCAAGCCCATTGGACCACGCGCATGCAACTTCTGAGTAGAAATCCCCATTTCACAGCCAAGACCAAATTGGCCTCCATCTGTGAAACGAGTTGAGGCATTGACATAAACCGCTGCAGAGTCTACTTGATCTGTAAAGTAAGTTGCCGCCTCAGCATTTTCAGTCACAACGGCATCCGAATGATGGGTACTGTGGGCTTCAATATGGGCAACCGCTTCTTCTAAACTGCTCACAACCTTAACAGCAAGGACATAGTCTAAAAACTCAGTGTCAAAGTCTTGGGCCTCAGCTGCTTGACCTGAAACAAACTGGCTTGCTTTGCTATCCAAGCGGAATTGAATTGGTTCCAACCCAGCTGCTTTTCGATCGGCAACCAGAACTTGCTCCAAGCGAGGAAGGAAGTTTGCTGCCTTGTCTTCATGAACAAGTAGAACCTCCATGGCATTGCAAACAGAGGGACGACTAGTTTTAGCATTGTTGATGATAGACAGAGCCTTGTCTTCGTCTGCATCCTTATCCACATAGACATGGACAATCCCAGTCCCTGTCTCGATAACAGGTACAATAGCATTTTCAACCACAGCATTGATCAAGCCAGCCCCTCCACGAGGAATAAGGAGGTCTAGATATCCCTTGGCCTTCATCATAGCATAGCTACTTTCACGGCTAGTATCTTCCACCAGTTGAATCACATCTGGGTGAATAGTAGTTGTCTCTAAGCCCTTCTTCATGGCTGTGACAATGGCATGGGCTGTTTGATAGGCATCCTTACCACTACGAAGAACAACCGCATTTCCACTCTTAAGAGCTAAAGCAGCTGCGTCAGACGTCACATTTGGACGGCTTTCATAGATAATACCGATGACCCCCATAGCCACACGTTTCTTGGTGATAACCAAGCCATTTTCAAGCTGACTTGTCTCTAGGACTTCACCAATTGGATCTGGTAAAGCAACCACATCACGAATGCCAGTTGCCATTGCTTGGATACGACTTGCATCCAAATAAAGACGATCCAGCATAACATCTGAGATTTTCCCCTTAGCCGCTTCCATATCGCGAGCATTAGCTGATAAAATCTCCTCAGTAGCTGCCAATAAGTGATCGGCCATAGCTAGCAAGGCTTGGTTTTTCACCTCTTCACTAGCTGTGTTAATCGACTTTTTAACAGCCTGTACCTGTTCAAATTGTTCTTGTGTACTTATCATAGTTTACCTCTAAAATTCTGTAAAGAGTAGTTGGATTTCGGGAGTAATGGAAATCCAGTCATCACGGTGAATCAAGACACCCTTGGCTTTTTGAGATCGAAGGACATCTTTCAGCCCCGATGCACCTAGTTGTACTCTACCTTTTCCGAGTGATTTTCCAGTTTCCTTATCAAAAACCGTAACAATATCGCCATAAGAAAAGTTGCTCTCAACATCTACAACACCTGATAAAAGTAGACTTTTACCATGTTGAGAGAGAGCTTCTGCAGCACCTTTATCAACCCAAATAGCCCCCTGACTTTTGGCATAAAAAGCTAGCCATTGTTTCTGGGTACGGAGCCCCTTCTCCTGTGCAACAAAGTAAGAACCGTCCTTGGTCTTCTCTGCCGCCTCTATCATAGCATCAGCTTTCAAGGATGAACAAATATAAACAGGTACTCCTGACTCTGTCGCAATGGTCGCTGCCTTTATCTTAGTCAGCATACCTCCAGTTCCATTAGATGAACCTGCTCCACCTGCCATATCAATAATTTCACGGTTGATGGTCTCAATTCGCTCCAAGCGTTTAGCTCTTGGATCCAAGTTAGGATTACCAGTATAAAGACCATCTACATCTGTTAAGAGAACCAAAAGATCTGCCTGCACCATTGCTGCAACCTGAGCACTGAGCGTATCATTATCCCCGACCTTGAGCTCATCAATAACGACACTGTCATTTTCATTGATAATAGGAATCGCGCCACGATTGAGCAGGATTGACAAAGCTTGATGGGCATTTTTATAACGTCGCTTATCGACAAAATCATCCTGAGTTAGCAAGATTTGCGCTGAAACAATCTGTCTTAAGAGCAAATTTGTTGTATATTCTTCCAGAAGCAATCCTTGACCAACCGCCGCTGAAGCTTGCTTATCCGCAATCTTTGTTGGTCGTTTTTTAAATCCTAATGCTCCGAAACCTGCTGCAACAGCCCCAGAAGATACCAAAATCAGCTCATGACCTGCTTCATGCAGCATTGCAAGCTGTTGTGTGATAGCTTTTACTTTACTGCGAGATAGACTTCCATCTTTATGTGTCAAGGATGAAGTTCCCACTTTAAATACGATACGCTTGTACTTCATATTTTTCTCCAAATTTAATATTTAACCATTTTACCATGATTTTATGAAATTGTAAAAAAGGAACTCTCTCACTTTTGATCGCAAAAAAAGAACCTTGCATAGCAAGATTCTTTTAGTGTCTGACTTAAATAATTGTTCTTCTGGGAACTAAATCGAATTAAGCTTCGATTTCTGTAACCATACCTGAACCAACAGTACGTCCACCCTCACGGATAGAGAATGTAGTACCTTGTTCTACGGCGATTGGGTGGATCAACTCAACGTCGATTGTCACGTTATCACCTGGCATTACCATTTCAGTACCTGCTGGAAGTTCGATTGAACCTGTAACGTCAGTAGTACGGAAGTAGAATTGTGGACGGTAGTTGTTGAAGAATGGAGTGTGACGTCCACCTTCTTCTTTAGTAAGGATGTAAACTTCACCTTTGAATTTAGTGTGTGGGTTGATTGAACCTGGTTTAGCGATAACTTGTCCACGTTCGATTTCGTCACGTTGAACACCACGAAGAAGGACACCTACGTTATCTCCTGCAAGACCTTCGTCAAGTTGTTTACGGAACATTTCAACACCAGTAACAACTGCTTTTTTAGTTTCTTCTTTGATACCAACGATTTCGATTTCGTCGTTGACACGAACAGTACCACGGTCGATACGTCCTGAAGCAACTGTACCACGTCCAGTGATTGAGAATACGTCTTCGACTGGAAGAAGCAATGGTTTGTCAGTGTCACGTTCTGGTTCTGGAATGTACTCATCAACAGTGTTCATCAATTCCATGATGATGTCTTCGTATTTAGAGTCACCTTCAAGAGCTTTAAGAGCTGAACCTTGGATAACTGGAAGATCGTCACCTGGGAAGTCGTATTCTGAAAGAAGGTCACGGATTTCCATTTCAACCAATTCAAGCAATTCTTCGTCGTCAACCAAGTCGATCTTGTTCATGAAGACGATAAGGTGTTTAACACCAACCTGACGTGAAAGAAGGATGTGCTCACGAGTTTGTGGCATTGGTCCGTCAGTTGAAGCTACTACAAGGATAGCTCCGTCCATTTGAGCGGCACCAGTGATCATGTTTTTAACGTAGTCCGCGTGTCCTGGAGCGTCGATGTGAGCGTAGTGACGTTTTTCAGTTTCGTACTCAACGTGCGCAGTGTTGATTGTGATACCGCGTTCGCGTTCTTCTGGAGCAGCATCGATAGACGCATAGTCTTTAGGTTGGTTAACTGCTGAAGGCAAGCGACGTGCCAAAACAGTTGTGATAGCTGCAGTTAGGGTAGTTTTACCGTGGTCAACGTGTCCGATAGTACCAATGTTAACGTGTGGTTTACTACGATCGTATTTTTCTTTTGCCATTTGAGTAAAAGCCTCCAATAAAATATATTTTATAGATAGACAGTAGGCAATACAGTCTAACTTTCCTTACTATTTTATCAAATTTCAGCTAAATTGCAAGTGTTTTACAAAGTTTTTGTGAATTATTCTTATTCTTACTCTACTTCCTCTACCAATTTATTTAAAATATCTATAAATAGGCTTATTTTAGCAAAAGGCGATAGACCATAATTCGATAACCCAAGTCTGAATTTCCTATTTTCAGCCCCGAAAGACTTCGATCATTCAGTTGTTTGTAAAAATTATGTATAGAAAAATTAAAGTTTCATCATAAGAGATTAGAGAGTTTTAAAACCAAAAAAAGTTTGATCAACTACAGCGCCGAAGATACTATGATCAAAAAAGGTCGGGATTTTTTATCCCGACATCTTTATTCTGATAGATGCTTTTCAGCTTCTTGTACTTCTTTGTGTTTTTCGTAAAGTTGTACAAGGAATTTGGATATTTCTTTTAATATAGAATAAGTTGGGACGGCAACAATCATACCAATAACACCATAGATATTACTTGACAACAATAATAGGACGAGAATTGTAATCGGATGAACCTTCATAACCCCACCAACAATCCGTGGATATAATACATTCCCATCAATCTGTTGAATAACAATCATGTAAATTACAGCAATTAACATCTTTTGAGGATCCGTAAACAGATTTGAAATAATCATCGGTATTAGTCCAATAATCGGTCCAACATAAGGAATCAGATTCGTTAAACCTGAGAAAATAGCAAAAACTAATGCATATTTTAAGCCAATTATACTATAGCCGATAAAAGCCAAACACCCGATAATGAATGCATCGATTGATACTCCACTTATGTAACGAGAAATCGTCGCATTCAAGTTTGTTATTAAACCAGATATATTAAGTTTGTCTCGTTTTAAAATCGTTCTCTCTAGCATCGGTAAGAATTTATGACCATCTAAAAGGAAATAAACCAAGAAAACCGGTGTCATAATAATAATTAAAACAGTGCTTACCAAAGCTGAAAGGACACTTCCCACACTATTTGTCACACTATTTAAGATATTCTGTAAAATATCGATGTAAGAAAGATTAAATTGTTGGATTGTTTGTTGAATATCTAGCTCTTGGAAAGCAGGATATTTTGATAATTCTATTACTAAATCTTGGAGTCGACCATAAATACCTTGGCTAGAATTGATCAAACTACTCAACTGATTGATTAAAATCGGTAAAAGATATACTACTCCTATCACTAGAGAACCAATGAGAACACAAAGGGTTAACAAAATCCCAATGATTCGATTAATTTTACATTCCTTCTCTAAAAAAATGACAATTGGATTTGTTAAGTAGTAGAGAAATCCTCCTAATAAGAAGGGAATCATGATTGTATTTACGACACTTACAAATGGTGTAATAATAGCACCCATTTCTCTCCATAAGTAGAAAATAAGGGTTATTAACAATATCTCAGTGGTCCAGAAGAATAATTTATTTCTCCGAAACATAAGCCACCTCCTCTTTTTACTATTTTACCATATTTCAAAAAAAGATTGATAACTTTCATCAAAAAAACAAGAATATCTTTTGTCTTTGTGATAGAATAAAGTTACTATGAAGAAATTATTTTTAACCCTAATCACATTATTTTTATTCGGTTCGGCTACAACTGTTTCGGCCCAGGATTTTGATGTAGCTGCAAAACATGCCATTGCTGTTGAAGCTAATAGCGGTAAGATTTTATACGAAAAGGATGCTACTCAACCTGTTGAAATTGCTTCTATTAGCAAATTGCTTACCGTATATCTCGTTTACGAAGCCTTGGAACAGGGAAAAATCTCTCTTTCCACTCCTGTAGAAATTTCTGATTACCCCTACCAGTTGACAACTAATTCTGCGGCTAGTAATGTGCCCATGGAAGCTAGAAATTACACTGTTGAAGAGTTATTAGAAGCTACTTTAGTATCTAGTGCGAACAGTGCTGCTATCGCTTTAGCTGAAAAAATTGCCGGTTCTGAGAAGGACTTTGTAGATATGATGAAGGCCAAACTACAAGAATGGGGAATTCAAGATGCTACACTCGTCAACACAACTGGTCTCAATAATGAAACTCTTGGCACTAATATCTATCCTGGTTCAAAGAAAGATGATGAAAACAAATTGAGCGCTTATGATGTTGCTGTCGTTGCTCGCAACCTCATCCTCAAGTATCCTCAGGTCTTAGAGATTACCAAGAAACCTTCATCTACTTTCGCAGGAATGACAATTCATTCTACCAACTATATGTTGGAAGGAATGCCTGCCTATCGTGGTGGTGTTGATGGACTTAAAACTGGTACGACTGATAAAGCTGGAGCATCCTTTGTAGGTACGACTGTAGAAAAAGGAATGCGTATTATCACTGTAGTCTTAAACGCTGACAACCAAGATACTAATCCATATGCACGCTTTACAGCTACTTCTTCTATTTTAGATTACATCTCATCAAACTTTTCTCTACAGACAATCGTCAAGCAAGGAGAAAGTTATGAAGATAGTAAATCACCTGTATTAGATGGGAAGGAAGATACTGTTACGGCTGTTGCAAAAGAAGATATCAAAATCGTTCAACGTCTTGGTAGTCGTACACAATCAACTATTACTTACACAGCGGACACGACTGAACACACTGCTCCACTAGAGGCAGGAACTGTCATTGGACATTTGACATATGAAGACAAGGATCTAGTTGGTCAAGGATACATTACAACTGACAAACCGAGTTTTGAGATGGTCGCAGAAAAAAATGTCGAAAAAGCCTTCTTCTTAAAAGTTTGGTGGAATCGCTTCGTTCGTTTTGTTAACGAGAAGTTATAAAAAATCGAAAAATCGCGAAATTCGCGATTTTTTTCTTTATTCATTTTCAGCTACAGTCGAATGGTTATATCCATAAACAAAGTAAATAATAACTCCTATTAATAAAGCTAGTCCAAATGCCATCCATGTTTCTAGGGTATACTGAAGCATGAATGAGAGACAAATCAGAATAGACAAGATTGGTAAAAAAGGTACCAGGGGAGTTTTAAATTCTCCCTCTTTGGGCATCCCCTTATCTTTTCTCAATTTGATAATTCCATAGGCTAAGAGAATAAGATAGGCTAAAGTACAGATATTGAGAAAGGCTGCGATACTTGCCAGAGGGAAGATCCCAGCTGCTATCGCTGAAACTCCACCTGTCAAAATGGTTGCATTCTTTGGAACACGACTAGTCTTGGTTACTTGTTTGAAGCTTTGAGGCAATAGTCCATCGCGGGCCAAGCTATAAATCATTCGTGACAAGGCATAGGTCATGGAAATACATACCGTAATCAAGGTAAAAATCGCAACGAGCGAAACATAATTAGCTGCCCAACCAATACCAATACTTCTCAGAGCAAAAGCCACTGCATCATCAACATTAAGCTTACTATAGTGAACGATACCTGTCAATATCAAAGTAACCAAGGCATACAGAATGGTTACAATGGTTAAGGATAAAACAATCCCACGTGGAATATTCTTTTGTGGACTTTGAATTTCATCAACTGCCATAGAAATGGACTCAAAACCTAAGAATCCAAAGAACATGAGTGAAGCACCTGCCATAATTCCAGTGCTTCCTCCATAAATCTGACCAAAACCAAATGGTGCAAAATCTGACCAATTTTCAGGTTTAATGTACCAAATACCAACTATGATAAATAAGGCAAGAGCAGAAAATTTTAAAACAACAAGAATAGAATTAAAACGAAGAGCTGCTTTCGAATTTAAAAGTACAACACCTGTAACAAGTAGAATTACTAAAATTGGTAAAAAATCAATATAAGTACCATGTTCAGGATTAAAAGTTCCATTCAAGACTTGTGGCAAGGAAATTCCATAATGGCTAAGCAACCCCTTAAAATAGGCCGCCCAACCAGAAGCAACACCTGAAACTGCTGTCATAAATTCCATAATGGTTAACCAACCAGCTATCCAGGCTGGAAATTCACCTAGAATTGCATATAAATAACTATAAGCTCCACCCGTTGCAGGAACACGAGAGGCAAATTCTGCAAAAAAGAGAGCAGATAAGGACACACATATCGCAGAAATCACGATAGATACCACAAGAGCAGGTCCTGCTAATGTTGCTGCAGCAGTTCCTGTAATGGTGAAAATTCCCGTTCCTACCATAGCACCAATTCCCAAAAGAATTAAATCCCATAGTTTTAAATGGCGATGCATTTCTGTCTTACCTAGACTAACGTCTTTGGTTCTAAAAATATTCATCATTCATCTCCCAATTTATAAGATTGTATTATTTTATCATATATAGGGATTTTTGTGAATATTTATTAGCATTTTTCATCAAAAAAAACTGAGAGTGAGACAGAAATCGGTAATTCGTTAGAATACGATTTCGTCGTCCCACCTCCGCACAGTTGAGTAGG
>NZ_JVHE01000031.1:0-9316 GCF_001072925.1 Streptococcus pseudopneumoniae | reverse complement strand
ACCACTGCGTCTTGCTCGACAATCCAAAGACAATTGAGAGGCTAGGACTTTTGTCCCAGCCTCAGTTTCTGTTCATAAAGTTTATCCGACTGATCCTTCCATTTCGTAGCTAATCAAGCGGTTGAGCTCAACTGCGTATTCCATTGGAAGTTCTTTAGTGAAGGGTTCGACAAATCCCATGACAATCATCTCTGTTGCCTCAGATTCTGACAATCCACGGCTCATGAGATAATAGAGTTGTTCTTCAGAAATCTTAGAAACCTTGGCTTCGTGTTCCAAAGCAACTTGCGAGTTATGGATTTCATTAAATGGAATGGTATCTGACGCTGACAAGTCATCCATGATAATGGTATCACACTCGATGTGAGAGACAGATTTCTTAGAGTTTTTATTAAAGGTTACTTGTCCACGGTAGTCTACCTTACCACCGCCTTTAGCGATAGATTTAGATACGATAGACGAGCTTGTATGTGGAGCATTGTGGATCATCTTAGCACCAGTATCTTGGTGTTGCCCTGCATTAGCAAAGGCAATCGAAAGCATGGTACCACGTGCTCCTTCTCCATCTAGGTAAACAGACGGATATTTCATAGTCGTTTTGGCACCCAAGTTCCCATCAATCCACTCAACAGTCGCATCTTTCAAGGCTTTTGCACGTTTTGTTACCAAGTTATAGACGTTATCAGACCAGTTTTGGATGGTCGTATAGCGCATATAAGCTCCGTCCAAAGCAAAGATTTCTACAATGGCCGCATGCAAGCTGTTGCTTGAATAAGTTGGCGCTGTACATCCTTCTACGTAGTGGACACTTGCTCCCTCATCAACGATGATCAAGGTACGTTCAAACTGACCTGTATTTTCGTTATTGATACGGAAGTAAGTTTGAAGTGGAATATCTACCTTGACACCTTTTGGTACATAGATAAAGGTTCCACCTGACCACACTGCTGAATTGAGGGCAGCTAACTTGTTATCTGTCGGCGGTACCAATTTCGCAAAGTATTGTTTAAATAAGTCTGGGTACTCCTTGAGGGCAGAATCTGTATCTGTAAAGATAATTCCTAACTTCTCAAATTCTTCCTTCATGTTGTGGTAAACCACTTCTGACTCATACTGGGCAGAAGCTCCAGCTAGATAGGCACGCTCAGCTTCTGGAATCCCAATACGTTCAAAGGTTTCTTTAATCTTTTCAGGTACATCATCCCAAGAACGTGCTGGTTTGTCAGATGGTTTTTGGTAGTAGATCAAATCATCAAAATCAATCTCTGACAAGTCTGCTCCCCAGGTTTGCATGGGCATTTTTTTGAAGGTTTCATAAGATTTCAAACGGAATTCTAACATCCACTCAGGTTCACCCTTGGCAGCTGATAGTTCACGAATGACATCTTCATTCAATCCTTTTCCTGTCGATAGGACAGGCTCTACATCGTCATGAAAACCAAATTTATATTCACCAAGGTCAATTGGTTTTGGTTCTACTCTTTCTTCAGCCATAATATCCTTTCTTTCATTCTTCATTACTTATGATTAATAAAACAAAGAAACTTTGTCTTATTTGTTTTATTGGTCTTCAATTGTTTTTTTAAGGGCGTTCCAAGCTAGGGTTGCGCATTTGATTCGTTGAGGAAACTTGGCAACTCCTGATAAGAAAGCTGCATCTCCAAGTTGATCTTGACGCTCATCCTTTTGACCTTGAACCATTTCAGAAAAGATGGTTGCAAGCTCTAGGATTTCTTGCTTGGTCTTTCCTAAGACTGCATCTGTCATCATACTAGCAGAGGCAGTTGAAATCGTACAACCAGAGTTTAGAAAAGCAATATCTTCCAAACGATTATCTGCATCAAACTTGACAGAGAGGTTGATGACATCACCACAGGTTGGATTGTTGAGACTGATTTGTTCAGCATCTTCCAACTTCCCTTGGTGATGGGGATTTTTCGAATGGTCCGCTACCACTGCCATATAAAGGCTATCTAGTTTAGAAAGTGCCATTGAAAAACTCCTTTGTCTTTTGTAAAGCATCGACTAACTTGTCGCAATCTGCCTTGGTATTGTAAATATAAAAACTTGCACGAGCTGTTGCTGGAACTTCTAAATACTGGAGCAAAGGTTGAGCGCAATGGTGACCGGCACGAACCGCTACTCCTTCATAATCCAGAGCTGTCGCAAGGTCGTGAGGATGAAGATCACCTAGATTAAAGGCAATGACTCCTGAACGCTGAGCCAAATCTTGCGAACCATAAATGGTCAATCCCTCAATTGCCTGCAATTTTGGAAAGACATATGCAATCAATTCTTGTTCATGAGCTTCAATGGCATCCATACCAATGTTTTCTAGGTAATCGACTGCAGCCGCAAGGCCAATCGCACCTGCCATATTGGGAGTTCCAGCCTCAAATTTCCAAGGCAATTCCTTCCAGCTTGCAGATTGTTCATAAACAAAATCAATCATCTCGCCACCAAATTCAACTGGTGACATTTGTTCCAAATACTTTTCTTTGCCATAAAGAACACCGATGCCTGTCGGACCAGCCATCTTGTGACCTGAGAAGGCAAAGAAGTCTACATCCAAGTCCTGGACATCAATCTTCATATGAGGTGTAGACTGAGCACCATCTACAACCATAATAGCACCAACTTTATGAGCCATTTGCGTGATTTCTTTGATTGGATTAACTACTCCAAGAACGTTTGATGCATGGGCTAGCGAAACAAACTTAACCTTGTCCGTCAATTTAACCCGAAGGTCATCCATATCAAGAGCTCCATCCTTGAGATAGACATAAACAAGCTCAGCTCCGGTCTTGCGACAAGCTTCCTGCCATGGGATAATATTGGAATGGTGTTCCATGACTGAAATCAAGACCTGGTCTCCCTCAGTCAAGACTTCCTCGGCGAAGCGTGCCACCCAGTTGAGACTAGTTGTGGTACCTCTGGTAAAGAGGACTTCCTTTGTCGAACCCGCATTGATGAACTTACGAATGGTTTCACGAGCAGCTTCGTAGGATGCTGTTGCTCGTTCTGCCAAAGTATGAACCCCACGGTGAACATTGGCATTATCCTGCTTATAGTAGCGATTAATGGCTTCCAGAACTGCTAGTGGTTTTTGTGTCGTCGCAGCATTATCCAGATAGACCAAAGGCTCATCATTAACGATCTGGTCTAAAATTGGAAAATCCTTGCGAATCACTTCTACATCTAACATAGACTTCCCCTTAGCGTTTTGACAATTTTTCTTCGATAGTTGCAATCATTTCATCACGAACTTCTTTGACTGGAATCTCAACGATAACGGATCCAAGGAATCCACGTACAACCAAGCGTTCTGCAGTCGCTTGATCCAAGCCACGGCTCATGAGGTAGTACATATCTTCTGGATCTACTTGACCGATAGAGGCTGCGTGTCCTGCAGTAACATCATTTTCATCAATCAAGAGAATTGGGTTGGCATCTGAACGCGCTTGGTCAGAAAGCATGAGAACACGACTTTCTTGTTGGGCATCTGCTCCCTTAGCACCCTTGATGATGTGGCCAATACCATTGAAAGTCAAAGTTGCTTTTTCAAGGATAACCCCATGTTGAAGGATATTACCGATAGAGTTGCAACCATAGTTTGTCACTCGAGTATCAATCCCCTGTACCTGACGACCACTTGAAAGAGCTACAACCTTAAGATCTGCATGGCTACCATTTCCAATCAAGTCGCTATCAAAGTCCGCAACGACATTTCCTTCGTTCATGACACCGATGGCCCAGTCAATACTTGCATCGTTGCCTAATTTACCACGACGGCTAATGTAGGCAGTGACATTCTCACCAAGACGGTCAATCGCCGCAAACTTCACTTGAGCACCAGAACGTGCAATCACTTCAACTGTGATATTAGCAGTCGCCTTAGCACTACCCTCACCGCGTGATTCTAAACGTTCGAGGTAGCTGATTTTAGAGTTTTTACCTGCAATGATCAGAATATGCTTGTTAAATGGCACATCGCTATCGCTGTCTTGGTAGAAAATTCCTTCGATTGGTTCAGCAATTTCCACGTTATCAGGAATGTAGAGAACAGCACCACTATTGAAATAAGCTGTGTGGTAGGCCGCCAACTTATCATCGTCATACTTAACAGATGACATGAAGAATTCTTCGATCAGCTCTGGAATTTCTTCTAAAGCCGAATGGAAGTCTGTAAAGACCACTCCTTGTTCAGCCAACTCAACTGGAATTTGCTCAAAAACTGTTTGAGTTCCAACCTGCACCAATTTCAAGTGATTATCTAAAGCAGTGAAATCAGGAACATTTGCTGATGGTTCACTTTCTGTGATGGTACCATCACCAAGATTCCAACGGTGAAATTTTACACGCTCAATGACTGGCAATTCCAAACTCTCAATCTTATCAAAAGCTTTTTGACGGAGGTCTGACAACCAGCTTGGTTCAGCGTGCATTTCTGAAAAAAGTTTAATAGTTTCTTTAGTCATTTACTTCTCCTAAAAGATACGAGGGAATTACAATTCTTCCTTGTAGTCGTAGCCAAGTTCTTCAGCTAATTTTGCGTATCCTTCACGTTCCAAACGTGCCGCCAATTCTGGACCACCAGAAAGAACAACACGACCTTCCATCATAACGTGTACCACGTCTGGTGTGATATAGTTCAAAAGACGTTGGTAGTGAGTAATAATCATAGCACCAAAGCCTTCACCACGCATAGCATTGACACCTTTAGAAACAACTTTAAGAGCGTCAATATCAAGACCAGAGTCAATCTCATCCAAAAGAGCAAATGTTGGCTCCAACATCAAAAGTTGAAGAATCTCATTGCGTTTTTTCTCACCACCAGAGAAACCTTCGTTGAGGTAACGCTCTGCCATTTCTTCTTTCATGTTAAGCAATTCCATTTTTTCGTCTAGCTTAGTAATGAACTCGCGAACTGAAATTTTTTCGTCATCTTCTTTACCAGCATTTATAGCTGCACGAAGGAATTCTGCATTGGTAATTCCTGGAATTTCTGATGGGTATTGCATAGCCAGGAAAAGCCCCATACGCGCACGCTCATCCACTTCCAATTCAAGGATGTTTACGCCGTCAAATAGAACCTCACCCTTGGTTACTTCATAGTTAGGATTTCCCATGATAGCGGCAGAAAGAGTTGATTTCCCAGTTCCATTTGGCCCCATGATAGCTGCAATTTCTCCTGTTTTAAGAGTCAGATTAACCCCTTTTAAAATTTCTTTTCCTTCGATTTCAACGTGAAGATCTTTGATCTCTAATACTGACATGATAATTCCTTTCTTTTCAATCCGTTTTACCATTTCGCTAGAAAATTGTCCTTAGTTCTCTAGTAAAAAACGATAAAATATCAATAAATATACTTTAATAGTATAACAAAAAAAAGCCTAAAAGGCTTTAATTTTGTCTAGAAGCTGAGGGTTACTTCTTTCCACGAAAATGATCATCTATAGCGCTCACAATTTTACCCATAATATAGCTGACTCTAAAATTTCTTAGGATTAAAATAGCCCAAAGCAAGGCCACGATATACCGTTGCTCCATGATGGATTCATTAAAAAAATAAGTCTCAGCAGCAGTAAATAAGGCCATAATTATAAATTGTTGTCTGTTCATCGTATTATGTTACAAAATCCTTTTAATCTTCTGCTATGGTCACTTTATCCGCTAGAAATTCAAATCCTTGAGGAAGGACAGATTCTTCAACTTCTTCCTTAACCGGTTGACCTTGAGACGATTTAGCCTTCGCTGAGAAATCAGCTCTGACTTCTTTCCACTCGTCCATAGATATAGCAAGAATCTCTGGTGAAAATCCCGCTGCTTGACTGAGTATATTGCCAAACATGGTGTTGAGATTATCACGTTTCATGGTCTGACCAGCATTGAAGTTAGACTCAAATGCAAGAATGGCATGATGTTCATTAGCCGCAACAGGTTGAGAACCAACTAAAAGTGCCTTATCAGGACCTGACAAGCTTTCAATAACTTCTCCCCAAGCATTTTGAAGACGTATTAGATTTTGACGGGCTAAATCAGGATTTTCAACAGCTTCTTGAAGAATAGACTGAACCTTATTACGATCTACGCGATAAACTGACTTGCTGTTAACTGGACGACTCGGTGTTGGTGTGGTCTGTTTAGGACTCGTGTTAACATTTGCCAGAGCCTGTTTCAATCGCGCAACTTCTTCTCTAAGTGAGGCTAATTCTCCACTTGTATCATCTGATAATGTTGGTTTTGAATCTATCTCTGCCAAACGAATGGTCATCATTTCAGCATAAATCTTAGGCTGTAAGCTAGCCTTGATATCAGCTAAACTACTTGTCGCAATTCCAATCATTTCAAACAAAACAGCCTGTGAAAGACCTAGGTTATCCTTAAAGAGATCACTATGGTGAGTATTCTCCCCACCAGTTTGGACAATCAAAATATCCCTTAGATACTGCAACAAATCCGTTACAAATCGTGTCATGCTTTTTCCGTTATCAAAAATCAAATTAAGATTTTCCAAAGCACGAGTCACATCTTTTTTTGCCAAGGCAGCCACATAATTATCCAAAGCACTTAGACTAATAGTCCCAGTAATTTCCTCAGAAACAGCTGTCGTTAATTTAGCATCTTGAGTCAAGCTCAATGCTTGGTCTAAAATGGACAAAGCATCCCGCATACCACCTTCGGCTCTACGAGCGATAATTTCAACAGCTTCAGTTTCATAAGCAATCCCTTCCTTCTCTAAAATATGGAAAATATGATCTCGAATATCCTGAGTTCTAATAGATTTGAACTCGAAGCGTTGAACACGAGACAAAATGGTTGCAGGAATCTTATGAAGCTCTGTCGTTGCTAAAATAAACACAACATTTGGAGTTGGTTCCTCAAGAGTTTTCAAAAGGGCATTAAAGGCACCTGTTGAAAGCATATGAACCTCGTCAATGATATAAACCTTATAGTGGGCAACACTCGGAGCATAGGTCGATTTATCACGGATATCACGAATTTCATCAACCCCATTGTTAGAGGCTGCATCCATTTCGATAACGTCCTCCAAGCTACCGTTTGTAACTGCCTGACAGACGTAACAGTTATTACAAGGTTCTCCCCCTACTTGATTGGGACAGTTCATGGCCTTAGCAAAAATTTTGGCTACACTGGTTTTACCAGTTCCACGAGGTCCTGAAAATAGATAAGCATGGCTTATTTTTTCCTGTTCAACAGCTTGTTTAAGAGTTTTTGCAACAACCTCTTGACCTACTAGCTGTGAAAAGGTCTGGCTTCTATATTTTCGATAAAGGGCCTGATACATTACGCTTTCTCCTCAAACATTGAAAAGTTCCATTCAGTTTTATCTAACAAAATAGCTACAAACTCTTCTAAATACTTCTGATCCAGTTCATCATAATCATCAACAAGAGATGAATCCAAGTCCAATACACCCAGAAGTTGTCCATCTTTGAACATTGGCACAACAATTTCACTGAGTGCTTTACTATCACAAGAGATATAGTTTGGATAGGTCTTTACATCACCAACAATAACTGTTTGACGACTAGCTGCAGACTCTCCACAAACACCTTTTCCAAGAGCGATTCGTACACATGAAACTCCACCTTGAAAGGGTCCCAAGATCAGTTCATTCCCATCAAATAGATAGAAACCTGCAAAAACAGTATTGGGAAAACTTGTTTTTAGCAGAGCACTGGAATTTGATAGATTGGCCAACACATTGGGCTCTCCTTCTAAAAGATAAGAGAGCTGTTCATTTATTGTTTGATAAAGTGATTCTTTTTCTGAATATAACATAAAACCATTATATCAAAAAATGCTAGTAGAAAAAAGAAAAATCCCTTGTTTTAAAAACAAAGGATTTTATTCAAATTCGAATGGATTAAAGTTCGATGTCTCCAAACAAGTCAGCCATTGAGAATCCTGTTTGAGTTTCAGGAAGTTCAAAATCACGTTTTTCTTGACGTTTTGGACGACGTGGACGTGGAGCGCGTTTTTCTTCTTTTTGTCCTTCTTCTTGAGCTGGACGTTCTTCAAGAGCTTTGATAGAAAGAGATACGCGTTCTGCATCAGCGTTAACTTCAAGAACTTTAACAGTAACTTCTTGACCAACTTTAAGAGCTTCTTTCGGATTTTCAATACGTTTGTGTGAAATTTGTGATACGTGAACAAGTCCATCGATACCTGGCAATACTTCAACAAATGCACCGAAGTCAGTCAAACGTTTAACTGTACCTTCTACAACATCACCTTTAGCCAATTTTTGCTCAACGCCATCCCATGGTCCAGGTGTTGTAGCTTTAAGTGAAAGTGATACACGTCCTTCTTCTTCGTTAAGATCAAGGATTTTCACTTCAACTTCTTCACCAACAGTTACAACTGATTTTGGTGAAACGTTACGTTCATGTGACAATTCAGTCAAGTGAACCAATCCGTCAACACCACCAAGGTCGATGAAAGCACCGAAGCTAGTGATACGTGCAACTTTACCAGTTACAACATCACCAACAGCCAATTTACCGAATACTTCAGCACGAGCTGCTGCAGTTGCTGCTTCTACAACTTCACGACGTGAAAGGATGAAGCGGTTTTCTTTAGGATCAACTTCTTTGATTTTAGCATCAAACTCTTGACCTACAAAACGCTCAGTGTTACGTACAAAACGAGTGTCCAACATTGAAGCTGGGATAAATCCACGTACACCTTCAAATTCTACTGAAAGTCCACCCTTAACAGCGCGAGTTCCTTTAACTGTAACAACTTCTTCTTCGCGTCCTACAAGTTTGTCCCATGCTTTGCGAGCTTCAAGGCGTTTTTTAGATACAAGGTATGTTACTGTATCAGTATCTTTACCAACTACTTGACGAAGTACAAGAACATCCAATACTTCACCTACTTTTACAAAGTCATTGATATCTGCATCGCGATCGTTTGTCAATTCGCGAAGAGTCAAGACACCTTCAACACCAGTTCCAGAGATTGCAACGTTAGCTTGAGTAGCATCAACTGTCAATACTTCAGCACTAACAACATCACCTGGCTCAACTTGGCTAACGCTATTTAGCAAATCTTCAAATTCGTTCATCTAAAAAATCCTCCAACAATCAAGTTTTTCTTAAACTTGACATACTTATAATTTTTTCCTAAGCACCCGCAAAGACATGTTATATCATTCACGTCCTTCAATTATAAAAATAAAATACCCTAAGATATTTTTCTTTTTATCTTGAATTTATTACCTAAGAACTGGGGTAGCTGGATTCGAACCAACGCATGAGGGAGTCAAAGTCCCTTGCCTTACCGCTTG
>NZ_JVHE01000030.1:0-7495 GCF_001072925.1 Streptococcus pseudopneumoniae | reverse complement strand
GACAACAATTGTCCTCTCCAGATGTTAGCTTTTATTCAACCCACTACAGTTGACAAAGAGCCGCAAAAAAGCGAACAAGACCAGCCTCTGTAAATCAGAAAACTAGTTTTGTCCGCTTTTTATTGTCGAGATTAGTCTCTTGAACCAATCTCTATGACTTAGATGCTTTTATATCATCTTATTCGTCTTCTTTTTTCTTTCCCATTGCAAAGAGACCAAGAAGTGCTCCTATAACACCTGCTGTTGCAAGGGTTGCATTTTCCTTAGTACCTGTTTCAGGGAGGATATTTTGATGACTTGCAGGCGCTTGGTAGGTCTTGTCTTGTGACATAGCAAAAGCTACTTGTGACTGCTCATTTCTGTATACTGGAGTTTCACCTGTAGTTGGGGCTGAACCATTCACACTTCCAGTAAATTCTGGAACTTGGTGACTAGTCCCTTCTCCACCAGGAACGCCACCTTCAAAGTGTGGAACTTGATGGGTAGCTCCTTCTGATCCATTTACATGACCAGTGAACTCAGGTACTTCATGAACAGCTGCTTCTGCCCCATTGACACCACCTGTAAATTCTGGAACCTCTACTACTGGTGCTGGCTCATCACCTGCTGTGCCAATGACTCCTGGGTACTCTGGGACTTCATGAACAGCTGCTTCTGCTCCATTGACACCGCCTGTAAATTCTGGAACTTCATGGATAGCTGGATCTGTTTTACCAGATACTTCTTTCTTAGTTCCGACTAAGACAATCTCATCTTGCGGTGCTTCAATAGTTTCGCGAAGTTTTTCAGTACGGCTTCCATCTAGTGCTACTTCAGTCAGGATACGTTCTTTACCTTCACGACCTACTTGAGTTACACGCGTTTCACCTTCTGCTAGAGTTGGATCTTCTTTCTTCACTGTCTTGAAACTGAGAGCTTCTTCTACCACTTCTAGGCTAGGAAGCTCTTCCTGAACAGCTGGGGCAACTTTTCCAGTTTCAACCTTTTCTTTGGTCAATTGGATACGGTATTCCTT
Source organism: Streptococcus pseudopneumoniae (assembly GCF_001072925.1). Taxonomy (GTDB): domain Bacteria; phylum Bacillota; class Bacilli; order Lactobacillales; family Streptococcaceae; genus Streptococcus; species Streptococcus pseudopneumoniae_Q. The sequence goes on along the minus strand of NZ_JVHE01000030.1, from coordinate 6,480 downwards.
GACCTGTTTACCACTTTCTGAAACGAGACGTACCAAGACTGGAAGTTTATCGTCACCACTATCGACAACTGTTGCCGCTACGTTTTCACCAGCTTCAACGGTCACTTTAGGACGGTTTCCACTATAGGTTACTTGGTAATCCACACGAGCTTCAGAGAAGTCTGCAAGCTCTCTACCATCTACTAGAAGTTTAGAAGCTGTATTGTCTTTAGGTGCTTCACTTGGTGCAATAAAGGCCATTTCAGTGATCGCCACACCCTTCTTGTCTGCTTTTCTGTCCATGCGCCATCTCATGGCTTTAGCTTTGACCGGTGCAAAGGTTACATGGATGTCAGTTCCTGCTTGAACTTCTTGATCCGCACGGTATTCAACTTTCTCCCAGTTAGAAGGAGTGTTGAATGGATGTTCTGGATCGTATGGTTGGTAGTTAGAGTAATATTCTGGTGAATCAAATTCTGGTCCCACATAGCGTTCTAGAACGAGTTTAGAAGGTGCATCTGTTCCACCATCTGCAAAGAAGCGAATGCTTCCTTCAGCTACTGTACGTTCAACAATCTTACCATTTTCTCTGAAGATAACCCCTACTGAAACTTCTGGATTTTCAGATGGAGTTGGAGACCAGTTAGTCCAACGACGGGTTTCATCATCTGAACCATCGTTGACATAATCTACACGGTCATGAGAGTTTGGATCAATATCGTTAGTTGCTGAGGCAAATGAACGGTTGCTATCGTCATCGAAGTCTGGATTGTCTGAAAGATTTTCTCCGAGTTTGTCTGTTACACGAACAGCTACTTCAGCAGTTAAATCAGTACCCAAAACGCGACCATGAACTGTAAATTCACCTGCTTTTGTTAGATTCTCTGCTGGGATTGCTTCCCAGTCAACAGCCAAGTCTTTTACTTCATAGTCAGATTTTCCTGTGAAGTAAACAGGAACTTTTGCTGGTAGCTCAAGAGTTTGTCCTTTAGCAACCAAGCGAGATGATTTAGCAACAGCAACAGGTTTACTTGCGAGCAAATCTTTATCATTTGTGAAGTGTAGGCGGTATTCACCTAGGATATCTCCGTTTTCAGCCTTGACAACAACACGAACTGGATCTCCTTCACCTACGCTTGGTACAACTGTTGCAATACCATTTTCAGTGACACTTGCTGTAACAGCTGGAGCTTTTCCTTGTCTTGCTTCTAGATAGTAGTCAGTCAAGCCTGGGTTAAAGTTTGGCAAATCTTTTCCATCTACTTGAATTTGTGCTTGAGCATTCTTAGCTGCAGCTACTTGTTTAGAGAAAATTTGCATTTCTGTAATAGAAGTACCCCATTTACCATCTGGTCTAACCATGCGGATACGAACTGCGTAAGTGTTGACTTTATCAAAGCTAAAGTGGGTCATTTCTCCAGCTCTGACTTGATCTGGAGCCTTGAGATTTGTTACTTCTTTCCAGTTTTTATCGTCATTAAAGACATGGTCTTCGCGTGCTACGAAGCTTGGATTCTTAGGAACTGTTGGAGTTGCTGAACCGACATAGTATTCGATGACATAGGATTTAGGTGCACCAACACCGTGGTCTTCGTGGAAGGCTACATTGAGGTTATCAACTGATCGTTTAGACATGATACCAGAGTCACCAAAGAGAATTCCCACGGATGCTTCACTTGTACGGTTCCAGTTTGTCCAGCGGTTTGCTGGTTGGTTGTTATATGAAATTAGTTTGTCATTAACATTGGCTACTGAGTCACTTGGATTTGAGTCTGATGCAAAGGCAAGTGGCAATTCTGAACCAGTCCACTGGTCAGAAATATTAGCACCAGTTTCTGTCTGAGCAGACACACGAACATGAAGTTTAGTTGGTAGTTGAGTACCTTCGACATGTCCTGTCACAGTAAACTTGCCTTCTTGTGCGTATTGACTTGGTTCAATTGCGTCCCAAGTTACTTTAGCTGAAGAGACTTGGCCATTTGAGTGGTAAGTACGAACGCTCTCTGGTAGTTGAGGAGCTTCTGCAACTGGAGTAGTTACGCTCACTTCTTCGACAGCAATGATACCTTCGACAGATACCTTAGCATGTGCTTCTTTCTCAATTCCTTCAACTTTACCTAGGACTTCAAAACTATGGTATTTAGCAAGGTCTTCCTTAGCAACTGCTTGCCAAGTCACCTTGTGAACCTTTGGAAATCCTTTGTCATACTCTACAGTTACAGTAGCAGGTAGACTTGGTTCTTGGTTCAAACCTGTCACGACACTAACTGGACGGATGGCTTGGACTACTTTGCTTTCAGTATTTGCTTGAATGTTCAAGTCAATCTGACCTTCTGCTCCTTCAAATTGAGCTTTCAGAGTTACTTGACCAGGTTTATGCAATTCAAGCATACCTTTACGAACGGCTACATCTCCTTCACCTGTAGTTGAGAAAGTAACCTTATCAGCTTTCAATACTGCTTGTGTACCGTCTTGATAGTGAGCCAAGACCTTGATACCGACAGTTTGGTCTTCTTTCAAAGTAGCTGCATTTTCAACTTCTAGGCTCAAACGTTCAATTTGTGGAGCTTCTTGTAGGAATTGGATAGCATAAGTTTGTAGTGGGCCACCATCGTTTGGTTGAACATGGATGCTTGCACGCATACCATTTGCTTCATTAGCTTGAATAACTGTCACTTGAGCATTTTCAGCTGTAGCTTTGACCTCTGGCAAGGCTACTCCATAAGCAAGCTTGTGATATTTTACAGGTTGGTCAGTTGAAAGACCTTCAACCGCTTGATCTGCTACAGTTACACTTGGAACTACTGGATTAGCAGCTTCCCCTTCTGCAACTACCAAGGTCGCAGCGATTTCTTCATCTTCTAAAATACCTTTTGCTGGGATGCGAGAGCCTGGGATTGCTAGTTTAGCTTGATCTTCAGCTGCAATTTCCCACTTATTAACATCATAGCTTGCTACAGTACCATCTGACAATACGTAGGAAACAGATTTGTCAACCGAATTTAGATCTGTATTTGGAGCGATTCTCTTGACTACAGGCAATTCTGCTTCGAGAGCCAAGACTTCAACACGAGCTTCTACATCACGTCCATCTGCCACACCCTTAACAGTCACAATTCCTGGTTCATTGACATCAACTGCTGACCATTCTACTGGAAGTTTTGTACGGCTACCATCACTGTAGATAAATGCAACCTTCTTAGGCATTTTTGGTGCTTGACCGATAACAGTACGGACTTTAGCAACTTCTGTACCCAAGACTGTTTTTTCAGCTTGGTCTTTCTTACCTGTAAAGATAGTAGTTTGATCAGATTTCAAGAGATCAGAATGAGCAGTCAAGGTAAATTTACCAGCTTGCTCAGTTGATTTGACAATGACAACACCCTTACCATTGAAGGCCTTACGAACCCATGAACCGTCAGCTTGCTCTTTATAACGTTCACGGCTTGCTTGTTCACCGTTATCCACACCGACAATTTGACCTTGTCCATGCAACTGGAAGCGCACAAGGTTATTGGCAGTTGGAACTACATTACCAGCACTGTCAACGATTTCGTAGTAAATATAAGTGAGATCTTTTCCGTCTGCTGCGATAGCATTTTCTTCTTTGACTAGGCGAACACCTGCAGGTTCACCAGCAGTCGTAACCTTATCACGAGCAATTTCATTACCAGCCTCATCGCGAGCTACTGCTTCCAAGGTTCCAGGTTGATAAGCAACCTTCCACTCAAGGTAAAGTTCCTTGGCATTGGCACCTTCTTGGTAAGTACGGCCATCGCTTGTTTGTTTCTTGTTAAAGGTTTTCTTACCTAGAGACTCGCCATTCAAGAACAGTTCCACACTGGCAGCATTTGAAAATGCACGAACAGGAATCTTACCATCTGCGTCCGCTACATTTGCTTTCAGAGTAGAATCTTCCCAGTTCCAGTGAGGAAGGAGGTGAACCATTGGTTTCTTCTGAGCAGAAACCCATTGGCTTTGGTACAAGTAGTAGTCATTCTTAGGAATGCCAGCTGTATCTACGATACCAAAGTAAGAACTCTTAACTGGTGTGTTGTTTTGGTTGTGCCATGGAGTAGGCTCACCGATATAGTCGGCACCTGTCCAGATAAACTGACCAGCATAACCAGCATTGTCACGGTCAAAAGTCCACGATGCAGTGGCTGTTTTACCCCAACCAACACGGTCATTACCATAGTCTGATTGCTCATAGTGACGGTAAGCTTGGTTGCTGTGGACTAGTTCACTTTCTGGACGGAAATAGCTACCACGAGTACGAGTTGCTGAAGAAGTTTCTGAACCGTAAATCAACCAATTTGGATGTTTCGCACGCAGCTTCTTGTAGTTGTCTTCTGAATAGTTAAATCCAACCGCATCAAGTTCGTTGGCAATCTTTTCATGATCACCACTACCATCACCAAAGCGGAACTTGTCTGCTCCCATAGTGACATAGCGTGTTTTATCAACAGCCTTGATCACTTGCACCAAGCGTTTAACCGTTGCTAGAGAACGAGCTTTACCGTCTGCCTCACCGATTTCATTACCGATAGACCACATGACGATAGCAGGGTTGTTCTTGCCTCTTTCGACCATTGTACGTAGGTCAAAGTCAGACCATTTTTCACCTTTTTTAGCATCTGGGTGAGTGGCGTCTTTGTCAAAGAAACGTCCGTAGTCATACTGTTTCTTCCCACCGTACCAAGTATCGAAGGCTTCTTCTTGCACCAATAAACCTAGTTCTGCAGCGATCTGCAACGTTTGCTCACTAGCTGGGTTGTGGGTTGTACGGATAGAGTTCACACCCATATCCTTCATCTGTTTCAGACGACGGTATTCTGCCTTATAGTTTTCTTCAGCCCCTAGAGCTCCGTGGTCATGGTGAAGAGAAACACCATGGAATTTAATGCGTTCACCATTCAAAGAGAAGCCTTCATTTGGTGTCCAGTTATAGTAACGGTAACCAAACAAGTCCTTCTTAGCATCTACCAATTGGCCGTCACGATAAACACGAGTCACTAATTCATAAAGAGCTGGTTTATCGTTAAGAACTGTCCAGAGTTTTGGTTTCTCAACTTGTAAAATAGCATTTAGGCTAGTTGATTGATGAGCTTTCAAGACTTGGCTATCTGTACGAACCACGTCCGTTACAGCCTGACCATTTCTTTCAATAATTTGGTATTCAGCAACAATTTCATGATCTTTGTCATCTGTATTGACAATCTTACTTGTTACATGAGTATCAACCTTACCATTTTGTTGTTTTTCAAGGTCTGGTGTTAAGATAGTTGTTCCATTTTTCTCAGCATGAACCTTATCTGTGACTTGAAGGGTAACATCGCGGTAAATACCACTTCCTGAGTACCAACGGCTACTTGGTTGTTTATTGACCGCATGTACAGCCACGACATTTTCACGACCGTCTTTATTGAGATAATCAGTGATGTCATAAGAGAATTGGTTGTAACCATTTGGATAGTGACCAACTAGCTGACCGTTTACATAGACTTGCGAATCCATATAAACACCATCAAAGACTAGGCGAACATTCTTGTTAAGGTCTTTTTCATCTAGTTTAAAGGTCTTGCGATACCAAGCATCACCACCATTGAGTTGGCCACCTTCGTTTTGGGCAGGAGAATCATGATCGAAGTCATTGTAAATACTCCAGTCATGAGGAAGGTCTAATTTCTTCCAGCTTGATACATCTGCATCTGGTTTGATAGCGTCTTTGGCATTGGCATTGAGTTTAAAATGCCAGTTTTGGTTAAATTCTATTTTACGGTCCTCAACCAATTGATTTACCTCCTCACTGGTAGCCGGTTTTAGGTCCGGTTTTTCCGTTTGAGCAGATTGATCTTGAGTAATTGCTTGAGGTTTCTTATCTAACATGGAATCCACTTTTTTATCAGAATCTGATTGTACAGTTTGGTCGTCCTGTGCCTTTTCAACTGCATGAGCTGGTGTAGCAACTTCACTTGCAGCTGATTCAGTTGATGCCGGTTGTTCTAGACTTCTTGTTTCACCAAGTTCCTCTTTATGAGAATCATCCTCTATTTTTTCTGCAGCAACTGCAATTGGAGTTTCATCAGCTGAAACTTGGTTTGCACCAGCTACACTTGCTCCAAATAAGACTGAGCAAGTGCCGATAACTACAGAGCAAGTTCCAACGGTAAATTTTCGGATACTGTACACTCTTTTTCGATTCCAATGATCTTTTCCCATAAGATCCTCCTTATATTCGTAACCGCTTCCAATTTTATGTAAGCGCTCTACTTTTTCAGTAGTATTTTGCTTCTATTTTATAAAATAATATAAGAAACTTCAATACTGGCAGCATAAAAATCATACTTTTGATTCTTTTTTCTATAATTAGTAGAAAACTTTGAAAATCTGAATGTACATTTAGTGAATGATTTTACTAAAAAAGGCGGTGGGATGGAAATCGATAGACAAAGTCTCGATTTCGTAGTCCCAGCCCCGCGAGGATGATTAGGAGCTTTT
>NZ_JVHE01000029.1:0-205 GCF_001072925.1 Streptococcus pseudopneumoniae | reverse complement strand
AGCAAGCACAAGCGCATCAACCTCAGCATCTGAGTCAGCAAGCACAAGTGCATCGACCTCAGCCTCTGAATCAGCCTCAACAAGTGCAAGTACATCAGCGTCTGAATCAGCGTCAACAAGTGCAAGCACATCAGCGTCTGAATCAGCCTCAACAAGTGCAAGCACATCAGCATCTGAGTCAGCATCAACAAGTGCATCGACATCA
>NZ_JVHE01000028.1:0-240 GCF_001072925.1 Streptococcus pseudopneumoniae | reverse complement strand
AAAAGGTTCAACCGTAGCCCTTTACGATAAAGACGGTAACAAGATTGGTGAAGCAACTGCAGGAGAAAATGGCAAAGCAACCATCACTCCATCAGTAAACATTCCAGCAGGCGCTGTAACAGCAAAAGCTACAGATGCAGCAGGTAACACATCAGTAGCAAGTGATCCAGCAACAGCTACACCAGCAGCAGATACAGAAGCACCAGCTAAACCAGTTGTAAATACAGACCTTACAGGTAA
>NZ_JVHE01000027.1:0-443 GCF_001072925.1 Streptococcus pseudopneumoniae | reverse complement strand
CTTCGTAGTGAGCCAAGATCCAAGCCTCCAAATCATCCAAAGACTGCATGCTATAGTCTAAATGAAGGACTTGTTCCTCAGCAAACTCCCTAGTAAAATAGTCCATCTTAAATCCAATTTGAAAAATCCATTCTTGAAAATCTTCTTGTGTGTATGCCATTGTTCTCCTCCTGTACCATTTAAAAATTAATTCTTATATGGATTATACTATAAAAAGCATCAAGTGAAAAAAGATGAGTCTCTTGTCAACCATAGACAATACCTCCATTTTATCACAGTTTACTCTAACTAGAGTAGCTTATTTCTAAAAAAGTAAACCATTTCATACACTTTACATGAGACTATTTCATAAGTTTTCAGCTATCATGAAAAACTGAATTTTCTGAGCAAATCATTCTAATATTTGAAAGAAAAACAAAAGAAATAAAATCCTATTTCACTTG
>NZ_JVHE01000026.1:0-1308 GCF_001072925.1 Streptococcus pseudopneumoniae | reverse complement strand
TTTTGAATCTTTCAATTGGAAAGTGAACTCACCAGCTTTCAATTCACGACCTGCGAGAGCCTTACTGAAGTCAAACTTAGTCTTAACTGGAGCTACTGCAAAGTTGTTGAACTCTGTATCTGCAGGCATTGTAACATTAGCAGTCAAGACACCAGATGCAGCGTCTTTCGTTACATTAACTGTTACGACAGCATTCATTGAATCATAGTCAATGTTTGTGTCAGCACCAGCTACTTCACGTACAGTATAGGTATGAGCACCTTCTTTATCATAAGAAATCGCGTCAAACTGGATAGTTCCATCAGCCGCATTTTTCTTAGTTTGGATGACTTTGCCATTTTCAACTAATTCAAATGTGAAGGCATCCTTCGTAAGCTCTTTACCTTCAAGTCTCTTAGTGAACTTGAATTGAGCTTGTGTTGCAGTTGGGGTAAAGGTATTGTTAAATTCTTTATCTGCTGGAAGTGTTGCTACAGCTGTAAGTGCATGACCCGATTTCGTTACAGAAACTGTCACGTTAGCTTTCATGGTGTCGTAAGTCATTCCAGCTTCTTTAGTTTCTGGGATAACTTCCTCTACAGTGTACTTATGATTTCCAACTTGAGTATTAGTGAATGTTAAAGCATCAAACTTAACTTTACCATCAGCATCATTTTGCTTGGTTTGAAGAACTGTTCCTTCAGAATTTTTCAAGACAAAACTGAATTCGCCTGCTTTAAGTTTACGGCCTGCAAGAGCTTTGCTGAAGTCAAATCGAGCTGTTACTGGTGCCACTACATGGTTGTTAAAGACTTTATCATCTGCACCAGTTGCTTCACCACCTGTTGAAGTTATTTCAGTCTTAGCTGACAAAAGACCTGTAGTTGCATCTTTTGTAACAGTGACTTTCACTGCGATAGTCATTGCATCGTAGTCTACATCGGCTTTATTGCCCTTCACTTCTTTTACAGTATAGTTGTAGACACCTGCTTGGTCAAATGACAATTCACTGAAGTTAATCTTACCATTAGCCTTGTTAGTGACAGTTTCACTAACATTGTTGTCACCAGTCAAGGTAAAGCTGAAGTCTCCAGCATTCAAAGTACCATTTGAAAGGGATTTATCAAATTCAAGGTTTACTTTAACAGGAGCTGGTGTGAAGGTATTGTTGAATTCTCTATCTGCAGGAAGTGTATTGGTTGCTTTAAGAACGTGACCTTCTTTAGTAACAGTGATCGTTACTTCAGCTTTCATTGGGTCATAAGTCATTCCTGCTTCAGAACCTTGAACTTCTTCTACAGTATACTTGTGAGTACCAACTTGTGTATT
>NZ_JVHE01000025.1:0-251 GCF_001072925.1 Streptococcus pseudopneumoniae | reverse complement strand
CGACTGAGATGTTGGACAATGTGAAAGCGGTCGAGAACGATTTTAGCGTTAGGAAAAAGTTTTTTGGCACAATCATAGTAGGGACTAAACATATCCATGGTAATGACTTTCACGCGACTTCTCATCTTTCCAGAATAACGAAGAAAATGATTGCGAATGGTCACTTGAGTCCGCCCATCCAGGATAGTTACGATCTTTCTGGAATCAAAATCCTGTGCAATGAAGCTCATCTTACCTTTCTTGAAGCTGTA
>NZ_JVHE01000024.1:0-3559 GCF_001072925.1 Streptococcus pseudopneumoniae | reverse complement strand
TCTGCTTGTAGTATAGCAGAGAAAGGAGGAAAGAAGGGCTTTGATTTCTGTCTTGTGTTTTTTCACGTCCAAGGTGTATCAGGAAGTATGAATACTGACAAGTGAGGGTAAAAAAAGACAACTGTTTTCTCTACAGTTGTCTTTGTTTTGTAGTTTTAATTGACGAAATTTCCAAAAAAATGTCCGATTAAAGTTCTGCAATCTGGTTAAGATTTACTTCTGCAACTGTATCGTTACCAAACATTGAGATAATCATCTTGACTTTGTTGTTATCAATTTCTGTGATCTTACCTGTGTAATCTGCGAAAGCACCGTCAATAATACGAACAGTTTGACCAACTTCGACATCAATATCAAATTCTTGGACAGTTTGACCCATAGAAACTAAAATATCACGAATTTCTTGTTCCAAAAGTGGAGTTGGTTTTGATCTATTACCGTGTGAGCCTACGAATCCTGTTACGTTTGGTGTGTTACGCACAACAAACCATGCTTCGTCGGTCATAACCATTTCTACAAGAACATACCCTGGAAAGCGATTTTCTTCGATTTCTTTTTTCTTTCCATTTTTTTCTACTTGCACTGTTTGTGTAGGAATTTCAACACGTAGAATATTTTCTAGCATATTGTATGTTTGTGCACGTTGCAATAGATTTTCTTTTACTTTATTTTCGTAGCCAGAATAAGTTTGTAGCACAAACCATCCTTTATCAAAACTATCCATGTTTTTTCCTTTCCTAACTGAAGAATTTCAGCGACTAGATCTTTTTCTTAGCTTATTTTAAAAAATATTAATAAAACGAATCAATCCGCTAACAATCAATTGGTCAAAAATATAAATCATCACTACAAAGAAAGCAGTGTATTCCATGATAGATTTAAAATCTAACCAACTTTCCTTGCGAGTCGGCCAAGTTGTTTCTTTAAGAAGTTTAAAAATGTCCTTAATAAAACGCATCGTTTTCTCCTATCTCGTTTCTCGGTGTGTGGTGTACTTGCCACAGTGTTTACAAAATTTATTTACTTCTAAGCGTGTTGGTTTTGGATTTCCACTAATTTTGATTGAATAGTTTCTAGAACCACAAACCGCACAGGCTAGACTTGCTTTTTTAAGTGCCATAACGCCTCCATCTTACCTATTATAACAATAAACCTCTGCTTTGACAAGTTAAATTCTTTTTTGAATTCTTAAATTTTTCACTTTAAAATCATCAAATATGGCTTTCTTTCAATATCGTACCGAATTATTTAGAAATTGAAAAAGCCCAGGAATCATCCTAGGCTTTATGGTTCTTATTTACCAAGGTAGTATTCAGAAACGACGTTCAATTTTTCGTCAAATTCGAATACCAATGGTGGGAAGTTAGGGATTTCTACATCCATGATTTCGTCGTCTGACAAACCTTTGATGTGTTTTACAAGAGCACGAATTGAGTTACCGTGTGCTCCTACGAATACATTTTTACCATCTTTAAGAGCTGGAGCGATTTTATCTTCCCAGAATGGAAGGGCACGTTCCAAAGTCACTTTCAAGTTTTCAGCATCTGGGATAACTGAGTCGTCAAGTGAAGCGTAACGACGGTCAGTGTGAGCTGAGTGCTCATCGTCGCGATCCATTGCTGGAGGCAATACATCGTATGAACGACGCCAGATGTGAACTTGTTCATCACCAAATTGTTCAGCTGCTTCAGCTTTGTTTTTACCAGTCAAACCACCGTAGTGACGTTCGTTCAAGCGCCATGATTTTTCAACTGGAACCCACAATTGGTCAGATGCTTCAAGAGCCAAGTTAGTTGTTTTGATTGCACGTTTCAATACTGAAGTGTAAGCTTGGTCAAATTCGATACCAGCTTCTTTGATCAATTTACCAGCGTCAATCGCTTGTTGTGTTCCTTTTTCAGACAAATCAACATCAGCCCAACCAGTGAAAAGGTTAGCTTTGTTCCATTCAGACTCACCGTGGCGAGCAAAAACCAATTTTACCATTTGATGGATACTCCTTTTATTTTCCGAGGTTCCCCTCGTTTATCTATTCTATTTTACACAATTTTTCACAAAAAAGCTAGTCAAAATCAATCAAAAAAAGAGAAGAGACTTCTTGTCTCTTCTCTTTTAGTATAGAATTATCCTTCGATTTGGAAATGTTTTAAGCTTGACAAGTATAGCGCTCCACCAATGATGAGAATAATTCCACCAATCCATCCCAAGAATGGAATCAATGCTACTCCCGATCCAACGATTAGCAAGATAGACGGAGCAAGTGAGATACGCTTGTCATCCTTATAGTAGACAAGAGTGAGAATTCCTAGGATAAGAGTTGCAATTTTTACTAAAGTAAAAACAAGGAAAACAACTCCCAAAACAAATCCCGCAAAATCTTCATTTTCAGAAATAGCCGCAATCATAACGATAACGACTGGTAAGATTGCCAAAAGAGCTCCTGCAATGATTCCAATAATTCCATCAACTTGTGCAAGTGTTTTTGTCTTCATAAATGTCTCCTAAAAATTTTATTTAATCGTTATTTTACCATATTTTAGTTTTTATTTAAAGTTTTTACCAATCTGGTATGGAATTGTGATTCCTTTACTGGCTCTCTATACGAATCAAACTAGTGATATTTCAAGTTTTATAGTTCTATTTTTTACTTGTTATTTTACATTATGTTCAGTCATTCAAGTAATCCACTTATTTTTTTCATAACCTCGTGAAATACTCTCACTCAAATCAGAAACTATATCTAACTTACCTCTAATTAGTAGAGAAGTATTTATCATTAGATTTGTTGCTAATATTTAGTATTACCCATTTATTAGTTTAGGTTATACTCATCATTTATTTTTTGATTATTCTATTATTTTTGAGGTTAACTTTAGTTACAAGTCAGTTTCATTCTCAATCTCGATTATCTTCTAGATTTTCTAACTGTTTATATTTTCTATTTTGGCGGTTTAAACTCTTATGTAAGGCTATCTGAGTTAAATATCCGTTTTCTTGTTCTATGCCTTACTCAGATTTAATTTAGTGTTCTTGATCGTTTCTAATAGAACTATACAACTACAGTGGATTGAACCTAGAATAGTACGACAAGGATTCTAAAACGTTTCTATAAATTAATTTGACTTTCCTAGCCTCATTGTTCATATCTTTTTTCAATCCATTATATAATGGATTGAATCTAGAATAGCACACCAAGGATTCTAAAGCGTTTTTAGAAATTAATTTGACTTTCCTAATCTCTTTGTTCACATCTTATTTCAATCCACTATAGTATTAATAAATTGTTGACTAATTTACATTCTGCAATTTTTCCGAGATATCGTTATCAGGAAAAAATTTTATTTATCTGACTTCAAATAATAGTAAAACTAGCCTTAAAATCAAAAAACCGTAAGAATTTCTTCTTACGGTTTTTCTAGCAGTCTCAAAGAATAATCATTCTCAGTTTTGCTTTATTTGAGCTTTTTATTTACTCTTCTTCCTCACGTTTTTTAGCGATAAGGAGTCCTCCTGTCACTGCTGCAAGAAGTGCTAGTCCAAGTGAAGCGTTAGATTGTTT
>NZ_JVHE01000023.1:0-4459 GCF_001072925.1 Streptococcus pseudopneumoniae | reverse complement strand
AGAACCAAGTTGGTCCTCTCCAGGTTATAACTTTTCATCAACCCACTACAGTTGACAAAGAGCTCTTTTTTTTAATAAGTTCCCTCTTCACCTTGACTTGTCAAGATTACAGGCCCATCTTTAGTAATAACAAACTGATGCTCGTACTGACATGATAGTCCACCATCGATTGTTTTATGTGCCCAACCTGTTTTCATATCTGTATCGATTTCCCAATCACCTGTATTGATCATAGGTTCGATTGTCAAAACCATGCCTTCACGAAGGCGGAGACCGCGACCTGCGATACCATAGTTAGGAACCATTGGTTCTTCATGCATAGTTGGACCAACGCCGTGTCCTACAAGATCACGAACAACGCCGTAACCACGACTTTCAGCATATTCCTGAATAGCAGCTCCAATATCTCCAATACGGTTTCCTACAACAGCTTTTTCAATACCAATGTACATAGCTTCCTTGGTCACGTCCATTAAGTTTTTAACTTCTTCTGACGGTTTTCCAACAGCGTATGCCCAACAAGAATCTGCCAAGCCACCCGTAAAGTTTTGAGTATATTTTTTCATCTGCTCAACGTTGTTAAAGTTGAGTTTAGAAACATTGAGGTCAGACTTAGCGATTGGCCCACCAAGGACCATATCAACCTTCAGCAAATCGCCTTCCTTCAAAATATAGTGGCGTGGAAAAGCATGGGCTACTTCGTCATTGAGTGAACAGCAAGTGGCATAAGGATAATCCATCATTGCCCCATCAACACCGATTTGTAGTGGAAGGAAATTTTCTTCTTTACAACGACGACGCACATATTCTTCTACTTCCCACATATCTACACCTGGTTTGATGATGTCACGCAAACCGATGTGAATACTGGCGAGAAAATCGCCAGCTTTATCCATTGCTTCGATTTCTCTAGCTGATTTTAATGTAATCATGTTTTCTCCTAGTTTTAATTAATTTTTACAGTAACATTTGCTTTTGATACGATTTGATGATTGATATAAATGTCATAGTCAATAATAGCTGACCTTCTCGTATGATGAATAATTCTAGCCTGAATCCGCAAGGTATCATCAATCTGAACAGCTTGTAAGAAATAAATCAACATTTGTTCAATGATGAGATTACGTCCGCTATTCACAACCAGATCTTGCGTCATATGGGTCAATATTTCTGAAAGAACTCCATTTGCAAGGACTCCATTTTTTTCCAACATAAATGGTTCAACCGTAATGACAACTTCGTCATGGTGGTAAGATAACTTCTGACCAACCTGTTCTGAAAATGTTGGTAAAGCTGAAACTTGAGAGCGACTCATCTTTTCCATGACATCCCGTCTAGTAATGACACCAAGTAAGGTTTGATTGCTTCTCACAACAGGTACCATTTCAAAGTCTTCAGCAATCATTCTCTGGCTAACGTTAGCGATATTTGTCGCTAAACCAGTCATATAGACTGTCCTTGTCATGACCTTATCTATCGTTGTACCAGGTGATTTATCTCCAGCATCACGCATAGTAACTACACCAACAACAACCTGATGCTGATTGATAACAGGGAAACGGCTCGTTCTATTCTTACGAACCAAGTCTAAATAATCTTTGACAGTATCCGTTTCCTGTAGAAAACCATATTCATGACTGGTACGATAGATTTTTTCAACCGTTAAAATATCTGTCTTAATCTGAACATTAGACAAAGCTCTGTTGATCATAGTCGCAATTGTAAATGTATCATGTTTACTGCGCAATACAGGAATATTTTTTTTATTAGCATGGTTCAAAACATCTTCATGAACTTCAAATCCACCTGTTACCAAGACAGCATTTTCATTTTCAAGTGCTAATAACTGAATACGTGTTCGATCTCCTACGATAAGTAAGCCACCATCATGAAGATAAGAAAGAATATTCTTTTCAGTCATCGCTCCAATGGAGAATTTACTAAATTCTCTATCCAATCCAGTTTGACCAGCTAAAACTTCCGAGCCTGTGACTTCTGCAATTTCTGCGAACGTTAATTTCTCAATAGCTACTTTTTTTGACTTTACACGTACTGTTCCACTTCGAGGACGTGTTTCAACAAGTCCCCTATTTTCAGCTTCTTTGATAGCCCGATATGCCGTACCATCACTTACTCCCAGCCGATTTGAAATACTACGAACACTGACACGCTTCCCAACTGGTAATTCTTCCAAGTAGGCTAATATTTCTTGGTGTTTACTCATTTAGATTTCCTTTTGTATAACGGAATTCTAGATAATCCCGCATCTTTCGGGTATAACGATCGCTACCTTTAAAACGACGATAAAGAACAAAATCTGATTTTTCTGCTACTTTCTGACTAGCAACATTTTCTAGATGTGTCACAATCGAAAGTTGCTTCAATGCAAACTCGTTCATGGATAAATCTCGTAATTTGGTAACTGCTTCAGTCATATAACCCTGAGACCAATAGTCTTTCTTTAAAAAATAGCCAATTTCTGCTTCTTTCTTAATTTCATCAAGTTTTTCAAACTTGATAGCTCCAATCATTCTTTGCTCTTTTTTATCACAAATAGCCCAAATCCCCAAAGGTGATTTCATAAAATAATTGGCAAGAGCATACTGACTTTCTTCAATACTTGCTTGTGCAGGAAAGATAAATTGAAGATTTTCAGGATCTGATGCAAGTTGATGAAAATCATCTACATCTGTAAAAAAGAAGGGACGGAAATATAAACGTTCCGTCTCATAGAAAGAAAATTTTGCTAATTTAGTCCAGATATTCATTGCAATCCTCAAATTACTAATCTTCGATTAGCTCAATATCTGCTCCAAGATTACGCAATTTTTCGATAATATTCGAGTAGCCTCGAAGGATGAATTCAACATTGGTAATCTCTGTTTTTCCTTCAGCCATCAAGCCAGCAATAACTAAGGCAGCTCCAGCACGTAGGTCTGTTGCCTTAACTTTTGCACCCTGTAAAGGATTTCCACCCTTATAAAGTATGTGGTCGTTTGTTGTTGAAATATCTGCATTCATTTTGGCTAATTCAAAAACATGGTTGACACGTTTTTCATAGATTGTATCAATCAATGTGCCACGACCTTCTGCTTTTAATAGCAAAGGAGTAATAGGCTGTTGAAGATCTGTTGCGAAACCTGGATAAGGAGCTGTCTTGATATTAACAGCCTTTAGATTTGTTTGCTCTTCGACGAAAATACTGTCTTCAGAAACAGTCATGTGAACACCCATTTCTTCAAGTTTAGCAATAAATCCTTCTAAATGCTCATAAAGTACATTATTAATTCGAATCCCATGACCTACTGCAGCTGCCATTGAAATATATGTACCTGCTTCGATACGGTCAGGGATGACTTGGTGGCGTGTCCCGTGCAAGCTATCCACACCATCAATTGTAATCATATCTGTACCTGCTCCACGAATGTGAGCTCCCATATTGTTTAATAATGTAGCCACATCAATGATTTCAGGTTCGCGAGCAGCATTTTCAATAACTGTTCGACCTTTAGCTTTTACTGCTGCTAGCATTGTATTAATAGTTGCACCAACACTAACAGTATCCATATAGATATGCGCACCATGTAGACTTGATCCTTGGGTTGAGAGATTCATATTATCTCCCTCGTAGGTTGTCTTAGCTCCCATAGCTTCAAATGCTTTTAAGTGCAAATCAATCGGACGTGGTCCTAGGTCACACCCTCCAGGCAAACCTACAGTTGCTTCACCAAAACGTCCTAAAAGACTACCATAGAAATAATAAGACGCACGCAAGCTATTAATTTTACCATAAGGCATTGGTTTATTTTGAACACCACGAGGATCAATCTCAAGAACATCTTCATAACGCTTGACACTAGCTCCCATGATTTCCATAATCTCAATAAGACTAGCTACATCAGAGATGTCCGGAACACAATCCAAAATCACAACATCATCTGATAAAATAATGGCAGGAATCAAGGCAACGACACTATTTTTAGCGCCACTAATCGTAATTTCACCTTTCAATGGTCTCCCACCGTTAATGACAATTTTTTTCATTTTATACTCTTTCACTATTTATTAAGAAGGTCTCACCCTATATTATACCATATTTCTTACTAATAGCCAATCCTATAAAAAAATTAGGCCCAGAACTATCTTGATATTAAAGACGAGAACTGTGGTTATATCAGTTAGAATTATCATACTTATCAAAGCTAGTAAAAATCTTACTAGCCTGTAATTTTAAGGCTTGCAACAAAATTTTTACTGTACATTTTTTGTTTGCGATTGGGTAAAGAAAGACAGGCTTAATAAGTATATGCAATAGTATTCAACTTTTAAAAATAAAAAAGGCTCTATAATTTCTGTAGTGGGTAAAACCACCATAGGAATTATAGAACCTATTTTATTGTAGAAAAAAAGTCCCATAAGACCTATAATGAAAAGTGACCAAACCATCATTAGAAAGAAT
>NZ_JVHE01000022.1:0-29816 GCF_001072925.1 Streptococcus pseudopneumoniae | reverse complement strand
CTTCGTAGTGAGCCAAGATCCAAGCCTCCAAATCATCCAAAGACTGCATGCTATAGTCTAAATTTAGCCCTTCTTTCTCCGCAAACTCCCTTGTAAAATTATCCATCTTAAATCCAATCTGAAAAATCCATTCCTGAAAGTCTTCTTGTGTGTATGCCATGTTTTTATCTCCTTACTATTATCAAAGTTTAAGATTCTTAGATTGATTCTATTATAAAGGAAAACAGACGAAAAGAGAAATATAAATAATATTTAAAAACAACTAAAAAACTTAGAAGCAAAAGCCTACTTCTAAGTTTTTTATCTCAATTATTTAAAATCAATTACTCAAACAGTTGATAGTAATCTGAAATCTTCATCTTGGCTTTTTCATCCTTGTTTAAATCTTGGATGATTCGCCCTTCTTTCATGACAATGAGGCGATTTCCATACTTGAGAGCATCTTCCATATGGTGGGTAATCATCAGAGCAGTCAGATGGTCCTTGCTGACAAAGTCATCAGTTAACTCCATCAAGGCGACACTTGTTTTAGGATCAAGCGCTGCTGTATGTTCATCCAACAAAAGGAGTTCAGGACGTTTCAAGGTTGCCATCAATAAACTCAAGGCCTGTCTTTGTCCACCTGATAAGAATTCAATCGGGGTGTCCAAGTGTTTCTCAAGACCATTGCCAACCTTCTCAATGGTTGCTTGAAATTCAGCCTTGTAAGCTGAGAGTCTTCGTGGAAAGAGACCACGTTTTTCTCCACGGAATTTTGCAATCAAAAGATTTTCTGCAACAGTCATACGAGGGGCAGTTCCCATCTTGGGATCTTGGAAGACACGAGAGAGGTACTTGGCTCGCTTTTCAGGGCTGAAATGAGTCACATCCTCACCCATGATGCGAATGCTACCACTAGTCAAGGGTAGAGTTCCCGCAATGCTATTAAAGAGGGTTGATTTCCCTGCACCATTTCCACCCAAGATTGTGATGAAGTCATGTTCATAAATATCAAGTGAAACATCGTTTAGAATAATCTTTTCTTCGTCAAAGCCATTTGTCACAATTTTTGTGGCATTTCTTAATTCTACAATTGCTGTCATTTGCTTAACTTGACTCCTTTCAAGTATTTATCCTTAAGGGTTGGAATTACCAAGCAAGTTGCTAGGATAATGGCACTATATAGACGGAGGTAGCTAGTGTTAAAGCCGAGAGCAATGACTCCCCATACCAAGAATTGATAGCTGATGGAACCAACTACAATAGTAACCAAGCGTTCTGCTAGGGTAAGACTCTTGAAGAGGACTTCACCGATAATCAAGCTAGCAAGACCAACAACGATAACACCGATACCACGAGAGACATCCGCATAACCTTCTTGTTGAGCGATAAGTGCGCCAGCAAGTGCGATTACACCATTTGACAAGACCAAGCCCATAAGCTCCATACGTCCTGTATTGATACCAAAACTACGAGCCATATCTGGATTATCCCCTGTAGCGATATAGGCCTGTCCAAGTTTGGTATCTAGGAAGAAAAGCATGAGAAGAATAACCAAAGTCACAAAGATTAAACCTGTCAGTAATTGATTAACCTCTGATGAAAATGGAAGAACATCTTGGATTTGCTTGGTGTTTAAGAGTCCAAGGTTAGCCCGTCCCATAATCATGAGCATGATAGAATGACAAGAAGTCATGACTAAAATTCCTGATAAAAGAGTTGGAATTTTCCCTTTGGTATATAATAACCCCGCTGCTAAACCAGCAAGACAACCTGCTCCTACAGCCGCTAAAGTCGCAAGAAAAGGATTGACTCCCTGGGTAATTAAAGTCACTGCTACTGCTCCTCCAAGTGGGAAGGAACCCTCAGTTGTCATATCTGGGAAGTTCAAGATTCGAAAGGTCATAAAGATTCCCAAACCTAGGATAGCCCAGACCAATCCCTGTGAAATAATTGATATTAGCATGTTTGATTCATTTCCTTTATTCTAAAAATTGGAGGAGATGTCTCCAACTCCTCCTTCATTCTTATTCGATTACTTGACCAGCTTCTTTGAGAACTGATTCAGGAATAGTGATTCCAAGTTCTTGAGCAACTTTTTTGTTGATCACTGATTTACCAGTTGAGAAGACATTGACTGGTGTATCTGCAGGTTTTTCACCTTTCAAGACTTTGGCAATCATTTTACCAGTAGCAACACCAAGATCGTGTTGGTCAACAACGACTGATGCCAAACCTCCAGCTTCTACCATGGCAGTCGCACTTGGGTAGATTGGTTTTTTAGCTGTTTGATTGCTTGAAACGACAGTTGAGAATGCAGATGCGATTGTGTTATCGATTGGAACCCAGATTGCATCTACTTTACCAGTCATAACGTTCACTGTTGAAGCAATTTCGTTCGTTGAAGGAACTGCGAATGTTTCTACTTTCAAACCAGCTTTTTCAGCGTAAGCCTTGAATTCTTCTACTTGTGATTTAGAGTTATCTTCGCTACTTGAATAAAGAGCTCCAACTGTCTTGACATCAGGAGTCAATGTTTTGATCAATTCAACCTGTTGTTCAGCAGGGTTGTGGTCAGATACCCCTGTGATGTTCCCACCTGGTTTTTCCAAGTTTTGTACAAGGTTAGCACCAATTGGGTCTGTGATAGCTGCCATGATAACAGGAAGGTCTTTTGTTGCACTTGCAAGACCTTGAGCTGCTGGTGTTGCAATGCCGACAACGACATCATTTCCATTTGCCACCAATTGTTTACTCATTGTCGCAACCTTACTTTGGTCACCTTCTGAGTTCATAAAGTCGATTTTGACTTGGTCACCTTTATAACCTTCTTCAGCAAGTCCATCTTGAATTCCTTGGTAGATCAAGTCAAGCGATGGGTGGCTTACAAACTGAAGAACACCAACCTTAGCTGTTTTATTAGCTGTCTCAGTTTTAGTTTCTTGTTTCGTTAAGCTAGAATATACTAAGCTTCCACCAACTACAAGTGCTAATGCTACGATAATACCGAGTAGACGTTTGTTTTTCATAATTTTCTCCTTATTTCTTCTTATCTTATTATTTTTTTATTCAATCACTTATTCAAGCGACGCCATCGTTTGATTTCCATAATTTTTTCCTCCCCATAGAAAAAGTCCTCACACAAAAAACTTGTGTGAGGACGTCGATGCGCGGTGCCACCTCAATTATAGGAACTAATCCTATCGCTCTTACTCGCTAAAACGAGTTGCACTGTAAGGTGTGCTCACCGAATTCTTATGATTTCAAATTCTTAATAACATTCAGCCCAATTTTCATCACTTCCACCTATCTGTTTCCACCAACCACAGACTCTCTAAAAAATTTCAATGATTACTTTCTGAATGCTTAAATTATATCATTTTACTAAAACTTGTCAAGGGTTTTCATAAAATATTTTAAATATTAACAAAAATTCCTACGTTTTTTATAAAATCTAACTTGTATCAGCCTGAATTACGTAATCCTGTAGCAATTCCGTTGATAGTTGTATGGATTAATCTTTCTTCATCTGAAGATAGCTCGCCACGACGTTGACGCTTAATCAATTCCAACTGAATATAGTTAAGGATATTGAAATAAGGCATGCGGTAGTTAAGACTGCCTTTCAAATAAGTATTTTCTGCCAAGAGCTCCTCATGGCCTTCAATAGCCAAGATAACATCCTTAGTCAACTGCCATTCATCCAAGATAGTATAGTAGATTGCTTGTACTTCTTCACTTTCACAAAGTTTAGCGTACTCAAAGGCGATATTCATATTTGATTTAGATAATACCATGTCTACGTTAGATAGGAGTGACTGGAAGAATGGCCAATTTTGATACATATCACGAAGATATTCGATATTTTTAGGATCTTGATCGATAAATTCCTTAAAGCTTGAACCAACTCCATACCAACCTGGGAACATAACACGACTTTGTGACCATGAGAATACCCAAGGAATAGCACGTAGACCACCGATTTCAGTGATCGTTTTACGAGCTGCTGGACGAGAACCAATATTGAAACTTGAAATAGCCTTGATTGGACTAGATTCAAAGAAATAATCATAGAAATGGTCATTTCCAAATACGAGTTCACGGTAGATATCGTAACTACGTTCTACTACTTGGTCCATGATTGCTTCATAGCGATTTGACGTATTGGTATCACTCTTCTTCTTGGTAATCATACGGTTGATAGCTGCTGAAACCAACATTTCAAGGTTATAGTAAGCTGCATCCTTGTTTCCGTATTTGTTTCCGATAACTTCCCCTTGCTCTGTCAATCGAATACGATCCTTAATTGACTTGAGCGGTTGAGAAGCAATGGCATCATAAGTTGGTCCACCACCACGGCCAACGGTACCACCACGACCATGGAAGAAGGTTACTTTGACTCCAAATTCATCACCAATAGCAGTCAATTGTTGTTGGGCCTTATAAAGTGTCCAACAAGATGATAGATAACCGCCATCCTTATTACTATCAGAGTAGCCAAGCATGATTTCTTGGTAATTGTTTTTAGAAGCAATCCATTTCTTAGCAAGTGGTAGAGAGAAATACTTTCTCATTGTTTCTTCTGAATGATCCAAGTCTTCAATCGTCTCAAAGAGTGGTACAATCTGAACACGGGCCTTTTCAGCATCCACCAGACCAACTTCTTTTAGCATGATAGCCAACTCAAGCATATCTGATACGCTGGTTGCGTGAGAGATAATCGTTTGACGAATAACGTCCTCTCCCAAACGGTCTTTTAATTCACGTGCTGTTTGGAAAATAGCCAGTTCTTTTTCGAGAAGTTCAGACTTCTCAGCATGAGTCGCTGACAAGATTCGAGGATCTTCTAACAATTCATGCAATAGCAAGTCACATTTTTCATCTTCTGATAAATCACTATAATGGTCATTGATTCCAGCAGATGCTAACAATTCAGCTACACAGGCTTCGTGGACGCTTGAATCTTGACGCATGTCGATGGAGGCCAAGAAGAAACCAAATACTTCTACAGCTTCTAAAAGTTCTGCAAATTCACCTGTGAGTAAGGACTCTGCCTTGTTTTCAAGTAATGAATCCTTAATGGTATATAGATCTTTTTTGAACTCTTCAACTGTTTCGTAAAATGGTGGACGATCTTCAGCTAGCTCTTGAATAGCTCCTGAAAGTCGATTACTAATATAGTCTGTAATCACTCCTTGTTGATGTCCTTGAGTACCTAGAAGACGTTCAACAGGATGACGTTCATCAGCTGACGAGCCAACAACAGACCATTCTTTTAAATTCAAGAGTGTTTGAATCAATTTAGATTGAATCAAATGAAAGGCGCGACGATAGGGTTCTTTCTCACGAAAGACTGATGTATCACCAGACTGAGCAGCCATTTCTTCAACAGCTTTACTAGTTTTTGATAAATTAGTCGAGAGAGAGAAGGTACGATAGAGACTAGAAATCTTGCTAATATAGTAGTTCAAGATCACTTCACTTTGGATAGTAGCAGAACGCATAAGTGTTTCAGCTGTTACAAATGGATTTCCATCACGGTCTCCGCCGATCCACATTCCCATAGTAATTGGTTTGGCTTGTTTAAGATCAATTCCTTGCTCTTTTGCTAGACGTTTGTACTCTAGCATCAAGTTAGGGACAGCCTGTAGGAAGGAACTATTGTAGTACTCCATCACATTTGTGATTTCGTTGGTTACTTTTAGTTTCTTCTCACGAATCATATCTGTCTGCATGATAATCTCAATATAGCGACGAAGATCATTATGCCATTTTTCTTTGTTGATGAGTCCCATTCTCACGTCACGATATTTACGTAAAAGGGTATGGATATGAGTGGTCAAATCCAACATACTCTTACGTTGAACCTGAGTTGGGTGGGCCGTCAAAACTGGTACCACATTCAAGTGTTCAAGAATCTCAGCAGCGTTTTCTTTTTCAGCCACCATTTTGATCGTTGTTGACAATTTACCCAGATAGTCTTGATCAACATTATTTAGATGGTTAATCTCATAAGCCAAGTCAACATCTTCTGAGATGTTAATTAAAAGAGGCAAAATAGAGAAGTATCTAGAAATGTAGACCATCTCATCATTTGAAAGACCTGTTACTACTTTATCTAGCCCTTGATAGTCAAGTTTTGAAGAAAGTTCCTTCAAGTGCATAATCTTATCAAAGGTTTCAGCAGGAAGCATATTTTTCGCGATATCTTCTAACATATCTGTCAAGATTTGAACTTCTTCTTGTACGACAGTTTTGTTACTATAATTTTCTAACTTTTGAAGAGACATTTTTTTCTCCTTGTTATCTATGTCTTAAAGCTGTGCGTCGTATTCGCTTAAAAGTCGCGCACGCTTTTCACTGGCATCAATATTTAATACAAATGCTATGGCTACCGAAAGAACCAAGAGGCTATTCCCCCCTTGCGAAAGGAAAGGGAAGGTTACCCCTGTTGAAGGAATCAAGCCTGAAATACCTCCAATGTTAACAAAAACCTGTATTAGAATCATACCACCAATACCAATTGCTACCATTGAGTTGAAAGGATCCCTTGCTCGAATACCTACCAAAATGATTCGTAGAATTAAGAAGAATAGGAGAGCGAGAATAAGACTTGCTCCTACAAATCCAAACTCTTCGATGACAATTGAAAAGACAAAGTCTGTATGGGCTTCTGGCAGATACCCTCGTTTTTCAATAGAATTTCCTAATCCCAGACCAAACCATCCTCCATTAACCATAGCATAGTAGGAGTTGGCCAACTGGTGTCCAGCTCCAGCCAAGTCATTAAATGGGTTGAAAAAAGCACTGAACCGCTTGGCAACATAACCAAATACGGGAATTTTAGAGAATTTCTCAACACCGATTATCCGAATAGCTGTTAAGGAAATCATAGAGACACCAGCTAGTAAGCCCAGAATAGTTGTGAACCATCGATAAGCTATCCCACTGATGGTATACATGAGCAAGGATACTAAAATCAAGATGGTAGCATTCCCAAGGTCTGGGAAAATCGCCAAACTACCAATCATAACCAGTAGAACAAAACGCCAATCATTGAATGCTCGAGGAATCCACTGATTAAGGGTTAAAACTTGGAAGTCGTATACAGCTATTTCATCCTGTTGTTTTGAAAAACGCTGTGCTAGATACCAGACAATAATAATTTTTAAATACTCTGCTGGTTGAATCGTGATAGGACCAACCTTGATCCAGCCATAGGCACCGTTGACAGGAATCCCAATTAAACGTGCTAGTGCTAGCAGTATCAGTTCAACAAACATGACGATAAAGAGTAATCTCTCATTTCGTAGAAATCCTAATTTCAATTTATAAATCAAGGCAATTAAAAACAAACTGGCTATCCAGAAAATTCCTTGGTTTCGAACCAGTTGTAAGGTGCTTTTTCCCTCTTGGATAAGAGTTGCACTCGTTGTCGAATAAACTACTATCAATCCTAAAACGGATAACAGTAAATAAGGAATCAAAATGGAATAATTCAGCAGGTGCCTTTTACTTATTTTCATATGTCACCTATCTTTCGGAAAAATATTTTAATTTTCCCATATTATTTCTAGTTTTACATTCTATTATACCATTTTTTAGCCTAGAAAAAAACTCTTACAGTATAAACATTCGAATTTTACTCAAAACGGACTCTGAACAAGAATGTCTTGAGTGGTCCCTTATGCGACCTATCGAGCGTTTTAAGTTACTAGGACTTTTAAAACTATAATCTTGATATTTTATAAACTTAAAAACTACCTTCCAGACAGAGGAAGGTAGTTCATTACTATCTTAGTTTGAGGCGCTACTGCTGCTGTCAGAAGTTGTTTCGCCTTTGATGTATTGTGTAAAGATATTTTGGAAGGCCGGATCTTTAACTTTAATGTTGGCATCTTGTAATTCTTTACTAATAACACCTTGAACAAAGGTTGCATCATTTTGTTTTTGGGTCAAAATGATTGTTTTAAGTTTTTCTTTATAATCATCCAAGTTAGAAGATTTTTCTGATTTCTTCGTCAACTTAACAATGTAGAAACTACTTGTATAAGCTTGAGTTCCTGGAGCAGTGATAACATCTGAAATTCCGTTGACATCAAGCGCAAAAGCGGCTTTCTTAACTACGTCTGGTAATTCTGTTGATGCAGAGTCAAAGGTGATTTCTCCACCATTTTCTTTTGTCTTTTCATCTGTAGAATTGTCTTTTGCAAGTTGTGCAAAGTCAGCTCCAGACTCTTTTGCTTTGGCAAGAACTTCCTTAGCCTTATCTTCACTATCAAGTTTAATAATTTGAGCCGTTACTTCTGGAGTATACTCTTCAAAAGCTTTTTTGTAGTTTTCATCTGTTAATTCAGCTTCAGCAGCTTTCTTAACAGCATACTCAACTAATTTACTTGTACGAATTTGAGCTTTACGGCTTTCTGCAGTCATACCTGAACGGGCGAGAATCGTTTGATAGCTATCACCGTATTTCTTTTGTTCTTCTGCAACTGCATCATCTACTTCTTTATCACTTACTTCTGAACCATATTGTTTTTCAAAAACTTTTTGAATGGTCATATTCAGCAAGACTTGTTGAGCAGTCGCATTATTTTTGACTTCTTCAAAGAATTGATGCTCAGTAATAACATCGCCTTTCATGCTAATCAAGTCAGTTCCTTCAGAACTGTTTGAACAAGCAGCCAAAGTAGCTACTGACAACAATGTGATGGCTCCTGCCATTAGTTTTTTCTTCATGTTTACTCCTTTTGTATACTAAATAAAGGTTTACCTTATCTATTTTACCAAATTGTCTTAAAAATATCTGAAATCAATCAATATCAGGCAGTTCTACTTCTGCTTGATTCTTTCTTAGCATGAGAATCCCATCTCCAAGTGGAACCAAGCTAGCGGTTAAGCCAGGATTGTCTAAGGTTGCATCAAATAGTCTTTGCAAGCCACGATAAATCGTCCGTTGTCCACGTCGAACTTCCATAATATCCCTCGCAATATCTCCTCCTTGGAAAATATCATCCAAGACAACGACTCCACCTACTTCGAGGTGTTTGAGGATTTCTGGTAGAAAGACGATGTATTTGGACTTGGCAGAATCCATAAATACAAAATCATAGGTCTCAGTCAACGTTGACAGGACATCTACCGCATCACCTTCTAAGAGAGTGATTTGTTTGCGGCTATCAAATTTTGCAAAATTTTCTTTGGCAAAACCAATCATCTCAGGATTTCGGTCAATAGTGGTGATTTTTGACTTAGGTGAATGCTCTGCCATCAAAAGGGCAGAAAAGCCAATAGCCGTCCCGATTTCTAAAATGTTTTTTGGTTGAATGGTTTCCATAAGGAAACGAAAATAAGCGACGGTTTCATGAGGAATGATAGGAATATTCTCCTTGCGAGCAAAGTTTTCTAGCTCTTTTAGGGAACCCGTCACCTGCTTTTGTCTGTGGCGCATGAACTCGACAATCTCATGCTTGACAACAGGACGTCGCATGTTATGATTGGCATTTTTACTATAAGACTTTACCATCTGCCTTATGCCAATCCTAATTTTTCAACAAGGGCTTCAAACTCATCCAAACGGCGTTCAAAGACTGCAAAGGCATCGTTGAGGTAATCTTCTTTTTCCATATCAACACCAGCTTTACGCATGATATTGAGTGGATAGTCTGACTTCCCTGCTTTGAGGTAGTCAATATAGCGATCACGATCCTCTTGGCTACCATGAACAATCTTTTCAGCCAAGGCTGAAGCTGCTGCAAAACCTGTTGAATATTGATACACATAGTAGTTATAGTAGAAATGAGGAATTCGAGCCCACTCATACTGGATTTGAGGATTATCTTCCTTACTCAAGCCATAATATTCTTGGTTCAAGTCAGCATAGAGATTGTTTAGGAACTCACTTGTCAAGACTTCTCCATTTTGATCAGCTTGATGGATAGCATGTTCAAATTCAGCAAATTGAGTTTGGCGGAATACTGTTCCACGGAAACCATCCAAGAAGTTGTTGAGAATCGCAAAGCGTGTTGCATCATCTTGAACTTCTTGTAATAATTTTTCTGTTAGGATGTTTTCATTAGTAGTTGAAGCAATTTCTGCCAAGAAAATTGAGTAATCTCCGTATACATAAGGTTGTGTTTCACGCGTATAGCTTGAATGCATACTGTGACCTGTCTCATGGACAAGGGTAAAGAGATTATCGAGGTTATCCTGCCAGTTAAGGAGCATAAAGGCATTTGTATCGTATGATCCACCTGAATATGCACCTGAACGCTTGCCTTGATTTTCATACACATCAATCCAACGTTCGCTGAAGGCACGTTTAACTCGGCTCATGTAATCCTCACCAAGAACTGCCAAAGCTTCTTCTGCCTTCTTCAAGGCTTCCTCATACGTAAAGCTGTATTCCACTGAAGACAATGGGGTATAAACATCGTACATCTTGAGATCTGGAATACCCAAGATTTTTGAACGAAGAGCCAAATAACGATGCAAGAGTGGCAAATGCTTACGAACAGCAGATACTAGATTATCATAAACACTTTCTGGCACAAAGTTTGCTGCAAGAGCTGCTTCACGCGCACTCTTATAGTTTCGAACTTTTGCACGGTAGTTTTGCACTTTAACATTGGTCTGCAAGGTTTTAGCGTAAGTGTGCTGGTATTGCTCATAAGTAGCATAGAGGGCTTCATAAGCTCCACGACGAACCTCACGATTTTTAGATTCTACCAAGCGCATATAAACGCCGTGTGACAATTGAACTTCATTTCCATCTTCATCTTTAACAAATGGAAAGACGATATCTGCATTATCTAAAATAGCAAAGGTTTCACTAGCAGCACCGAAGATTTCACCAGCACCTGCAAGCAACTCTTCTTCACGTTGTGAAAGGACATGGTCCTTATTTTGCAATAGTTTATCAAAGAAGTGTTTATAAGGCTGGAGTTTTGGTTCTTCTTCCAAAAAGTTTTGATACTGATCTTCTGTTATAGCCATAAATTCAGGCTCATAGAAAGAGAAGACTTGATCAAGTTGACTATAAAGAGCCATGGCTTTTGCATAGTATTCTTGATATTTAGCTACTCGTGTATCCTGGTCGTTTTTCATATGTGCATAGACATAAAGTTTTTCAAGGCGACGACTCAAGTCCAGATAACGCTCTGTAATATCAAGAAGGCTTTCTGCACTATCCAAGAGATGTCCTTCAAGACTAGCTGCTTGTTTTGTATCTTCCGTTAAAAGTGCGAGTTCTTCTTCCCATTTCTGGTCAGTTTCAAAGATCGTTGATAGATCCCATGTATCTTTTTCATTGATTTCATTTCGTTGTAATACCATAAGTTTCCTCCATCCTTTCTATTTTACCATATTTTTTAAGAAATATTGCTGATAAAAGGCAGGTGGATAAAGCTTTTGTAAATCTGTTTGAGGATTTTTTTGATAATAAATCCGAAAGTTACGATAATAATCACTAATATCCTGTTTAATTTGACAAAAAGAACCGTTTTCTATCGTTCTTACTTGTGGATACCAGTCCTGTTTCTTCAGATTCAAAAGGTTCTCCCCTCTCAAGTAGGCCTTGGCTTGTTGCTTCATCCAGTAGGGATTTTGATAGTAGAGTTGTTTTTGAATGTAACGACAAATGTTCTTATCTTGTTCGACCGAGAAAGTGATAATATTTTGTTGCTGATAAGGAGTCCGTAATATTTCTAGAAGATTCCCTTTGTCATAAGAAAATTCCTTGACTTGATAATGGAGTTTCCCTTTCAAATCTTGATGAAGGAGGTACTTGAGTCTCAAAACCTGTTTTTTATGGTCTAACTCCCAAATATGAAAGCCCATGTTATTACTAAAGTAAAGAAAATCTCTCTGAAGTTGAGTTAGCCGCTCTTTTAGCCAGAGCTTTTCTCCTAGTAGCCAAAGAACTTGAATTCCCAAACTTCGATAACCATTGCTTCTCTCCCGTAAAAGTTCACAAGAAATGGGACTACACTGAATTTCTAGAGCTAGTTGCTTGTTGATAAAGATATCTGCGATTTGCTTCAGTTCAGGTATGGGATATTCCATCTCAACCGCATCATTCTCCTTAGCCCAATAAAACAGTCTTTTCTTGTTTTCCAGATGCTCTGGTCCTTCATTTTCATGGAAAAAATCACATTTTTTGAGACTTTCATGTGCAAAATGCCTTCTCACATTTTTCCCTTTTCTCATGCGGACACTTGTTCCACAAGCTGGACAATAATAAGCTTGTTTGACTAGTTCATCCTCCAAGGCATTGACCAGGCGCCCTTTTTCATCTCTAGCTAAAAACATAAAACCTCCTTTTCTACTTTATTCGAAAAGGATAAGAAAAAGGCTGAGAAAACCAGCCTTTCCATTATATTTTGAGGATAATCCTTTAATCCAGCTCATATTTTATGCTTCTTGATCTGTTTTTGTAACATGGGAATCAAATTTGAAATTTGATCTTGTTTAATCACCAGCACACCATACTCTTGACAACGATGGTTATATACGGGATTGATTTTGCCAGAGCAAACAATTAATTTCAAACAAGTTTCACCAACAAAATGATTGGCATATACCTCTAGTTCATTAATAGCTTCTACAGACAAGTCTGTCATTTTACAAGATATAAAAATAATGGATTGACCTTTACGGAGGACAACATCAATTTCATTTTGTACATTATCGACCTCAGGAAAAATACCATTCCAGTCAATTTCAGCCCCTATCATACATTCATCAAAATACTCTGATTCTATCGCTAAAAGATGGAGATATAATTCTAAAATATGACCTTTTGTGCGACAGAGTAATTGTGCCTCGGGGCTAGAAAAAGTGTAACTAATATATTCGGAACTTTCCTCTTCAATATGAATCAAGTTAGCTTCTGTTAGTAGAGGAATTATAGATTCTGGATAAAGGTACTTTTTACCGTTACTTTCCAAAACTTTTGCTGTTTCAGCGTGAAAATCAGCTGTTTTTGCTAAAGCAAAGAATTGAGTGATCTGATACCATTCTTCTGGGTTTAAAATTGCATAGTTTGCTAGTTTTTTGATGGCAGTAATTTGTTTCGGACTGTATTTAGGTTGTTTCGATTTGATGAGTTTACCACCCCTTAAGGCCATCAACTGTTCAATGGTTAGGTTAGGAATCACTAACTCTTCCTTCTCCACTTTACCCATTTTCCATTTAAATTGTTTTCCTTGCTCAATATCTATTGCAATAATCGGTAATTGCTTTTCCAAACCATACTGATACAGAAAAATAGCTAATATCGAATCTCCTCCAAAAACATCTAAGGTCACCGAATCATAGTTAGTCAAGAAAAGATTCAAATCATCCGTAATCTTATCCAGACTTATTTGCCGAAAATGCACTTGTTTTACATGGGAAACTTGATCCAGCAAAAAATGTTTCAAGGCCAATCTTTCATCTTCTGCAATTTTTTTCAGGGAGAGAAATAAAACCTCATCACAATCACAAATAAAAGTCTGATAAACATTTTTCTCGATAGTGTGATGATCAAAAAGTTCGACTAAAAGACTAGGCATGTCGCTACCTCCCTATTTAAAATTTGCTAGTTGTATGGAAAATTTAAAATTTCTTATTATAAACTTCATAGAAATACGGGTTAAGAAATTGTCTTTAGCATCGTCTACACATCTAGTATAGCATAATTCAGTTGATTGTCCCTCAAGTCTTTATATGAAAAAACGAATAGAAATGGATAGCTATTCGTTTTAAGATTTTTATTTTACTTTTCTTGCTAACATAGTTGCAAAGCGTAGTTGGATTCGATTGCCATTTTCATCACGACGGTGCAAATGACCAGGATTTTCATTGTACTTGATCAATTCCCAGTCCTGATAGTAATTTGCTAATTCCCCCTCTTTAAAGGTAAAGGGAAAATTAACTGAACATGGATAATCTTCCGTATCCATGGCACAAACAATCAAATTGTAGCCACCAATAGAGGTTTGTTCCTGCATGTTTCGGATAATAGCAGGAATACGTTCTGCTTGTAAAAACATGAGCACAACCGATGAAACGATAAAATCGTAAGTTTGGCCTATGCTAGCTGAATTGATATCGTAGAGACCTACAGGCATTTCTAAGTCTTCTTGCTCCACGATGCTTTGTAACATTTCAAGGGACAGCTCATTTTGGTCCACTGCTGTGACATCAAATCCATGTTGAGCGAGAAAGAGTGCATTTCTTCCTTGACCACAACCCAAATCTAGTGCCTTACACGGTTTTACCGTCTGCATAGCTTCTAAGACTTCCGAATGGACTGGATTAGTACTGTATTTCTTAGGGAAATAATCCTCAGGTTTACAATAAAATTCCAAGTACCATTCTACATCATCTGTAGCAGCTTCTACACGGTGCCAGGCTTGAGGCTGAGCCATGGGATTATTGGCACCCGCTTCAAAGAGGTGCTCAGCTATAATTTCTCCCTCTTCAGTTAATTCAATAAATTTAAGGGTTCCTTTTAATACAGTGATTTTGCCCCAGGTTCCAACCTTAGTATTGTGTTTTCTTTGAACAGCTTCTGGCATGGTGTCTTTATTCCAGACAGGCATGCGTTTGTAGGCAACTAGTTTTTCCATATTCTTCACTCTTTCTATCGGTGGTTAACAGCTTTCATAACACGCGCAATATCGCGATCTTGCTCGCGCCGTTTGATAGACTCACGTTTATCGTAATCGTGCTTCCCTTTAGCAAGTCCTAAAAGTAACTTGGCATAGCCATCTTTGATATAAACTTTAAGAGGAACCAAGGTCATCCCTGTCCCTTTGGTTTCTTGCTCTAATTTCTGGATTTGTTTTTTATGAAGGAGAAGTTTACGACGGCGTTCTGGCTCCTGGTTCCAGATATTGCCCTCTTCATAAGGAGCGATATGGACATTGCTCAGCCAAACTTCCCCATTCTTAACCTGGGCAAACCCATCTTTCAGATTGATGCGGGCTGCTCGAACACTCTTGATTTCAGTTCCTGTCAGGACCATTCCTGCTTCTAGCGTATCAACGATTGTATAGTCGTGGTGCGCCTTTTTATTTTGCGCGACGACCTTTCCCTCGCCCTTTGCCATGCTTAGCTCCTTTCTTTGCTACTTCCTTATAAAAAGGTTTCTTGCTCTTTTTCTTTTTATCTTTTGGAGAATGCTTGCGCTTATCACTTGAGCGACTAGCTTTTCTCTTGTCTTCTTTCTTATCTGAACGACGACTTCTATCCTTACGACCAGACTGTTTCAAACCTTTCTCAATGACATCAAATTCGCTTGGAATAAAGGAGAAATCAATCTCACCAGTCATCTTATCTGCTCTTTCGACACGAATACGGATCTGCTGTCCCACTCGGAAAGTAATTCCTGATTTCTCCCCACGAAGGGTTAAATCACGTTCATTGAAATGGTAGAACTCAGGTAGATTGGTAATGTGAATCAAGCCTTCAACTGTATTTGGCAATTCAACAAAAAGACCAAATTTAACAATACTTGAAACAACTGCATCGTACTCTTCACCAACATACTCTTCCATGTATTCAGCTTTTTTCATAGCTTCGACTTCACGCTCTGCCTCGATGGCACAGCGCTCACGGTTTGAAGATTGAGTCGCAATCTCTGGAATGACCTGTTCAAAATGCTCCGCCACTTCCTTAGAACGTCCATAGTCACGAATCATACGGTGAACAAGAAGGTCAGGATAACGGCGAATCGGACTAGTAAAGTGAGTGTAATAGTCCGCGGCTAGGCCATAGTGACCATGATTATGCTCAGAATAACGAGCTTGTTGCATCGAACGGAGAAGCATCATGGACAATACATCTGCATAAGGCTCTCCTTCAACAGCACGCATGATATCTTGGAGAGCTTCCTGGCTTATCTCACTGGCAGTACCATAAATACGTAATCCAAAACTTGAAGCGTAATCAATAAACTTCTGAACTTTTTCAGCTTTAGGTTCCTCATGAATACGATAGATAAAAGGTAAATCAAGCTTGCTAAAGTGTTCCGCAACTGTTTCATTGGCAATCAGCATAAAGGACTCAATCATACGTTCAGCAACACCACGCTGACGAAGAACAATATCAACTGGCTTCCCTTTTTTATCTACTAAAATCTTAGCTTCATTGGTATCAAAATTTAAAGCTCCACGTTTAATCCGCATACCTTCCAAGATTTCATGAAGCTTAGCCATAAGTTCGATGCTTGGGACAATTTTCTTGAACTCTTTCCTCTTCTCCTCATCACCTGCTAGGATGTCATTGACATCACTATAGGTCATACGGAAACTTGTTTTGATAACGGTCTGCGTAATCGTATAATTCACAACACGACCCTGCTTATTAATTTCCATAATCGCAGACTGAGTCAAGCGGTCTACTTGAGGATTAAGGGAACAGATACCATTTGAAAGGCGTTCTGGTAGCATTGGAACTACACGGTCTGTCACATATACAGAGGTCGCACGATTGAGAGCTTCCTTATCAAGGGCAGATCCCTCAGTTACGTAGTAAGAAACATCTGCGATGTGAACACCTAGTTCGATATTTCCATTTTTCAATGGTTTTATATGAACAGCGTCATCCAAATCTTTTGCATCCGCTCCATCAATGGTAAAGGTAATTTCATCTCTTAAGTCCAGACGATCTTCCAGATCCTTCTCTGATGGAGCATCTGGCACATTTTCTGCTTCTTTAAGAACAGCCTCTGGAAACTCAGATACAATGTCCATTGACTCCAAGACCTCGAGGACATCAATCCCTGCATCTGTAGAATGTCCAACAACATCTAGGACACTAGCGACAAAGAAATCGTGTTTCTTACTTGGGTACTTATCAATAAAGACCTTGAGAACTTCTGTACCTTCTAATTGAATAGCTGGCTTTTTAACGTAGATTGGTTGACTAATCTTTTGATTTTTTGAACGGATGTAACCTGCATACTTGGGTTTTTCCTCATCAAGAACGATTTGCCCAACAACTGTCGTTAGACTGTGCTCTAGGATGTCGATAATCTTTGCTTCTGCAGCAGTTCCTTTGTTACGGTCAGCAACTTTCTTAATGACAACTTCAACAGTATCGCCATCAATGGCATAGTTAACATCACTTTTCCCAACAAAAAGATCGTCTTCTTCGCCTTCAAGACTTACAAAACCGAACCCATTTTTATGCGCATGGAAAATTCCTTTCAGGGTAATCTCATGTTTTTTCTTCTGTTCTAGGGTTAAACTACCATCTTCTTCAAAGCGAATCTGGTGCTTACGTTCCATCAAGGAAAGAGTTTTGATTAACTCACGGAAGTCCTTTGAACCATCCTTTCCGAGAGCTTGAGCCAAGTCATTGACTGTGACTCGTCCCTTTTCTTGTATATATTCTTTTATTCTATCTTTCATGTTTTCTTTCTAGATTTTTTAAATTCCTTTTGCTGTAAAACCTTCTCAAACATCATTTAATACTCAATAAAAATCAAAGAGCAAACTAGAAAGCTAGGCGCAGGTTGCTCAAAACACCGTTTTGAGGTTGCAGATGAAAGCTGACGTGGTTTGAAGAGATTTCTGAAGAGTATAAAAATAAAAATAGGCAAAGACCTAGTCCCGCCCATTATTTTCTTATCTACTTGATAATACCGTCAATGCTAAGGCAATGGCTAGCCAGAAAAAGACTAAAATTCCTGTCAAACGTTGCATCACAGCTTCAAAACCGCGCGCTTTGCTACGCTCAAACAAATCACCTGCACTGGCATCAAATACATTGCTAGATTGGTTTTTAGTTGGTTGCATGAAAATTGCAATCACAATCACAACAGATAATACTAATAGAATGGTTAATAATAGGTTATACATATCAAACTCCTTAAAATCCCTATTATTCTACCATAATTTCTACTTAGATTCAAGATGTAGAGTCACTTTTCTTTCTTTTGGGCAATACTTTAAGACCTCAATCTTGTCTGGATGGGTTTTGGAGTTCTTACTGGTTAGATAATTGATGCTGCCACAAGAGGAGCATTTGAGATTGATTTTTACTCGCACTAGATTTCCTTCACTTTTAATAATGTTTTAAATTGGATAAGGTTAAATAAACAACTGATAGCTACACAAAGAGCTGTTGCATAAAATACTGAGTGATAGCCAAATTGTCCCGCTACTGCTGATCCTGCTAAGGGACCTATCACTCCTCCTAGATAAAAAAAGACTTGATTAAAGGCAAATACCCTTGAAATGCCAACTTTAGGGGTCATTTTGCTTAGAAGAGCATTGACACCAGGTATCAGAGCTCCCGTCCCCAGACCAAATAGAAAACGATAGAAGCCTAATTGGAATGGGCTAGTCGCATTTGCACATAATAGATATATGAAAACTGAATATACCTGAGCTACGACAAGTAGTCGATGATTGCCCACTTTATCACCTAATTTACCCATGATGCCTGCGCTCATCATACTTGAAAATCCCATGCTGGATACAATCAAACCAGAGACAAAGAGAAGATTCTCTTTCTGTCCCAAATCTCGTACATAGAGGGCAAGGATGGGACCAATAGATTGGGCAGCAAATTGAATCACAAAGCTAGTTAGAAATAGATTTATCAGGAGAAAAGGGTATTTAACAGAAGTAAAGAGCGCTTTTGTAGGCAGTGCTTTTTCTTTTGGCAATGGTTGAAAGTTTTCTTTGATAAAAAGAATGGTTAAGATAGCTGCCAAGAACAGGAAACTACCAACCAATAAAAAGACATTTCGAATTCCAAAAATTTCAGCAATGAAGCCGCCTACAAACGGACCGGTCAAAGTTCCAGCGACAACACCAGTTGATAAAGTCCCTAGAGCGTATCCCGACCTATCTTTGGGAACTTGACTTGCAATTAAAGCTGTCGCATTAGGTACAAATCCTGTAAAAACTCCATTAAGAAACCGTAAGAACAAGAGCCAGAAAACATTTGGAACAAAGGCCAGACCACCCATAGTGATGGTCATGGCTAGACCTGCTCGTATCATCATAGGTTTTCGACCATACTTGTCTGCCAATATTCCCCAAATTGGTGATACAAAGGCTGCAGAAATGGCTGAGACTGATATAGCTAAACCTGAATAAAAGGCAACTTGATCCCCTTTAACTCCTAACTGTTCCACAAAAATAGGCATGAAAGGAACAACAAGAGAAATGCTGGCTCCCGTTAAAAAGCAACCAAACCAAGCAATACGAAGATTATCCTTCCAACTAATCTCTTGCATGGGCATCGCCTCCTTCAAGTAAGGTCACTACTTGACTCAAAAGCTGCTCTCGACTGCCATTATTGTCTAATATATAAGTAGCAAATTTCTTCTTTTCTTCTAAGAGCCACTGTGAAGCTAAACGAGTTTTAGCTGACTCTTGGGATAACTGATCACGGTTCATTAATCGCTCCAATTGAACATCACGATTTACATAAACTAGCCAAGTTTCATCGAACCATGAAGCATAGTCCTGTTCAAAAAGCAATGGAATATCCATGAAAAATATGTCCTCAGTCTGAGCGAACTTGTCTCTCAAAGAGCCCAATTCTTCACGGATGATTTGTCCTTGAGTCTGTTTAGACCATTCTCTCTCCTCATAGTTAGAAAAGATAAGACTGGCAAGTAATGGACGATTCAGTTCCCCATCTTCTAGAAGGACTTTTTCACCGAAATGCTCTACTAAAATCTGATAAAGGCGACCACCAGGTTTTTGAAGTTGGTGAACAAGAGCATCCGCATCTACCACTTCAAACCCTTTTTGTCTTAGAAAATTTGTGACAGTGGACTTACCTGACGCAATACCACCAGTGATTCCGATTATTTTTCCCATCACTTTCTCCTTTGACATTTTGGACAAAAATGGGTTCCACGACCACCGAGTTGAATTTTTTCGATGATGGATCCACAACGAGAACATGCCTCTCCAGTCTTATCATAGACCTGATGAAAGTCCTGCATGGTTCCATCTTCACCAAAAGCATTGGTATAGGTACGAATGGTTGAACCGCCTTTCTCAACAGCCTGCCCCAAGACTTCAATGGTTTGATCATGGACTTTTCTAGCCTCTTGAGCAGTTAAACTGTTAGAAAGTCTAGAAGGGTGAACCTTGGCCCTCCAGAGTACTTCGTCTACATAAATGTTTCCCAATCCTGCAACTAGCGTCTGGTCAAGTAAATGAGATTTAATAGGTTTTTTTGACCTTTTCAAGGCTCGTTTAAATCTTCCTAAATCAAAATCTTGCTCAGTAGGTTCTGGTCCAAGCTTTTTAGATACAAAGTAAGCATCTAAGAGTTCAGGAGCAAGCAATTCCATAGTTCCAAACTTGCGTACATCCTCATAAACTAAAGTGCCACCGTCTTCAAACTGGAAGAAAACATGGGCATGCTTACGTTCAGGAACCTGGTCTGGATAGTAAAAATACTTGCCTTCCATCCGAAGATGAGAAATCAAAACCTTGTCTGTCAGGAAGAAAAGTAAATACTTGCCACGGCGCCCCATCGATTGAATCTCTTGACCAGGCAATTCTTTCTGAAACTGATCCAAATCTGTCTTAATCATCTTGGGATAGCAAATTTCTATACTCGAAATCTTCTTACCCAGAATCAATTTTTCCAAGCCTCGTCGAACCGTTTCGACCTCAGGTAATTCAGGCATAACTCCTCCTTCTCTAAAAACAAGAAGCAGGCTACTGCCCACCTCTTCTTAATATTCTTTTTCGTTATAGCCAAAGTCAGCCAAATCAAGCTTCTTATCTCGCCAGTTTTTCTTAACCTTGACCCAAGTTTCTAGGAAGACCTTGTCTCCTAGCATGAGCTCTATATCACGACGGGCCATAGTCCCAATTTTCTTGAGCATGGCACCACCTTTACCGATGACAATCCCTTTTTGGCTGTCACGTTCGACCATAATAGTTGCTCTAATGTGAACCTTATCAGTATCTTCATCTCTTTTCATTGAGTCCACCACTACTGCAACTGAGTGTGGAATTTCTTCACGAGTTAAGTGTAAGACCTTTTCACGAATCATCTCAGAAACCAAGAATCGTTCTGGATGGTCAGTAATTTGGTCCGCTGGGAAATATTGGAAACCTTCCTCAAGATTTTCACTGAGAATATCGACTAGACGAGAAACGTTATTTCCCTGAAGGGCTGAGATAGGTACAATCTCTTTAAAGTCCATCTGATTACGGAAATCATCTATCTGAGACAAAAGCTGGTCTGGATGGACCTTGTCAATCTTGTTTACCACCAAAATGACAGGAACTTTAGCAGCTTTAAGACGCTCGATAATCATATCATCACCCTTACCTCGAGCCTCATCTGCTGGCACCATGAAAAGTACGGTGTCCACTTCACGAAGGGTGCTATAGGCAGACTCTACCATAAAATCTCCGAGCGCTGTCTTAGGCTTGTGAATACCTGGTGTATCGATAAAGACAATTTGCTCCTTATCAGTGGTGTAAATCCCCATGATTTTATTGCGCGTTGTCTGCGCCTTATCACTCATGATAGCAATCTTTTGCCCCATAACGTGATTCAAAAAAGTTGACTTCCCTACATTTGGACGTCCTAAAATGGCTACAAAGCCTGATTTAAATGTCATAATTTCCTCTTACTGTTTAAAATAATAAATCCCAAATCCGTGGGAGAAAGATGAGTGCACCTGTCAAAGCGGCAAAAAGAGAGACTACAAGTACGGCACCAGCCGCCATGTCTTTAGCTTTTTTTGCCAACATAGAAAAGTGATAGTGACTAGCCAAATCTACTACATTTTCAATAGCTGAATTAATAATCTCAAAAGCTACTACCATGAAAATGCTCAAAAGCAGAAATAACCATTCGATTCGTGACACCTGAAAAACAAAACCTGCAAGGACAACTATTAGAGCTGTCACTGCATGCTTTCTCATATTACGTTCATCCTTAATCGCAGTAAAAATCCCGGTAATGGCAAATTCTAAACTGGATATCAGGTCACGATTTTTCCATTTTCGTTTATTGTCTTGTGAGTCCATAGGCTGTCAAAATTTCTTCTTGTAAACCGAACATCTCCGCTTCTTCCTCGGGAGTGTAGTGATCATAGCCGTTAATGTGTAAAAAGCCGTGCACTGCCAAGAAGCCCATTTCACGTTCAAAACTATGACCGTACTCCTCAGCTTGCTCATGTGCCTTATCAATGGAAATGAAAAGCTCACCGATATAAGCATCAAATTCTGACATCATATCTGCCAAGTCAGGATCATTTTCCAGATCTTCCTCATCAAAGGCAATCTCTAACTCCGGCTTATATTCAAGACTGATGACATCTGTTGGACGATCGGTATCACGAAACTCTAGATTGAGTTCATGGCTTCGTTCGTTGGTCACAAATGTGACCGCCATTTCCTTGTCTTCTTTTCCAATTTTTTTTGCAGCAAATTCTAAAATTTCCTGTGTTTGTTCTAAAATTTCTTTTGAAACTTGTCCAGTTTCATCTACCATTTCAATATACATGTGCTTCTCGATTCTCTTTACTTGGCTTTATTATATCACATTTCTATGATTTTATTCTACCTTTTTGATATAATACTATGGAATACATTCACGAGGAGAGAACCATGTCATTTGATGGATTTTTTTTACACCACATGGTTGAGGAATTGCGAACTGAACTACTAAATGGTCGCATCCAAAAGATAAATCAACCCTTTGACCAAGAATTGGTCCTGCAAATCCGTAGCAATCGTAAAAGTCATCGTTTGCTCCTGTCTGCCCATCCAGTTTTTGGACGCATCCAGTTAACAGAATCAACCTTTGAAAACCCTGCTCAGCCATCTACTTTTATTATGGTATTGAGAAAGTACCTTCAAGGAGCAGTTATCGAGTCAATCGAACAAATTGAAAACGATCGTATTGTGGAAATCACGGTTTCCAATAAAAACGAGATTGGGGACCATATCCAGGCCACGCTTATTATCGAGATTATGGGCAAACATAGCAATATTCTCCTTGTAGATCAGTCTAGTCACAAAATTCTTGAAGTTAT
The DNA here is from genome assembly GCF_001072925.1 of Streptococcus pseudopneumoniae. Lineage (GTDB taxonomy): Bacteria > Bacillota > Bacilli > Lactobacillales > Streptococcaceae > Streptococcus > Streptococcus pseudopneumoniae_Q. Next base: position 6,814 of record NZ_JVHE01000022.1, on the reverse strand, counting down.
CAAGCATATCGGTTTCTCTCAAAATAGCTACCGTACTTTATTACCAGGTGCTACTTATATCGCTCCTCCAAGTACAGAGACTCTGAATCCTTTTAGCATCAAGGATGAAAAACTCTTTGAAATTCTTCAAACTCAAGAATTGACAGCTAAAAACCTTCAAATCCTCTTTCAAGGTTTGGGAAGAGATACAGCAACCGAGTTAGAAAGACAACTGCTTAATGATAAACTAGCCACTTTCCGGAACTTCTTTGGACAAGAAACCAAACCTTGCCTAACAGATAAATCCTTTTCTTGTGTGCCTTTTTCTAGTAAAACAGCGGAGAATTTTGACAGTCTTTCACAATTACTTGATATCTATTATAAGGATAAAGCCGAACGTGATCGTGTCAAACAGCAGGCTAGCGAACTCATACGTCGCGTCGAAAACGAACTACAAAAGAATCGTCAAAAACTAAAGAAACAGGAAAAAGAACTTCTTGCTACCGAAAATGCAGAAGAATTTCGTCAAAAAGGTGAGTTACTAACCACTTTCCTCCATCAAGTTCCCAATGACCAAGATCAAGTCATTTTGGAAAACTACTACACCAATCAGCCTATCACGATTGCACTTGATAAGGCTTTAACGCCAAACCAAAATGCTCAACGCTACTTCAAACGCTATCAGAAATTAAAAGAAGCTGTTAAATACTTGACTGACCTGATTGAAGAAACCAAGGCAACCATTCTCTATCTAGAAAGTGTCGAAACGGTACTCAATCAAGCCGGACTCGATGAAATTGCTGAAATTAGAGAAGAATTAATCCAAACAGGATTTATCCGTCGAAGACAAAGGGAAAAAATCCAGAAACGACAGAAACCAGAGCAGTATCTAGCTAGTGATGGAAAAACGATCATCTACGTGGGGCGCAATAACCTACAAAACGAGGAATTAACCTTTAAAATGGCCCGTAAAGAAGAACTCTGGTTCCACGCTAAGGACATCCCTGGAAGTCACGTTGTTATCTCTGGCAATCTCAATCCTACTGATGAGGTTAAAACAGACGCAGCAGAACTTGCAGCCTACTTCTCTAAGGGACGTCTCTCCAACCTGGTTCAAGTAGATATGATTGAGGTCAAAAAACTCAACAAACCAACTGGTGGAAAACCTGGTTTTGTCACCTATACTGGGCAAAAGACCCTCCGTGTCACACCCGACCCTGAAAAAATTCAGTCCATGAAAATCAAATAAAATCTTGTATACTTGTGGGCTGTTACTGCTATAGACTCAAATAAAAATGGGAGGTGCGTTCAATGCTACGGCATATCAAATCTATTTTAACCATAATATTCGGAGCTGCCATTTATGCCTTCGGACTCACGTATTTTGTTGTGCCCCACCACTTATTCGAGGGTGGAGCAACGGGAATCACCTTGATTACCTATTATCTCTTTAACATCCCTATCTCCGTGATGAACCTCATCATCAATATCCCATTATTCATTCTAGCCTGGAAAATATTTGGTGCAAAGACCCTATACAGTAGCCTGCTTGGTACTATTTCCTTATCCATTTGGTTAGCAATCTTTGAAAAGATTCCTCTCCACTTTAATCTTGAAGGAGATTTGGTTATCGTTGCCTTGGTTGCGGGTGTTCTTTTGGGACTTGGTCTAGGTGTTATCTTCAATGCTGGTGGTACCACTGGTGGAACAGATATCGTCGCTCGAATCCTGAACAAGTACACCAATATCTCCGTAGGGAAATTACTCTTTGCACTAGACTTCCTCATCTTAATGCTCATTTTAATTATCTTCCAAGACCTTCGTCTCGTTACTTATACACTTCTATTTGACTTCATCGTCTCAAGAGTTATTGACTTGATTGGTGAAGGCGGATATGCTGGAAAAGGTTTTATGATTATCACTCAAAAGCCTATGGAAGTGGCAGATAAAATCAATGAAGAGTTAGGTCGAGGTGTCACCTTCATATCTGGACAAGGTTACTACAGTCAAAAAGATTTAAAAATTATCTACTGTATCGTAGCAAGAAATGAAATGGTTAAGATGAAAGAATTGATTCATACGATTGATCCTAAGGCCTTTATTACCATCACTGAAGCTCACGAAATTCTTGGGGAAGGCTTCACCTTTGTAAAAGAAGAAACTTCCTAACACATAGACAACAAAAATAGTAACTTTGAATTTGAAGTTACTATTTTTTTGATGATAAAAACGGAAGAAACAAAACTTCCGTTTTACAAATCATTATTTTTCAGCTGTAAGTGCAGCCATTGTGATGTAGTTGTATGGTTTGTTGAAGTGTGGCAAGAAGAATAGGTCTGTCAATGCCAATTTTTCAATTGTAACATGTTCTTGAATAGCCAATGAGAACATGTGAATTCCCATGCTGATTGCTGAATCACGAGATACCATTTGAGCACCAAGGATTTCACGGCTGTCTTTATCAAAGACAATCTTGATTGCTACTTCATAGTTATCATGTTTCATAAATTCTGGTTTTTGAAGATCGTTGAAGCCTGTTTCAACAGCATTGTAGCCTGCAGCTTTAGCTTTTTCAAGAGTCAAACCAGTTGAAACCATGTGAAGACCATAGATAGAGATACCGTTTGATCCTTGAACACCGATTCCTTCAAGTTCATGTCCACAAGCATTGTAAGCACCTACGATACCAGTACGTACAGCATTTGATGCAAGAGCGATGTAGCTAGTGTCTTTACGAGCGTTGTCATAAACAGTCGCACAGTCACCCACAGCGAATACTCCTGGAAGTGATGTTTCTTGTTTCTTGTCTACAAGGAAGGCACCGTTGCGGAAAAGTTCAATCTTGCCATCAGCAAGAGCTGTGTTAGGACGGAAACCAACTGCAAGAACAACCATGTCAACATCGAATGTTTCTTTGTCAGTGATCAAGCGTTCAACTTTACCGTCACCTTCGATAGCTTTAACAGTTTGTCCAAGCGCCAAACGGATGTTGTGGTCTTCCAAGTTCTTAGCCATCAATTGCGTGAAGTCTTTGTCGTAGTAACCGTTCAAGACTGTGTCTACGATATCAACAAGGACAACTTCTTTTCCAAGACGTTCGAATGCTTCAGCAAGCTCAACACCGATGTATCCACCACCGACAACAGCGATACGCTCAAGATGTTTGCTCTTGTCAGCAAGTTTGTTGATAACTTCTTCTGCGTTTTGGTACAATTTAACGAATTGTACATTTTCAAGAGTTGCTTTGAATTCGCGGTTACCTTTAACAATTTCAACACCTTCGATTGGTGGTAAAATTGGAGTTGAACCAGTCGCAAAGATCAATTTTTCGTATGATTCTTTGTGTTCTTTTCCATCAACTTCAGCAGTAACAACTTTATTATCATAGTCAATTGAAAGAACTGGTGAGTTCATATAAACTTTAGCACCTTTTGCTTCCAATTTTTCTTTATCTGAGTAGAAGAGACCTTCTGGACCATCGATTTGCTCACCAATCCAAAGAGCCATTCCACATCCTAGGAATGAAATGTTTGAGTTTTGGTCAAAGACAACGATTTCATTTTCACTTCCAAAATTGTCCAACATAGTGTTGATACAAGCAGTTCCAGCGTGGTTAGCACCCACGACTACAATTTTACTCATAAGATAATTCCTACCTTTAATTTTTTATTTACCTTTCTAGTATATCATTATCTGTGAGCGTTTACAAGTTTTTTGACTAGTTTACTGTTTTTTTGAAATTTTTTTGAAATATATATCAATTTATTTTCAATCTTTTCAAAGTTTTTTGCACATTTTTTATTTATTCAAGCATATTTCTTGACTTTTTGTAAAAAATAATTTGTGAAAACGCTGACTTTGTGATATTCTATTTATATGGAAATGAAATATAAATCTTCAGATTGCTTTCATATCTGGATTTACAACTATTTCCAATTGATTTGAAGGGGGTTGATTTTTTGCCTCTCAGTTCATTATCTGAACGGTTAATGGGAACTACGATTACTATTTCCTTGGTACATGAACAAGCGGACAATCTTCTCCGTCAAGCTTTTGATTTGCTCAAGGAACTTGAATTTCGATTTAATGCGAATAGTATCGAATCGGAATTGATGGAAGTTAACTATCAGGCAGGAATTGCCCCAGTTAAGGTCCACCCTGATCTGTTTGAACTGATTTCTTTAGGATTAGAACACAGTCTAGCTCCTGGAAGTCATCTCAATATCAGCATTGGTCCCTTGGTACAAACCTGGCGTATTGGTTTTTCCGATGCAAAAGTTGCTAGTCCGGAAGAAATTTCTTCGGTTTTACCATTGATAGATCCCCGTTTTATCAAACTTGATTCAATTGCTTCTACTGTTTTCTTAGAAAAGAAAGGAATGAAAATTGATTTAGGTTGTTTAGCCAAGGGCTATAGCGCAGATAAGGTTGCTACTTTCTTAAAAGAAAATGGTGTCACTTCTGCTCTTATCAATCTCGGGGGAAATATCCTTACCATTGGTAATAACCAAGCCAGAAATGGACAACCTTGGCAAATTGGTATTCAAGACCCTAATCATCCACGTGGTAATCACCTGATGACCTTATCTATTACTGGAAAATCTGTTGTTACTTCTGGAATTTATGAACGGCATCTTGAAATCGATGGAAAGGATTATCATCACATTTTCGATAGTGAAACTGGCTATCCTATTGAGACGGATTTGGCTAGTTTAACGATTATATCTGACCGCTCAGTTGATGGTGAGATATGGACCACACGATTGTTTGGTGAACGTAGCGCTTCTATCATGTGGCAAATCGAAAATATCGATGGAATCGAAGCCATCCTTATTGATAAAGATGGACATATCGCTTGTTCATCCGGTATCCAAAGATAAATAATAAATAATGCAAAAAGAGAAAGGAAAGCTCATGCTAAAACTTATTGCTATTGTAGGAACTAACTCTAAACGTTCCACAAACCGCCAACTGCTTCAATATATGCAAAAACACTTTGCTGATAAAGCAGAAATCGAATTGGTAGAAATTAAAGACCTACCAGTCTTCAACAAACCTGCAGATAAACTTATTCCTGCAGAAGCCTTAGAAATTGTTGCAAAAATTGAAGCAGCTGATGGTGTGATTATCGGTACTCCTGAATATGATCACTCAATTCCTGCTGTTCTTATGAGCGCTCTTGCTTGGATTTCTTATGGAGTATTTCCACTCCTTAACAAACCAGTGATGATCACAGGTGCTTCATACGGTACACTCGGTTCATCACGTGCTCAATTGCAACTCCGTCAAATCTTGAATGCACCAGAAATTAAAGCAAATGTTCTCCCAGATGAGTTCTTGCTCTCTCATTCTCTTCAAGCATTCGATAAGAATGGTGACTTGGTAGATCTTGATGTCATCAAGAAATTGGATGCCATCTTTGATGACTTCCGTATCTTTGTCAAGATTACTGAAAAATTGCGTAATGCACAAGAACTTCTTCGTAAAGATGCAGAAGAATTTGACTGGGAAAATTTGTAAGATAGGAGATCGAAAGAATGAAATTTGTTGGACTTGTTGGATCAAACTACGACCAATCATATAACCGCAAACTCTTGGAATTCATCCGTCGTAACTTCAAACTAAAATTTGAATTAGAAGTTCTTGAAATCGATGAAGTTCCAATGTTTAACCAAGACGAAAAATGGGACGAAAGCTTCCAATTGCGCCTTCTTTACAATAAAATTACTCGTGCTGATGGTGTGATTATTGCTACTCCTGAGCACAACCATACAATTTCTGCTTCGCTCAAGTCAGTTCTTGAATGGCTTTCATATGAAGTACATCCATTCGAAAACAAACCAGTGATGATCGTGGGCGCTTCATACTACGACCAAGGAACTTCTCGTGCGCAAGTTCACCTTCGTAAGATTCTTGATGCTCCAGGTGTAAATGCCTATACTCTTCCAGGGAATGAATTCCTTCTTGGAAAAGCTAAAGAAGCTTTTGATGCTAATGGAAATATTATCAACGAAGGAACTGTTAAATTCCTTGAAACTTGTTTAGATAACTTTGTCAAATACGTAGGAGTCGTTTCTAAATTGAAAAAACCAAAACCAATTGAACCAGAAGACTTGGATTGTGGAAAACCAATCGCTACAACTATTACAGAAGTTGACCCTGATGATCCAGAATGGGTAGAAAAAGTTGCAGAAATTACAGGCGCTGTGTCTGGTGATACATATGTTAAACTTGACCATGGTATCTTGACTGTTAACCAAATTGATATGTTCTTGAAAGCTATGCCTTTTGAATTGACATACGCTGACGATAACAACCAATTCCTCTACTACAACAATGCTCACCAAGATCCAGACACCATGTTTGCAAAACGTGTACCATCTCAATCTGGTAGCCGTATGTCAACAGTTCATGGATCACTTCCACCTGCACGTATGAAAAACGTTGAGTGGGTTATTGGAACTCTTAGAAACGGTAACCAAGAATACGTACGTACCATTGTTCCAGGTTCACCTGCTGGTGTTATCAATACTCACAACTACCAAGCAATGTACTATCCTGATGGTTCATATGCTGGTATCAATGAAATTGTCTTTAACTTCCAACCATGGCTTGACTGGTACTTGAAAGAAACAGGTCAACGCTTGGTAGGAGGAAGCGGTCCGTTTGCTCCTGCTGGAGGTCACGGAGATGCCGATGCTACTTCTGGTGCTTCTGACTCAGCTGACGGAGGCCATGGAGATGCGGATGCTACTTCTGGGGCAAGTAACTAATACTCAATGAAAATCAAAGAGCAAACTAGGAAGCTAGCCGCAGGCTGTACTTGAGTACGGCA
>NZ_JVHE01000002.1:0-310 GCF_001072925.1 Streptococcus pseudopneumoniae | reverse complement strand
TGATGTCGATGCACTTGTTGACGCTGACTCAGATGCTGATGTTGACGCACTTGTGCTTGCTGACTCAGATGCTGAGGTCGATGCACTTGTTGACGCTGATTCAGATGCTGATGTCGATGCACTTGTGCTTGCTGACTCAGAGGCTGAGGTTGATGCAGATTCAGAAGCTGATGTTGAAGCAGACTCTGACGCACTTGTTGATGCTGATTCAGATGCTGATTCAGATGCTGATGTGCTTGCACTTGTTGATGCTGATGTTGACGCACTTGTGCTTGCTGATTCAGACGCTGATGTACTTGCACTTGTGCTT
>NZ_JVHE01000021.1:0-233 GCF_001072925.1 Streptococcus pseudopneumoniae | reverse complement strand
GACAACAATTGTCCTCTCCAGATGTTAGCTTTTATTCAACCCACTACAGTTGACAAAGAGCCGAAAAATTTGAGGTGGACTATTTTATTTAACTCACTGCAGTTGACAAAGAGCCAAAAAAGCTCATAACAAACAAAAAAAAGAACAACCAGTGTTCTTACTCTTGTAATATCAATCGGGAAGACAGGATTCGAACCTGCGACACCTTGGTCCCAAACCAAGTACTCTACCAA
>NZ_JVHE01000020.1:0-2711 GCF_001072925.1 Streptococcus pseudopneumoniae | reverse complement strand
CATTATAGGTCTTATGGGACTTTTTTTCTACAACAAAATAGGCTCCATAATTCCTATGGTGGTTTTACCCACTACAGAAATTATAGAGCCAAAAAAAGAGGTCGGAAATTTTTTCCCGACCTCTTTAGTCTTTATAAGCTACAATTCCGATGATTGTATCAACAGCACGTTCCATTGTTTGAAGGCTAACGTATTCAAAACGACCGTGCATATTTTCACCACCAGCAAAGATATTTGGAGTTGGAATTCCCATAAAGGAAATTTTAGAACCGTCTGTTCCGCCACGGATAGGTTCGATAATTGGTGTAATATCAAGATTTTCCATTACTGATTTAGCGATGGTGATTGGAGTCATATCCTTTTCAATGACTTCCTTCATGTTGTAATACTGATCCGTCAAAGTTAAAGTAACACGATCACTACCAAGTTCTTGGTTCATCTTATCAGCAATAGCTTTCATGGCAGCTTTACGCGCTTCGAAGGTTTCTTTTTCGAAGTCACGAATGATGTAGCTAGCACGCGCTTCCTCAACAGTACCTGTTACATCCATGAGATGGTAGAATCCTTGGTAACCCTCAGTCAACTCAGGTCGGTCACCAGCTGGGAGTTGATTGTGGAAGTCAATGGCTAATTGAAGGGCATTGACCATTTGTCCTTTGGCCGTTCCTGGGTGAACATTACGACCTTGGAAATGAAGTTCAGCACCTGCAGCAGAGAAGGTTTCATACTGAAGTTCACCAAGAGGTCCACCGTCAACTGTATAGGCAAAGTCAACATTGAAATCTTCTGCATCAAATTTATTGGCACCAACACCGATTTCTTCATCAGGTCCGAAGCCAACACGGATTTCACAGTGTTTAATCTCAGGATGAGCAGTCAAGTATTCGATAGCTGTCATGATTTCAGCGATACCAGATTTATCATCAGCCCCGAGAAGGGTAGTTCCATCAGTTGTAATCAAGGTTTGCCCTAGATATTTCTCTAAGCTCTTGAAATCCGCTGGATCTAGTTTGAAACCAGAGTTGCCAAGCCTGATAACGCCACCATCATAATTTTCAATAACTTGCGGGTTAACACCTTCAGCATTAAAATCTGCAGTATCCATGTGGGAGATAAAACCAATCTTACGAGTTAAACTAGGATCGTTAGCTGGAAGAGTACCGATAGCAAAACCATTTGGCAAATAATAGACATTTTGCAAACCGACACGTTTCATCTCAGGGATGAGGACATTGGTTGCGAAGTCTACCTGACTCTGAGTGCTTGGTGTAGTAGTTGAATGTTCGTCAGAACGTGTATTGACTTTGACATAAGTCAAAAAACGCTCCAACAATGTTGGATATTTCATCGTAACTCCTTTTTTTCTTCTTTTTAAAACCATTGTATCATAGAAAGAAGATAAAAACAAAAGTCAGAAGGGAGATAAAATCCTTATGTTAGCGTTTACTTATGGCAACTTTAGTGATACAATAAAAAAGATAAAAATATCACAAGGATGCAGAGATGAAAAAAGCGATTTTAATGATGACATTTGGTTCCCCAGAAGAGATTACCTTTGAAGGAGTAGCCGACTTTTTTACCAACATTCGTCGTGGAGTTCGACCTCAAGACCACGAGATTCAAACACTTTATGATAATTATGTTCGAATTGGAGGAACTCCACTTCAAAAAATTACCCGTGAAGAAGTTGCCTTGGTAGAAGCTAGGTTAGGAAATGAATATAGTGTCTATTTTGCCAATAAATTTTCAACCCCTTTTATTCCAGATATAATTCGGCAAATGGAAGCAGATGGAATTGAAAAGTGTATTTGCTTGATTTTGGAGCCACACTATTCCTTTTACTCTGTCATGGGTTATGAGAAATTTTTAGAAAGCAAGCAAATTCAATTTTTGGTCATTAAGGACTGGTATCAGGAAGAAGTGCTCTTAAACTATTGGGCAGATGAAATTGGTAAAATTTTAAAAGAAGAAGTAAAGCAGGATAGCTTTAAAGTCATCTTTTCTGCCCACAGTGTGCCCATTTTTGCCTTGGATTTTGGTGATCCCTATATCGACCAGATTTTCGAAAATAGCAAGTTAATTGCTGAGAAATTAGGCTTGAAACCAGAGCAATATACCAACACTTGGCAGAGTGAAAGTGATATTGGTATTCCTTGGATTAAGCCAGATGTTCTGGAATATCTTAGAGAACAGGAAGAACATCCAGAGCATTATATTTTTGTGCCTATTAGTTTTATCAGTGAGCATATTGAAGTCTTGTTTGACAACGATGTGGAATGTCATGACTTGTGTCAGGAATTGGAGGTGAACTACCATCGTCCACCAATGCCAAATACAGATTCTCGTTTGATTGATGCCTTGGTCAATATTGTCCGAGCTAACGAACATAAAGAATTTAGAGAATTCCTCCCAGAAGAAGAAACCTTTGATGAATTAGTCCCTTCGGAGGAAACTAAGAATATTTTAGATGAATCACAAGACTTACAAATGCCAGAATTTGTTAAAAAATTAATTGAAAAAAAAGGTCGTGAAAATGTCAAGATGCCTTATTTAATCAAAAAAATGCTTGAAAAAGCTGGCAAATTACCTAACGACTAAGTGAAAATAGAAAAGAACTGGTAATACTCTTCGAAAATCAAATTCAAACTGCGTCAACGTCGCCTTGCCGTACTCAAGTACAGCCTGCGGCTAGTTTCCTAGTTTGCTCTTTG
>NZ_JVHE01000019.1:0-263 GCF_001072925.1 Streptococcus pseudopneumoniae | reverse complement strand
TTCAGAATAAAGAGCCCGAGAAATTTTTCGGACTCATTGAGGACAATCTAAAGCAGGTTCATCATCTTTTTCAGACTGTCTTTAAAACCTTTCTAAAGGACAAAGAGAAAATCGTCAACGCCCTTCAGTTACCCTACTCCAACGCAAAATTGGAAGCAACGAATAATCTTATTAAACTCATCAAGCGCAATGCCTTTGGCTTTAGGAACTTTGACAACTTTAAGAAACGAATTTTCATCGCTCTGAATATAAAAATGGAGAGG
>NZ_JVHE01000018.1:0-30903 GCF_001072925.1 Streptococcus pseudopneumoniae | reverse complement strand
ACTTTGACAACTTTAAGAAACGAATTTTCATCGCTCTGAATATAAAAATGGAGAGGACAACGAATGTCCTCTCCAGATCTTAGCTTTTCTTCAACCCACTACAGTTGACAGAGAGCCCATAAAAAAAGTCTGAACAAAAAGTTCAAACTCCTTTTCTATATTATTGAAAATCTTGGATATTTCCATCATAGGTTGCCCAATCTTGACTAAAGAAACGGTCATTCATTTGGTAATCAGGCGCTATTGTTGGATTACTCAAAAAGGGATTTACAACCTTATCAAATGCTAACCAGCCTAACCAACCAATATGAATCGTATCCTTAACAAAGTATGGTTCATCACCATCTTTTGAAAAGTCAGCGATGTTGGTGAACCCTTGACTTTCCAATTGGTATCGAATTTTTTCGACAGTGTGTTGATACATTTCTTCACTCAAGCCTGTATAATCCATCCATTTTTTATTGACAGGTTGAAAGACAAAGAGCACATTCACCTTAGATTTAGCAAATTGATCGAGCACTAACTGCAAATCATTGTACTCACTTGACTGGAGAAAGTTGTAATTTTTTTGATACCCTTCCCACTTTTTTAAATCTTTCTTTAGTTGAGTATTGTAAAAGTGGTTATCCATCCCCAAATCATTATTGGTCGTATTTTCTTCTGCATCCTTACGTGCAATATTTTCCAATTCTTCATAAGAAAATTGATCTGGGAGGCTGCTCAAATATTTTTCAATATGATCTTTGTACTTTAATCGACCATGAATGGAGAATTGACCAAAAAGAGCAGCTTGTCTTTCATTGAACTCGGCAGAGAGATTAACCATCGTTTGATCAAAGTCTGACAATTGTTCATTCTTGGCAAGCTTCTCAACAATCCCCTTCATCGGTACTCTCGGATTTTGCTTCAAGAGTCTAGTGGCCGCATATTGAGCAGCCAGATCTCCGGATTGATTTTCCAAAAAGGCCGTCAACTGGTCATTGTTAAAAAAGCTTTGAAAAGTAGGCGCATCGTGCTCCTCTTTTGTAAACCATTGCGGAGAGATTACAAATACCGCTTGTTTGTTTTCAAGCTCAGATGTGATTTGTTGTAGTCCAAAGTACTGACTAAGAGAAGCTGCTCCTGCCTGCCCCATAAAATAAGGACGATAGGGGCGATTATACTTTTCAGCTAATACTCCTGGATGCATGCTATCAAAACGAATCCATTCACTCGAACCCAAAAAGGGTATAAAACGTATATTAGAATCCGTGAGAGCTCTCACTTTTTGGCTTCTCTCTTTGAAACTTTCTGCACTTATTGAGGCTGCAGAGTATTTTTCCTCCATTAAATTATGACTCTTACTACTAGGATAGAAAATAATGAGTAGAAGAACCAATAAACCTGCAATAAGAATGGGCCCGAAGATTAACCACAGGCGTTTAAGCATTCTTTAACTCCGTAATCCCTGCTACGATTTTATTAGCTGTATTCCAGTCGTCACGACCAAATTCTGTAACTGGGACACGAATATCAAAGCGATTTTCGATTTCCACGATCAATTCAACGGTTCCCATGCTGTCCAAGACACCTGCGTCAAAAAGATCTTCATCCATCATGTCAGATACATCTTCCATAAATAATTCATCAATAATTTCAATAACTTCTGATTTGATATCCATTTTTTAATTCCTTTTATTTTTTAAACCATAAATCATTCAAAAATCCAGAAAAGATTAAGAATGAAACCATCACGACATGGAAGGTTATCACCATGCCAAGCAACTGAGCCCAGCGATTCTCAGGCAAGGGAGGTCGCCCTGCTTTCTTACGTTCTTTATTGAGCGTTTTTTTCTTTCGAACCCAGGCATCATTAATGACTAAGCCCACTCCATGAAAGAGTCCGTAGGCGATGTAAAACCAAGTTATCCCATGCCAGAAGCCCATAAGGAGCATGTTCAGGATATAGGCGACACTTGAGGTCACATTTCGATTCTTAAAAAGCTTCTTTCTCGTCATCACCATGACCATGCGCATAAAGACAAAGTCACGGAACCAGAAGGATAAACTCATGTGCCAACGATTCCAAAACTCCTTCAAATCCCTTGACAAGAAAGGTTTGTTGAAGTTGATCGGACTACGAATCCCCATCAGATTTGAAATAGCTAGAGCAAACATAGAGTAACCTGCAAAGTCAAAGAAGAGCTCCAAACCAAATGTGTACATGATGGCCACTACATAATAGTTAAAGACGCCTCCTGTTTGTAGAGCTAAATTCTTTAGTGGTGGCAATAAAATCTCGCCTAGAATATGAGCTAGGATAAATTTATACAGAAATCCCCACATGATATACCGAACGGACTCGGCTAGCATATCTAGCAACTCATCGCGCTCTGGTATCGTCTTATAATTTTCATTAAAACGTTTGAAACGATCAATAGGACCACTTGAAAATGTTGGCATAAAGAGAAGAAAACGCAAATACTCCCACATCTTCAAATCCTTAATGACTCCATCTCTAAGTTCGATAATGATTCCCACCGAACGAAAGGTCAAATAAGAAATTCCGATAAAACCCAGCAAGGATTGTGTTCCGTTAATGGCTGTTTGCGCCTTTACAAATATGATTGGAAGTAAAGACAACAGACTAACGAGATAGAAAATCCATTTGCCATCTCGAATTTTTCGATACTGCTTGTAAAAAAGAACCAGTACCATTTGCCAGATTAGATAGATTCCTAAGGCAGCTATTTGATTAGTCTTGCCACCCGTCAACATGGTAACGATAAAGAAGAGACTAACCAATATTTCATACCAGGCAAAACGTTTTTTGAAAAAAAGACCGATAAAGATTGGCAAGGTAGCGGTAATCACGTAGACAAAGTACTGTAGATTTCCATAAGGCTCAATATGAGGAAGCTGTTTGAAAAGCTCCATCATCTATTATTTACCTCATTGATTAAACCTTTAATGTCAATTTTGCCATTTGGAGTTAGTGGCAATTCCTTTCTGTAAAGGAACTTAGACGGCATCATGTAAGACATCATAATATCTTCCAAGTCTTCCTTGATTGCTTTCGTGATATCGATGTCGCGTTCAAATTGTTCTTTGACACCATCTTTTAAGATAACATAGGCCAAGAGGTTTTGAACCTTGTGGTCTTTGTTGTAACGTGGAACTGCAACAGCAGATTCAACATACTGAGATTTATTCAAATTTTGAGAAACATCCTCTAGCTCAATGCGGTAACCGTTAAACTTGATCTGGAAGTCCATCCGTCCACCGTAAAGAAGAAGACCTTCATCTGTCATAGTTCCAACATCTCCAGTGTGGTAGGCTGGCAAACCTTCAAATTCGAAGAAGGCTTCTGCTGTCTTCTCTGGATTATTCATATAGCCTTTTGAAACAGCTGGACCAGATACGATGATCTCCCCTTGTTCTCCATTTGGTAATTTATTGCCTTCTTCATCAACGATAAAGGTTGGTGAATCAGGTTTGGTGTAGCCAATCGGAAGACGTTTCAAGGTTGCCAACATCTCATCTGTAATAGCGACTGCTGACAAAGCAACTGTTGCTTCCGTTGGACCGTAAGCATTGATGATACGCGCATTTGGAAAACGCTCGCGCAATTTCTGAGCTGTTTTAACGGTCAACTCTTCCCCATCAAAGTAAAAATGAGTAATGCCTGGCATCTTTTCAGCATTGAAATCCTCCGACAGCATTGCCATATCTGCAAAAGATGGTGTTGAGGTCCAGATAGCAATCGGAAGTGAAAAGATGGTCGCAAAGAGTTGCTTAAAGTCTTGAGTGATAGCTGATGGAAGAGCAAAAAGCGTACCACCAAGTGCCAAGGTCGGTGCCCAATACATGACAGACAAGTCAAAAGAATAAGGTGGTTGGGCCAACATTTGTGGACGCTCTGGCGTCGCAAATTCCTTGTCCGTAATCATCCAGTTGGTAAAGCTGAGCAGATTATCATGGGAAATTTGCACTCCTTTTGGTTTCCCAGTTGTCCCTGATGTAAAGATGATGTAGTAGTTATCATCCCCCTTGACTGGATGCGTCATCTCATAACTTGCCCCTTGAGCAAAGGCTTCTTGAACCTGAGCTAGATTCATCATAGGTGTAGAAACCTGCTTCAATGGAAAGTCTGAGATAGCAATAATCAAACTTGGCTCTGCCACTTCTAAAATAGCCGAAACTCGCTCCAAGGCCGAATGACTGTCAATTGGAATGTAGGCATGACCTGACTTGGTCAAGGCTACAAAGGTAGCCAACATCTCATACTCCTGACCACCAAAAACGACTACAGGAGATTTCTCAGGTAAATCTAGTTGATCGATTGTTGCAGCCAAACTATCCGAATCAGCCTTCAAATCACTATAGGTATGTTCCTCACCAAGAACATTATAGACTGGAAAGCTAGGCTGAGTTTGGGCGAAGTGCTCAATCGCTTCAATCATATCTTTTATCGGTTTATTAGACACAGTTCGTTTTCTCCTTAAAGTTAAAATTCATTGTAGATAAAGCCACCCTGACCTTGACCAAGATAACTAAAGAAATAAAGCAAACCCAGTAAAACAATAAAATACAAGGCTGTCCGACCAAGAAAGAGGTAGAGTTCTTTTCTCTGTTTCATCAAGAAAAACCTTTCATTCCTGTAATTTTCAACTAAAATAAAATCAATTTCTTACTAACTTATTTTTCTGCTATTATACCACTTTATAAACTATTTTTTCAATTGTTTTCCGTCCATTTCCACTACATTTCAACATCATTAAATTGTTCCATATGATACCTTCTACTGATAGCTTTAATGTTTTCCAGTATAGATTATATTGGGAGCTACAACAAAGTAGGCTCTATACTACCTATAGAGGATTTCCCCACTATAAGTATTATAGAGCCTTATCTTATGTCTCACTTTAACGGTGGAATTTCCTTTATCTAGAGATTTTTATAATATGTAATCTTAAAATTCACTATAGATGAAATCTTGAATATTCGAAAAATCGGTCACAAAACAGTAGATTACGATACTTAAAATAACCGTGTAGAAAAACATGGTCCACAATAGTAAACGATGTGTGTTAGTTAGTTTCGTTTGCAAATTTGTAAAGTTCTTTTTCAACTTCCATCCATCCTTTCACCCCAACGTGCATCACGTCAAATAAAAAGTAATCTTCATACTCTTTATTTCCATAGTTTAACACAGTAGCACCGTGGTTTTTGGCAATATTTTCTATTTTTTTGTAAGTTTCTTCACGCATTTCTCGTGAAACACCTGTATAATCATTCCATTTACCATTTACAGGAAAGATAATGACTTCAACTTCAATTCCCAATTCCTTAGCAACTGTCAAGAAGAGTTCCATATCTGAATACTCTGGTGACTCTATGTAGCTCAAGTCATTGTTAGAATCTTTCAACGAAGCATAGCGGTCTCTCAAGTAGGTATTGTAGTAGTTATTATCCACAGCATAATCATTGTTATCTGTTTTCTTTTTAACTTCTTCTACAAACTTCTTCGTCATCTCCTCCCAATCATAATCCGGCGTTTTATCTCCTAATGCAGGATAGTCTGATTTGGCATGATTTTCATAGAATTTTCGTTTAAGCTTAAAGGAATAAACTGCATTGTCAAGTTCCAACAATTTTTTATCAATGATTGTCCCTTTTCCTTCTATAAAATAGTCTTTATACTTTTTATAGATATCATTTTGTTGTTTGTTTCCTTTGGTAATCTCAATAATGCGATTAATCAGTTTTTCTTTGGTTTCCTTACTGATTTTCTCATTATCTAGCATGTGGAAAATATGTTCCTGAGAAGCCTTATTTAAAAAAGCATCTTGATGGGTTCCATCCTTTTCAAACCATTGAACAGACTCTACGATGGCTACTTTTCGCTTACTCATAGCTCCTTCAATCGAGCACAAGGTTGTAGCTTGAATGATATTTTGAGAATAACTGGTTCCTATCTGCATGATATTAAAATCATTGTAGTTAAAAATTTTATTGGGATGGTAATCTTCATTTATCGTCGCAACTAACTCTGAGGACCCCATTAGAACTAGTGTATTGGGAGTGATATTATTTGTTAGAATATCCCTACTTTTATACTTTTCATAAGAAGTGCTGTAGCGAATACTATTGTCCTTGACTTTATAATAGTCGTCAATCTTCTTGACATATGTCACATTTAAAAGAGCAAGAGTCGCAATTACGAGCACAAGCGATAGTAAAAATGCTTTTAACTTAATCATCTTGTTTTGTCCAATCTCCTTGTTTTAGCAGATCTCTTTATCTACTTAGAATTGCCATCATTATCTTATAAGGTTCACCTGAAAAGATAAAGAAGCCAACCATAACTAAATTCATGGTCACAAACCAACTTATTAGTTTGTACCAAGTTTTATTTTTATGTTTCTTATAAAAAGTGCTTTTCTTTTGATAAATTTCAAATCCCGACATCAGGACTCCATGGTAAAAACCATAAGCGATGTAGCTAACACTAATTCCATGCCAAAATCCCATAACCAACATATTGACCATATAAGCATAGGCTGCATTGTGTAATCTATTCTTAAACCATTTTTTTCTGATAACCTGCATCAAAACTCTTGAAAATACGAAATCTCTCAACCATGTTGACAAGGTGATATGCCATCTAGTCCAGAAATCCTTGATATCAATACTCAAGAAAGGTTTATTGAAATTCATCGGTGTCTGAATACCTAGAATGTTGCTACTTCCAACGGCCATCAAACTATATCCCGCAAAGTCAAAGAACAGATAAAGAGTATACAGGTACATATATTTGATTGAGTAGACAACTGTACCAGTATTACTTAGAGCAAGTAGCATCTGGTAAACATAGGTTGATAAAACAACCTTGTAGAGAAGGCCTAAAACGATGCGATAAATACCATCCCCTGCTAACTCTAGGTAGTCTTTTCTAGGCATGACTTCATTAATCTCTTTAATAAACCTTCTGCTACGATCAATTGGTCCAGAACTCACTGTAGGGAAAAAGAGTAGAAACTGCAGATAATCTTTTACACTGATTTTTTCTTTGATTAAACCATCCGATATTTCTAGCATGATCTGAATGGTCTTAAAGGACATATAAGAAATACCAATAAACGACAACAAATGTAGCTGAGTTATGGCAAAGACTTTATTGACCACTAAAGGTAAAATGGATAATATAACTAGAGGTTTCAACCGTTTTGAATCCATTCTTTGTGCTATGAAAACTAGGACATATTGGTAGATAATGAAAGCCAATAGATAAACGACCATGGCTTTACTCTTACCATAGATGGCTCCTGCAAATAAAATTGACAGGCTTAAAATATAATAATCCTTACGCTTGCCAAAGTAGTTTAAAGCAAAGCCAATCAGTAAAACTACAAATAGTAGAAGGAAAAACTCATTCCCCTCAAAATAATTCATACCAGATGGACTCCTTTTCTCTTTTCTCTTTTTCTCATCTAATGATTTGTCATTTTAGGATTAGTTCCTATCATATTATCAAGGATAGTTAACTTTATTCATTATATCATAATTTAAAAACTATATACTTCTATTATCCAATTTCCTAAAATAAAAAATCCAAATGACTCCCACCACTGAATTCCAATAACGAGACAAAATTATTAAAACAATAAATAAAATTCAAGAGTAAAAAATTGATCATACTCAGATTTTTCCATCAAGCCTCCTAAATATATTCGTTACCCCTTTCATTCTCTCCTTCAAGCATAGCATAATTTAAAAAATGCTAGAATAATCCTCAGAACTAGCAAACACACGGCTCCCCCTTTGGGCATTTTTATGCTAAAATAGTAGCTATGGATAAAATTCTTAAAACTATATCAGAAAGCGGGGCCTTTCGTGCTTATGTTCTTGATAGCACTGAAACTGTCCGCACTGCTCAAGAAAAACATCAAACCCAAGCTAGCTCAACTGTTGCACTTGGCCGCACCCTTATCGCTAGCCAGATTCTCGCAGCCAATGAAAAAGGGAATACCAAGCTAACGGTTAAAGTTCTTGGAACTAGCTCTCTAGGTGCCATCATCACCGTAGCTGATACCAAGGGGAACGTCAAAGGTTACGTTCAAAATCCTGGTGTTGACATCAAAAAGACTGCAACTGGTGAAGTTCTAGTCGGACCTTTTGTCGGTAATGGTCAATTTCTCGTTATCACAGACTACGGCACTGGAAATCCTTATAACTCTATGACTCCGCTTATCTCTGGAGAAATCGGAGAAGATCTTGCCTTCTACTTGACAGAAAGCCAGCAAACGCCGTCAGCAGTTGGACTCAATGTCCTTTTGGACGAAGAAGACAAGGTCAAAGTAGCAGGCGGTTTCCTTGTTCAAGTTTTGCCAGGAGCCAAGGAAGAAGAAATCGCTCGTTTTGAAAAACGCATCCAAGAAATGCCTGCCATTTCAACCCTTCTCGAGAGTGAAGACCATATTGAAGCTCTTCTTAAAGCCATCTATGGTGACGAGCCATACAAACGCTTGTCTGAAGAAGAGATTCGTTTCCAATGTGACTGCAGCAAAGAACGTTTTATGAAGGCTCTTTCTAGTCTTCCAAGCTCAGACTTGCAGGAAATGAAGGACCAAGACCACGGGGCAGAAATCACTTGTCAATTCTGCCAAACTACTTATAATTTTGATGAAAACGACCTGGAGGAACTCATTCGTGACAAATCTTAATACCCCCTTTATGATTGGCAATGTTGAGATTCCCAATCGTACCGTTTTAGCACCCATGGCCGGTGTGACCAACTCAGCCTTCCGTACCATTGCAAAAGAGCTTGGAGCTGGGCTCGTTGTCATGGAAATGGTCTCTGACAAGGGAATCCAATACAACAACGAAAAAACTCTTCACATGCTTCATATCGATGAAGGAGAAAACCCAGTCTCTATCCAACTATTTGGTAGTGATGAAGACAGCCTAGCACGCGCAGCAGAATTCATCCAAGAAAACACCAAGACCGATATCGTGGATATCAACATGGGCTGTCCAGTTAACAAAATCGTCAAAAACGAAGCTGGCGCTATGTGGCTCAAGGATCCAGATAAGATCTACTCTATCATTAACAAAGTTCAGTCAGTCCTTGATATCCCTCTCACTGTCAAAATGCGTACGGGCTGGTCTGACCCATCTCTAGCTGTGGAAAATGCCCTCGCCGCTGAGGCTGCAGGTGTCTCTGCCCTTGCTATGCACGGTCGTACCCGTGAACAAATGTACACTGGTCACGCAGATTTGGAGACTCTCCACAAGGTTGCACAAGCTCTGACAAAAATTCCATTTATCGCTAACGGTGACATTCGCACTGTCCAAGAAGCTAAACAACGCATCGAAGAAGTCGGTGCTGATGCCGTTATGATTGGTCGTGCGGCAATGGGAAATCCTTACCTCTTCAATCAAATCAATCACTACTTTGAAACTGGAGAAATCCTTCCTGATTTAACCTTTGAAGATAAGATGAACATCGCCTACGAACACTTGAAACGCTTGATTAACCTCAAGGGAGAAAAGGTTGCGGTCCGTGAATTCCGTGGACTCGCTCCTCACTACCTCCGTGGAACATCAGGTGCAGCTAAACTTCGTGGAGCTATCTCACAAGCAAGCACACTGGCTGAGATTGAAGCTCTATTACAATTAGATAAAGCATAAACGTATAAAAAACGGCAAATCTCAATTTGAGATTTGCCGTTTTTTATATATTTTCATCTTGCAAATCAAGTTGCTTCACTCTAGCAATATAGTAGGACATGATCAAAAACAAATTGAAGCTGACAATCCAAATAGACCATTCATGGAGAAAATGCATAGATACAGCCAAGCTAATAGCGCCCACTACGAAACTGCCTACAACAATGCCATAATTCAAGGCTTGACGACGATATTCTTGAACATCTCCTTCTCCTCTAACGATGCGATACAAAGCAGTCAACATTTTTCGGTAATTTCCAGAAGTCATAAAAATGACATAGGGATGATCTTCAATCAAACTACCCGTAAATGTTAGCATCATCATTCCAGTTCCAAAAGCAATAAAAGGAACTTCTAATAGAGGAAAGCGGGAAAAGAAGGGAAGAACAAGGGTACCGGTAAATAAGGGAAGTAGCATCTTAACCCGCCAATAGGCTGTTTTGCGATATTCTTTCATGTACAAGGCAAAAAGAAAGCCTAGGGAAAAGAATATAATAGAACAGAATCTCAACATGGTATTGGTGACATGTGAATCGTGCCAATCTGATATCAGCAGGAGAATGTTCCCTGTCTGCGTTGCCACCAAACTATGATACTGGATGTGACAGAATACATCCAAAGAACCACCGATAAAGCCAAGGAACACTCCCATGAGTCGTGTGTTTTGAGGTAAAATTAATTTATCTGGCATTGATTCATCACTCGTTTCCCTTTGATTTTTTCATTATACCACTTTCTCTGAAAGAAACTAAGTGAAAAACGGTCAGTTCAGGTAGACATGATTACATATATTCCTAAGTTAGTCTCATCTCTGGAGTTCATTTATGACTTCTTATCAAATCGGAATACTGTAGTACTCCTCAGCTGAACTATTTTTAAACAAATTATTTCTGTACTGAAGTCTATGGCTTAATCAAAGTAACACTTGAAACAGTACCATCTGCACCTGTTGTAATTTGGATGACTTTTCCACCACCTACTTCAGCATTGTATTTCCCATCATCAAGGGTATAAGAATAGCTTTGAATAGAGTAGTTTTCTTTCTTGCCATCAGCAGATTCTACTGTAAATTGACCTCCTGATGAGACAGTGATAGTCTCGCCATTGGCACCCTTCCAGCTTCCTGCTGCTGCTGAAAAATCACCATCGACCATGGTTAAAACACCTTTGTAACGTTTATTATGCTCCGCCTGCTGGTCTTGTAATTTGCGGTCAGTCGTTGGGTCATAAGTTGACTGGCTCGCTTGATTAGATTGACTTTGTGAAGCTTGCTGATTAGAAGATGGTTGAGATGGAGTTTCCTGTTGCTGAGGAGCTTGGGGAGTTGGTGCAGCTTGGTTGGATTCTTGACCCTGAGTTGTAGGACTTGAAGCTTGTTCAGAGGAAGCTTTAGCTTTTTCTGAAGTAGTGGTGCTTGTTGAAGCTTGAGTTTTACTTTCTTTGTTTGAAGAACTTGCCTTTGAACTTGACGTAGTTTGTGTTGTTTTATTTGCATTGTCGTTTTTAGCTTCTTCTTTTTTATTACCGCATGCTCCTAAAAGCAAAGTTGAAGCCAATACTGCTACTGCTAGTAAACGAATTGAATGTTTTGTTTTCATGATGCGCCTCCCATGTAATTTTTTTGAAATATTATGAAATACTCCTGTAATGTTATTGTAATATTTGTTTTAGAGTTTGTCAACTATTTATATATGGTTTTGGTTTTTATTGATATTTGTTCTTTTTTAATCCTCCTATCTCTATTATTCGTTAAAAATTTAAAAAACAGGAAATTTTTCCTACTAAAAATACTATATTTTATATGTGTGATCGCTTGCATTTTTTTCTTGAAGGGCTATAATAAGATTGAAATAGGATATTGGAGGTGTAGGCTTATGTTAAGAAACTATTACAAGTATCTTCCTTGGTTGATTATTGGTGCTTTCTCTTCTTATGGGGTTGCTACTCATTACGCTCAAACAACATTCGATTTGTTCTACTTAACCACTATTTTCATGATTGTTTATGTGTCTCTAATGTACTTACACGAACATTATTTAAAATATAAATACAAAAATTTATTCATTCGAATCATGAGCAATTCTAATAAAGATAAACATCCTTAAACAAAAAATAACAACAAAAAGAGGCCGGGACAAAATGTACTGCCCCCAAAAAGTTAGACAATTAATTTAAGCAAAGGATTTAGTTCTGTATTGTACAGGACTAAGTCCTTTTAGTTTTACCTTAATTCTTTTATTGTTGTAGTAATCAATATAGTCTACAATAGCTTGTTCCAAGTGCTCAAGTGACTGAAACGTATTCTCATAACCATAAAACATTTCAGACTTAAGAATGCCAAAGAAAGATTCCATCATACCGTTATCTGGGCTATTTCCCTTACGTGACATAGATGGTTGGATTCCCTTATTCTTTAAAAAATGATGATAGAAATCGTGTTGGTATTGCCATCCTTGATCACTATGGAGAATTGTATTTTCGTAATGGTTCTCTGTAAAGGCTTGTTCTAGCATAGCTTTCATTTGTACTAAGTTCGGCGAAGTAGAAAGATTGTAGGAGATAATTTCGCTGTTAAAGCCATCTAAAACTGGCGATAAATAAAGCTTTTGGCTGCTTGCTGGAATGGCAAATTCTGTCACATCTGTGTAACATTTTTGCATTGGTTTGGTTGCTTCAAATTGACGTTGAATAAGGTTATCTGCTTTCTTGCCAACCTCTCCTTGGTATGAAGAATACTTCCGTTTACGGCGAATTCGAGCCGTTAAACCAAGTACTTTCATCAGACGCTGCACCTTCTTATGGTTCACTACGAAGCCACGATTTCGTAATTCTAGAGTCATGCGACGATAACCGTAATTTCCTTTATGCTCAGTATAAATTGACTGAATTTCAGCTTTAACATCAACATCCTTATCGTTTTGATCGAGCTGTTTTAAATGATAATAATAAGTTGAACGGGCAAGCTTAATAATCTTTAGAAGAATCTCTAAAGCAAACTCTGTTACCAATCCTCGGACAATTTCCGTTTTTCTTCTTGCTCTTTTTCGTCCCTCAATCGGAGTTCTCTCAACTTTTTTAGAACAGCATTCTCCGCTCTCAGGTATTCATTTTCTGCTTGAAGACGTTCTAACTATGTCATCTCTTCAGGTTTCTTCTTTGACTTACGTCCCATTTTAGGTGGTCTCCTTCTTATTTTCTCAACAATAGTATACCCGTTTTTCTTGTATTGTGCCAGCCAATTCGAAAGTAATCCACTACTTGGAAGAGCATAATCCAGAGACACCCTAATTTGTGAACGACCTTCAAGAAGAACTTTATCAATGATCTCTTGTTTTAGTTCAGGAGAATAGTAACAATTCTTTCCCTTTTTGACGATTTTTATCCCATAACGATCAATCAATTTAATCATGTACTGAAGATTAGAAATATTTATCCCAAATTGATTTGAAAGCTTTCTAAAGCTCTCTCCTTGCTTTTTGAGTTCATAGATCCGAACTTTATCTTCATAAGTTAATTTCATAATAAAACACCCCAAAAGTTAGATTTTTTCCTGTCTAACTTTTGGGGTGCAGTTCAAAATCCCGACCTCGATTTTTTATGAATAATAAACCTTTGACACGATAGTTGAATTGACTTTTGACACAAACTTTATTTTCTCTATTCTCAAGCTCAACCAGCCATAGATTTGTTGAAACTTCTCAGGACTGAGACTAGGAAATCAAGACTTGATCTATCGATTTCGGTCCCAAAGCTTTTTATTTCAATCGATAGGTTTTTCTTGGTTTCTTTTTAGGAACTCGTTTGAGCCCAACTTCTTCTACATATTCTCCGTATTTTACAAGAAAGTTATTGCTGACGATTGGTCGTCCTGGGTTGATGAGATTAACCAGTTCAGTCCCTTCATAGACAGTGAACTCCTCCTCCAGCAGATAAAGGAAGGTCGGATTCCAGTCGAGACGGCCTTGGATTCGTTTGATGGATTCTTGGATAATGGCATAATGGTCAAAAGCGAAGGCTTGCTCCTCCAACTCTAGTCCCTCAAGGAAGCACTTGCCTGTCTGAAAATCAACATCGACAAAAACCACATCCTTGGCATCATCTCCAGCTTGAACGAGATCGAGTGCTCTGCTAGGTAGATATACCAAGTGGGCGATAGTAACCGTCCAGCCCCGCGGATCACGACCTGGAGTAGATACTGTCATCAACTGCTCGATTTTTTCCAAAGGAAGGTCAAGGTTAACCTCCTCTCTCACTTCACGCTGACAGGCATGCGTAGCGTCTTCGCCCTTGTCCATAAAGCCTCCAATTAGCGCTAAACAATTTTGATATGGATGAGCCTTGCGACGAATTAGCAAGAGTTTGATTTTCCCTTCCACAAAGCAATAAGCTACCATATCCACCGTCACGCTTGGTTTTTCATACTGAGGAAGATCCTGTTTGCAGTACCAGTCTAAAAATTCCTTCTCCGTCGCATGAATCTCAAAATATTCTCTTTCTGTCATTCCAGCCGGGATTATCCTTTCAGTCATCTTATCCCTCCCTGACAGCTTTTGTCCATTGGTACCAACCGACTAAACTATTGATGGTGTAAACCCAGTACATACCTTGGATATGGATATTTTCACCCCACCAGAGATAAATACTAAAGAGATTGGTTGCAATCCAGAAAATCCATTGCTCCCGGTAAAGACGTGTCATCAAGAGCTGACCAACACCATTGGTCGCATCTGTAACACTGTCACGGAAAGGACGAGCGCTATGGATACTTTGGTAGGCAAAGCCCATGCCAATCCAGATGATAGCAGTCAAAGCCAAATATTTGAGCCAATCAATCATACCAAGTTTCTTAGCTTCAAAGTGAGACTCCTCTGGTTTTCCTTGCTCATTGATACGATTAGACAACCAAGTATAGAGGCCAATAGGCTGCATGACAAAGAAATAAACTGTTGTCAAAACTTCTCCGTAGAAAGTAGCATTCATAGCTAGGACCAAATAGATAGCAGAGTTAATAGCTCCAAAAAGGTAGTTGCTTGCCCGACCTTCAGCTACCAAGATAACGCAGACAATCCCTGTCCAAGAGGCCAAGAGACCAACCCAGTCATGACTTTCCGTGTTTTGTGTAAACTCCAGAATAAGAGGGACACTTGATAAAGCAATCAAATAGAGCCACTGAAAAAGACTGCGTCCCACAAAGAGGTCTTTCCAAAGCAAACGCATAACTCCTGCAAAACCAATTTTACGAGCTTCTGCGTGAACATTTTTAAAGTTTGCGATAAATCGAGTAATTTTTTCAGTTATTTTTTTCATTTTCTTCTCCTAATCTGCTTGGTAAATAGCATCGATAGCTACTTTTGCTGCTTCATAATTTCCTAGATAGTCATCAGCTAGATAAACATGAGGGATATTGGCTAGGTATTGCTCCCTCATCATATCCAAATGCTGAGAAAAACTATGACGGATATGGTCTTCTGCCATGGTCATGTCTCGAAAACCATCATTGACATAAGAGCCGACAGGTTGCACAAAGAGGATTAAATCCCACTTTTCCTTGGCTAAGATGGAAACGAAGAGATTATCAAAGGTTTCTACGGACAAGTCCCCCTGCTCTTCAGTTTCCATGTAGTAATCGTAATAACCCTTGGTTACCAATGAGTTGGTGTCTGCAATGACCAAGCCTCGATTGGCATTGCTATCGATTAACTTGGAAGTTTGATCATATTGCCCCAAAAGAAGGTAATAATAATCTTTTGGGGTAAGCTCATCATCGCGGACGTTATTTTTAATCTGATACTCACGAGCATATTCCAGACTGACTGGCGCATCATAGAAGCGAGCTAAATCCTTGGCTAGAGTTGTTTTACCATTACTAGCACTTCCCATAATCAACACTTTTTTCGTAAACTGACGGCGGAAGGGTTGAGCGATATATTTCCAATATCTACTTGGGTTTTCTCGAATCATGGTAGCCGAAATTCCAAATTTTCTTTCCTGTAGAACAGTCTCAAAACCACGTTCTGACAATTCTTGTTGGTATTCGGACTCTCCTACAAAAAAGATAAGCTCCTCACTAGTCTGGTCATAGGAAATGGCCTGTAACATCTGATCCAACCACTCCTGCCAGCCCATCGGATAGCGTGGAATATTGCTTTCGTCAAGTTTACAAACATAGGTCAACTCATCATCTCGAAAAGCTTCACGAATATAGCGAAATCTCTTTTGTAGTGTAAGTCCCACCTGTTCACCACGATCTCCCTTATAACCTGAAACTACCACCCATACAGCATCGCATTGACGTTTTGCTCTTTGGATTAAATCAATATGCCCTTGATGTAAGGGAGCAAAGGTGCCAAAAACAACCGCTATACTCTTTTTCATATCTGTTTAACCTTTTTATAAACTTTTATATTTTACATTATACTCTGTCTTGTTCTGTTTGTCAAGACTTTTTTATTATTTTTTATAAAAACATTGCTGCATGATAAGATTTTTTTACTTGATATGCAAAACCTGATCAGTAGCATTCTGTTTTGAAAGCCTTAAAATAAATGCACACTCCAAGTAGCTATTTGGGCAACAACTTTTCAAAAAAGAGGCTGAAACAATCTGTTCCAACCTCACAATTTTAAACAATTTCAAATTTTAATTGACCAGCTTTGACACCAATTTTCAGAGTCTTGCCAGCTTCCAATTCACCTTTAAGGAGAAGCTCTGCTAGCTTGTCTTCTACTTCCGTTTGCAAAGTTCTACGAAGTGGACGAGCCCCCATCTCTGGATCATACCCTTTCTGAGCTAAAAGCTTCAGGGCAGATGCTTGGAGTTTCAAGTCAATTCCTTTCTCTGCTAGGCTTGCAATCAATGGTTTGACCATAATCTCAACTACTTCCTGCATATCTTGACTTGACAAGCTATGGAAGACTACCTTCTCATCAATACGGTTGATAAACTCTGGACGATAAGCCTTTTTCAGCTCCTCAAACATACGTTTTTCCATATTTTCTTGGTCAAAACGAATATCCTTAGCTCCAAATCCAACTGTTTTATCATCACGAAGGGCTGTTGCACCAAGGTTTGACGTCATGATAATAATGGTGTTTGAGAAATCAACCTTGCGACCTTTACTATCTGTCAAGACACCATCATCCAAAACCTGTAAGAGTACATTAAAGATGTCTGGGTGCGCCTTTTCTACCTCGTCAAAGAGAAGTACTGAGTACGGTTTATTGCGAACCTTCTCGGTCAACTCTCCACCTTCTTCGTAACCCACATAACCTGGAGGAGCTCCGTTGAGACGGCTAGCTGCAAATTTCTCCATATACTCACTCATGTCAAAACGGATAAGGGCTGATTCGTCATCAAAGAGGACTTCTGCCAAAGCCTTAGCCAATTCGGTCTTACCAACACCTGTTGGTCCTAGGAACATGAAGGATCCGATTGGACGTTTATGACTACGAATACCAGATTGATTACGGCGAATAGCACGACTGATACTAGATACAGCCTGTTCCTGTCCGATCACACGTTTATGCAGTTCAGCTTCAAGGTTGAGATACTTCTTGGCATCCGTTTGTGTCAATTTTTGAACAGGAATTCCTGATAAGCGACTCAAGGTGGTCAAAATATCAGATTCTTCTACTACATCTTTATAAACAGGTACTTCCTGCTCTTTTGCAATGAGTTGAGCTGCTTGCTTCCATTTTCCATCCATCAAGGCCTTATCAGCTGGTGTTAAACCTGACTCTTCTTGTTTAGCGTGTTTCGATTTATTTTGCACTGTTGCTGCCGCTTCATCCAAAAGATCGATTGCTGAGTCTGGTAAATGACGACTCGTCAAATAACGATGTGCCATTTTGACAGCTGTTTCGACTGCATCGTCTGTAATTTGGACATGGTGGTGTTTCTCATAAGTTGCTTTCAAGCCCTGCAAAATAGCCATACTATCTGCTAAACTTGGCTCCTCAATCATCACTTTTGCAAAGCGACGAGAAAGGGCTGCGTCTTTTTCGATGTGCTTTTGATACTCTTCCTGAGTGGTCGCACCGACAGTTCTCAGAGTTCCACGTGCCAAGGCAGGTTTCAAGATATTGGCCGCATCCAAGGTCGAATCAATCCCACTTCCTGAACCCATAATGGTATGCAGCTCATCGATAAAGAGGATGACCTTGCCATCTTCCTCAATATCTTTGATGATATTGTTCATACGTTCTTCAAAATCACCACGGAAACGAGTCCCCGCAACCACATTCATCAAATCAAGCTCTAAAACTCGCATTTTAGCCATTTCATCAGGTACATCCCCGTTGGCAATACGTTGCGCAAGACCAAGTGCTAGAGCTGTTTTACCGACACCTGCATCTCCAACTAGGACTGGATTATTTTTTGTCTTACGGCTCAAGATTTGAATCATACGAGAGATTTCTTGGTCACGCCCGATGACTGGTTCCAATTTACCTGAGCGAGCTTGCTCTGTAAGATCATGCGTATAATCTTCCAAACCTCCACTTGGTGTCTGAGGCATGCCCATCATATTAGCCATAGAATTTTGCTTGTCCGCTACCGTACGATGGCGTTGACGAAGGGCCTTCAAATCATCTCTAGTCCAACCAGCACGCGCTTCAAGACTACGACGAAGTCCAGCAATCTTGACCTGATCCTTCTGATCTTCGTAAGAAAATCCCGCTTTTTCTAGAATACGAGTAGCCAAGGCATTGCCATCATGTAAGATAGCATAAAGCACGTGCTCTGTTCCTAAAACCTTGGCATGCACCACAGAAGCTACATGCTCTGCTTCCAACAACAATACCTTCAAACGGTGTGAAAAAGGCAACTCCTGATAATTTTCCTTATCGCTATACTTTGTTTCAGTCAGCTCTATAGCAACTTCCTCCAGACGATCAATCTCATAGGGAAATTCATTTAAAGTCGCCCCAGCTACACTGTAACTATGATTGGCCATAGCAATCAATAGGTGCCAAGACTCTAGGTATTCTGCCCCAAAATGACTTGCGACCAGAAAGGCACTGTCTATACATTCTTTCAATGCTTTTGAATATTTCATTTAGTTCTATTTTCCTTTTCTATCTACCTCTTGTAATAACTGTCGGAGCATATTGGCACGGATAAGATTGGCATCCTCACCTAGAACTCGGTCTGTCGCCATTGCTAGTAATAGATTCATCTCCTGACGAGTCACTAAATCCTGTTCAAACAAGAGTCTTAAAACATCTTCAAAGATAACTAGGCTGACTTCTTCGCCCACCGAATACAGTAAATCGCGAAGCATTTCATGGTGGTTTGAGAATTCAATCCGTCCTATACGAATGTAGCCACCACCACCACGCTTACTTTCAACCAAGTATCCCCTGCTTTCTGTAAAACGAGTCTTAATCACATAGTTAATCTGACTAGGAACAACCTGGAAAGTATCTGCCAACTGACTCCGTTGCAACTCCACAATACCAGATTGATCTAAAATTGCCTTGATGTAGGCCTCAATATGATCTGATGTATTTTTAAGTCTCATAACAAACCCACCTCTCTTTAAACCTTGACTATCTTTGACTATTATACCGAAATTTTTTCATTTTTAAAAGAAAAAGGGGCTGGTAATGAATAATCCTCACCAACTCCCTATCTTTCTACTTATCTAAGCCTAATTCTGCCAAGATTTGACGTTTGTAGGCAATCTTTTGGACTTCCTTGTCCTCGTCTTCAGACCAATCTAGTTTAATTTCTGAAACAATCTGCCCCGGGCGATTTTTCAAGATATAGATACGGTCGCTAAGGTTAAGGGCCTCCTCGATACTATGCGTAATGATGAGTGTCGTCAGGCCTAGCTGTTTATGAATATCAAGATACCAGGCATGAAGTTCCATTTTGGTCATCTCATCCAAGGCACTAAAGGCCTCATCTAGAAGAAAGAGCTTGTGCCCGAAAAGATAGGTCCGAAGTAAGGCCACACGCTGGCGCATCCCACCACTTAGTTCATGAGGATACTTGTCCCGGACAGCCGTCAACTGAAAAGTCGCAAGGATTTCATTCGCACGGGCAATGGCTTCCGCCTTATCCACCTTTTGGATCAAGAGGGGCAGGATGATATTACCAAGCACCGTCTTGTGCTCCAAGAGCAGATCCTTTTGTAGCATATAGCTCACGCGCCCCTTGGGATTTTCCTCCCCGTCAAGCACAATTCTACCTGACTGGACTTCTAAAATCCCTGCAATCAGGTTAAAGAGAGTGGTCTTCCCTACACCACTGGGGCCTAGTATAGAGACCACTTCACCTGAAGTCACTTGCAGATTAATATCCTCTAAAATCTTTTCGTTGTCGTAGGCATAGCTTACATGTTCTAGTCTAATTTCTGTCATTATTTTACAAATTCGTTAGTGAAACCTTTATCAGTCAAGTCTTCTTTTAAGATACCATTTTCTTTATCCCATTTGTAGAAAGCATTCCAGCGATCAGCATCAAATTGTCCCCATTTTTCCTTGTCACTTGCATATTCTTTTGATAAGTATTTTTGAGATTCGATAACGAAATCACGTTTTTCCTTGAGTTCTGGGGCATTCTTGATGAGGATATCTGCAGCTTCTTCTGGGTTCTCCATAGCGTATTGGTAGCCTTTTTTGATAGCTTGGATGATTTTACGAGCCTCTTCTTTGTTGTCTTTTAAGTAGTCGTTGTTAGCAATAATCACTGGTGAGTAGTAGTCAAACTCTTTGACATAGTCTTTCAAATACATAAAGTTAGCATCGACACCTTGCGATTTAGCAAGGATACCGTCCCAACCGTAGTAGATCCAAGCAGAGTCAAAGACACCATTGGCAATTGGTGTGATAGAGTTTGAATCGTTGTTTGGTACTTTTTCTACCTTCTCAAAGTCTCCACCTTGAGATTCTACCAAAGTTTTCAACATAGCAAGCTCAGTTGGGTCATTCCAGGTTCCGTATTTCTTCCCAACCAAATCTTTTGGACTGTTGATATTGTCAGACTTACGAGAGATGATCCCTGATGTATTGTGTTCTACAATCGCTGCAACAGCGGTAATTCCCGCTCCTTTTTCCAGTTTCTTAGCCATGTAGTCTTGGAAATACACTGCAAATGGTGCCTTACCATTGATAACCAAGTCAGATGAGCTTTCTTCTGGTGGCAATTTCAAGTCAACATCCACTCCAGCTTCCTTGAAATAACCTTTTTCTTTGGCTACATAAAGGCCTGTATGGTTGGTATTTGGTGTCCAATCTAGGATAAAGTCAATTTTTTTGAGTTCTGCTTCTTTGTTATCCTTAGAAGCAGTTCCTTGCCCACAAGCCACAAGCACGACAGCTACAAGAGCTGTTACAATCGTAAAAAACACTTTCCATGTTTTCTTCATTTTTATTTCCTCTTTTCTTTTTCCAAAACGCTCTTTAAGTACGTTTCCATTTAATCACATATTTTTCACTAATATCAACCAACTTCATACCCAAAAGGCTGATCAGCGATACCAGAATAATAATGGCAAACATGGTATCATACTGAAACAGTTTCTTGGACTGAATCATGTAGACACCAAGTCCTTCAAAGCCTCCCAACCACTCAGATACCACTGTTGTGATAAAGGCATAGGAGACACTAACCCTTAATCCTGCATAAAAGTAAGGCAGGCTAACCGGGATCTTAAAATGCCAAAGGATTTGCCAAGGATTGGCGCGCATCAAACTAAATAAGGTCAGCATGTCCTTGTCACAATGCCTAAAACCATCTAAAATACTGACGATGATAGGGAAGGTTGTCGTCAGGATAATCAAGACAATCTTGGGCAAGATTCCATAACCGAGCCACAAGACCAGGATAGGAGCTATGGCAATGGTTGGTATGGTCTGGACAACCACCATCATGGGGTAAATCAGGTCATTTAGCCAGCCCAGACTATCCATAAGGACAGCCATGATACAGGCTATTAAAACACCCAAGACCAAACCTAACAAGGCTACTTTCAAGGTTGCCCAGCTATGGTACCAGAGAAATTCTCTGTCACGAACAAAAGACTGGAGGATTTCAAGTGGTGTCGGCAAGATAAACTTTGGTAGGAGCTTTAAGAAACCCGCCACCTGCCAAAGAGACAAGACACCCAAAAATCCTAGCAGACTAATATGCCGTCTCATGATACTTTTCAAGTTTCTCATCGATGCTTAAAATCTCTCCTATATTTATTTTCACATTGGTAAAAACATTATCTGCCCCTTGACCTGCCACTTCTAAAGCTTCTTTGAGAATACGCATAAGGTCATCAAAATCTCCCTCTAGAACCGTTTCAAAGGGTGTCACTACCATAGTAACTTCTTGAGCTTGCAGATAAGCAATGACTTGATCGATAATAGCTATGCGGTCAATCCCTTGTGACAGGGGTAAGACTTGTAAAGCAATGCTTGCTTTCATTAAAACCTCCTTCTAAGTTACAGTTTTTCTTTGTAAAAAAAGAAAAACCTCTTTCATATATGAAAAAGGTGCAAAATTAGGCCAAGTATTCGTTCCCTACGCTGGCATTACCCAGATCAGGTGCGGTCGAAGTTTAACACTTCCTCTCAGACTGTACACAGACTCCCATATATTATATGGACATATGATAACGCAAAATAAACAAGATGTCAAGGAAACTGCTTACAGAAAAAGAGACGGCAAACCTTCTCTTTCTCTAATTATACAGACAAACTAGCTCTTTCGATTAAAGCATAGGGGCGAATAACTGAGCTACTTCTTTGATTAATGTTTGATACCAAGTAGGCTTGATTGTTCCAGGAAAAATTTCTTGCGATACTTCAAAAATCTCTTCAAAGTCCTTACGAATATCTGCAATCGATGGTGTTTCGTACAATAAAACTGCATTTTCATAGTGGTGAACCAAGCTTCGATAATCAAGGTTTATGGTCCCAACAACCGCAAATCGATCATCAACAATCATTTGCTTACTATGGATAAAACCAGGAGTATACTCGTAGATACGTACACCAGCAGACAAAAGATCAGGATAAGACCCTCTAGTTACTAACTGGATGAACTTTTTATCTGGGATAAATGGAGTTATAATTCTCACATCTACGCCTCGCATAGCCGCATTTTTGATATCCTCTGTCAAATCATAATCAATAATGAGATAAGGCGTGGTGATATAGACAAAATCTTCCGCTTGATTAATCAGGTTTTGATAGACGATTTTACCCACCTTCATTTGGTAGATTGGTTTTGGCCCACTGCCATATGGGATACAAAGTCCACTACCGGATCGTGTCTGATTTTCCAAATGATACTGATCAAAATCACTGATTTCTCCACGGTTGATGTACCAGTTCATGAGAAATAGTCTTGTAAAGGCTTGAGTCGCCGGACCATCGATCCGAATCCCACTATCCTTCCAATGTCCAAAACGTTCAATCTGATTGATGTATTCGTCTGCAAGATTAATCCCGCCAGTATAGGAAATCTGCCCATCAATGACTAATATTTTTCGGTGGTCACGGTTATTATAGGCCACTGTCATACGAGGAATCACCTTATTAAACTTATGAGCATCGATTCCTTTAGACCGCAAATGAACCGTATAATCCCCCGGCAGAGTCACCATACAACCAATATCGTCGTAGAGCATCTTGACCTCGACTCCCTGAGCCGCCTTTTCTTCTAGAACTTCGAGCATACTATCCCACATCAATCCTTCTTCGACAATGTAATATTCTAGAAAAATAAATTTTTCAGCCCTCTTCAAATCCTCCAGCATCTGCTGCCACATTTCCTCACCATTTGAAAAGAATTGTGAGTCTGTCTGATCATAAACTTCTGCATTACTGTCCATATGCAATAAGGCATTGATAATTCCGTAAGCAGATTTATCAGTTTCCTGTATATCTTGATGAAGACTATGTTCGCGCTTTTCATGAGATGCGATAGAACGAAGTTCCTGTAATTGTTTAAATTCTTTTTTGGATAACCGACGCTCACCAAACATGATATAAAGCAAGGGACCAAAAACAGGAACAAAAGTGACAATCAACCACGTCACCTTGCTTTCAGGAGACATAGAACGATTGACAATGGCTAAAACAGTTGCCACGCTGACCAGAAATACAAGAGCAACCCAAACAAGTGGAGCAATCTGGCTCATGTAAAGAATAATTCCAAAAATAACAAATAATTCTATCAGGATAATCGTAATACTAAAGCCATACTTGGACATCAATAATCGAAATTTTCTTGTCCCCATATCTCCCTCTCAACTTCTAAGTATACTCCTTCATATACTATCTGAAAACGCTTATTACCTTCTAGTATACTTAGTTTCATAAAACTTAGCAAGCTTTTTCTGTTTAGGCCGATACTTCTACCTATAAAATCAATCTAAAAAGCAGGCAACTTACACGTGCCTGCTCTTTTTTACAATTTCAAAGTCAACATATTAACCGTCATACCAGCTGCAGTTCCCATCAAGAAGATAGTATCTCCTTCCTTCACATAGCCATGATCGAGTGCATAGGCTAAGCCAAAAGGTACAGCAACGGAAACCATATTCCCATACTCACTGACAATATTGAGATACTTGTCTTTGCTAACTCCTAATTTATCCATAACAAGTGGTAATGCTCGGCTAGCTTGGTGTGGAATAATATAATCTACAGCATCTTTAGAAATACCTGATTTTTCTTGGAATTCTTGGAACATTTC
Source organism: Streptococcus pseudopneumoniae (assembly GCF_001072925.1). Taxonomy (GTDB): domain Bacteria; phylum Bacillota; class Bacilli; order Lactobacillales; family Streptococcaceae; genus Streptococcus; species Streptococcus pseudopneumoniae_Q. Next base: position 6,498 of record NZ_JVHE01000018.1, on the reverse strand, counting down.
TGGAATGACACGAGCAGAAAGCAAGAGGATTTTCTTCCCTTTCATATCAAACATGAAATTGGTCTTAGTTTCTTCAGAGTACTCTTTTGGTTGATAAGAAGTCAGACCTCCACGGATTTCAGTATCGTGGGCTCCCTCTGACCAAGTACGTTGAAGGCTTGCTATCACTCCCTTATCCTTGTCACTTACTTGGAAAATAAAGGCTGCCGCCCCATCACCAAAGAGTTCATAACTTTCTTTTTGCTTTGGATTGAGACCCAAACTACCGACTTCACTGGAAACAATCAAAACACGTTTGTATTCTCCAGCTTCAATCAAATATGACATCGTCGATAGAGCAGAGATAAAACTTGTACAAGTCGTGTTGATATCCATAGCTGGGATAGAGAGTCCTTTTGCCACGCGCTCATGAATCAAAGCAGCTGTACATGGAATAGGCTGAACACCCACCGCACTAGCTGATACAAGGCAATCAATATCTTTAATATTCAAATTTGCATTTTCAAGCGCAGTTTGGATAGCTGCTTCTGCCAAATCTAGCTGTGTTTCTTCATTTTCTACGACACGATAACGCGTTTGGTCTTTAAATTGCACTGTGTTTTTGGGAAGGTAAACTCCATATCCTGCAATTTCTACATGTCTTTTCACTTTTATCATAATCTTTTTTTCCTTTCATAAACGTTGGATACGTTTGAGTTTACGGCTTGTATCCCAGTGATAATCTGAAAATCGAATTTCAGGTGCTTTAAACTCTTTCTGTTGAGCCAAGAGTTGGAACTGCTCTGTAATTGCTGTTTCCAATTGCTCATCCCTTCGACTCAGACAAACTTCTACTAACTTTTCAGAATGCTGTTTAACTTGGTAATCTCCGACATTTTCCACAAAGAGAATGCAACGCCTGATAAAGTCAGGATAAATCGTGACCTGACCTCCATCCAGTCCTTCAAAGTAGAAGATATCATCAGAACGCCCTTCAACCTTGTCAATCCTTGTGTAATGAGATCCACATGAACAAGGTTCAGGATTTTCAACCAAGATATCGTTGAGTTGATAGCGATAAACAGGTTGACTGCTCCGCTTAAAATCAGTAATGACTGGATAAAAACGTCGGTCATCCAAGTAGTTCTTTTCCACAAAGATGATGTCTTCATTAAGATGCAGATTCCCAGCCGAACAAGTACAAGCTAGAAAACCTTCAGTCGCTTGATAGACCTGGTCAATAACTGGTAGTGAAAAGGCTTCTGCGATCCGTTTCCTATCACTATCTTCCAAGATTTCAGCTACTGAAACGATTTTTTGTGGGTGAATGACTAACTCCCCAGCTTTTAGACGCTTGCTCAATTCAATCAACATAGAAGCAGGCGCCACCACAATGGTCGGTTGATAATTGTTGAGGCGCTCGATATGCTCATCTGTATTCTTGAAAATATCAAAGTACTCTAAACGTATAAGTGCCGTATTGATGGTCTGATACAATTCATTATCTGCCCTTAGGAAAAAGGCTATACGGTGTCCAAAAAGGTGACCTTTGGGCAACATCTTTGCCAAGATAGCTGCTGCCCACATACTGCGCTCTTTTTCAGTTGTGATAAAAAGCCCCCGGTGTCCAGATGTTCCAGAAGACAACCCAACAGCTATTTCTCCCTTGAGCTCTGTAAAATTTCTGGTCTTTTCACTTTCGATAGCCAAAGCCAAGGCCTCATCTCTATCCACACCTTGAGTATTAAGCTCATTGAAATGCGTCATCATAAATGCTTTATCCATATGATCAAAATCACTGGGTACACCATTTTTAAAATAAGGTGACTCATGTTTTAGAAATTCCATATAGACATCTAGTTGCTTTTTCTGATAGCTTTCTAAGGCTTCTCGAGATTTAAAGTTATGAAGCCAACGAGTTTGGATAAAAGTTTTAAGAAAGGTTATTTTTTTCATACAAAATCCGCTCAATCCTTTCTATGGGGTCATGGCTGACAAGCACTTCTATACCATCCTTTAACACCTCTTCCAGTAGCTCTGTTCCTTTGATATAGTCAGCCTTACTATCTTGCACCAAGGAAGGAATCAGATGCATCTGTTTGGTGTAAGGTAAAAGGTCAATTCCCCAACAAAGGTCCGCTGCGATAAAGAGACGATAATCTGGCATAAAGAGACAGGCTTGGCCCTTTGCATGCCCATCAATAGATGAGACAAGGATACTCCCGTCTCCAAAAAGATCATTGGTGGAACGATAATTGAAGTTGGAGTTTTGCTGATCTGCCTTAATGATAGTCAATCTTTCCTCAAAAGTACTCGGCAAAAATTCTTTAAAAATTAAATCTTTTAGTTTGGGTTTCTTGTAAACATCATACACTTCCTGGGTTAGAATAAAGGTTGCATTCGGAAAGAAGCTAGCCCCTCCTAAATGATCTGGATGTAGATGAGACAACAAGACATAGTTAATTTCTTCTAGCTTAATTCCTCTATCTTTCAGCAAATGCGAAATCTGATCCTTCTCCGTCATTTGAACGGGTGTTCCCAAACGGTAAAAAGCATAACGAAGTTTCGTCTTAATATCATAGTGATAACCAGTATCATAAAGCAAATAGCCTTTATCCCTGTGTTTGATAAGGAAAACTCCTGCAGGGAAAGTCATCTTTCTATTCTTGACACCCTTAAATAGTAAACCCGCATAACTGGTACAGTATCCAGCCGGGAAATACTCAATGCTTTCGATAATCTTGGACATATTGTTCAATCCCTTCTGAAATACTAATTTTCGGACGATATCCCAATTCCCTCTTAGCCTGGCTAATATCTAGAGTTTGACTATAACGAAGTAGATAATAGGTATATCGGGTTAAAGGCGGTTCCCCTTTCAGATTCAAGAACTTGTAAAGAAACTCTAAACTACTTGCAATTCCTGCTAATAGAGATGCTGGAATTTTTCTATATTTGATTGGGTAACCCAAGCCTTTCAAACTTTCCTCTAGCAAATCCCTAAAAGCCCTCGGTTCACCATTAGTAATGTTATAGACCTCACCTTTTGCTTCTGGGACTTCTAAGGCTAAACGAATTGCGAGAGCAACATTTTCCACACAAGTCATGTCCATGAGCTGACGCCCATCTCCAATCAAAGGAATTCCAATTTTTTGACTAAGATTAATCACTCGTGGCAAGATGCTGGTATCTCCAATCCCAAAAAGCCCACGAGGTCTCAAGATAATACTAGGAACATCTGGATAATCCTTAAAGAGCTTCTCCGAAGCCAATTTACTACGTATATAGTTATTGAGATTATTTTCCTCTGGAGCATCACTTTCTTTGATTGCCAACTGATCCTTAGGAGCAGCGTAGATGCTTGGTGAGGAAACATAGACTAAACGTTGAATACCTGTTTGGCGACATGCCTCGAGAACATATTTAGTCCCTAAAACATTAGACTGATAAAAATCATCCCATGGCCCCCAAATAGTTGAAAGAGCCCCAGCATGAACAACCATGTCCATCCCCTTGCAAGCTTCTACTACATCCTCAGCTTTGGTCAGATCTCCCTGAAAAAAACTGACAGAAGAGTCTTCCAAGGATTGCCCTACCTGACTATTTCTACCAAAGGCTCTTACTTGATAACCATGTTCTACTAGTTCTTCTACTACATATTTACCCAAGAAACCAGTGGCTCCCGTAACTAATACTTTTTTCATCATTCTTTCTCCTTATCTGCTAACAGACGGTGGATTTCGCTTTCCAAAATTTCTGTTGGATGATAGGATTGTGCAGCCTGGCGTAAAATTTCTAATTCTGACCAATCATCTTTAGCAATTAATTTCTCAAAGGCTAAGCCAATCGCTATCGTATCCTCTTTATTAGCAGTCAGTGCAACACCCGCTTCCACACCACGAACGGCATAATCAAATTGGTCGTAATCATGAGGCAAAATCAAAGCTGGTTTACCATAAATGATACACTGATAAAAAATTCCAGCTCCACCATGATGAATCACATAATCCATCTGAGGAATGTATTCTTTGTAAGGAAGATAAGAAACAACAGACAGATTCTCCATCAGATTCTCACACTGAAAAGGTTCTCCACCAACTCCACGAGTCACAAAAAAGTGAAAATCAGGATGCGCTTTGGCTAGTTGCTTCGCTTGAAAGATTAGATTATCTTTAGCCCATGCCAGTTGTGTCCCACAAGTAACCAAAACCTTTTTTCGATTAGGGAAAAACGACAAATCTAATGGATAATCCTCTCCAGCCTCAACAGAAGCTCCAGAGGGCCCTACCCACTTGTAGTGTTCTGGAAATCCCTTTTTTAACTCTACTTCTTTCATCCCTATACCAAGGATTGAATATGGAGAATAAATAGTCTCTTGGTCCAGTTGATTATAGAGTCTAAAATTATATTTCTTTAAACGATCACGAAACGAAAAAGATACAATACGTTTAACTAAACGGGTTGCTTTTCTCCCGACATATTGTATTGAAGCTTCCCAGCCATTCTTAGGACTCCCCATTCCACCGATTAGACATGGCGGGCCATCAGTAGTCTCTAAAACAAATTGTGTAGCCATGGTAGTAATCCAAGGAATTCCAAGCTGATCTGCCACGAGCCCACTTGACAAAGTTATAAAATCAGCAATAACAATATCTGGACGATTCTTTTGCCACTCTTTCATTAATTGATCAGAAACTAAATTAATTAAATCAATACTAGCAGAAAGTTGATGATAGGCCGATAAAATTCCTAATTGCTCAGAGTTATTTGCTGCTTTTTCGAACTCCTCAACGTGGCCTTCTAGTATAGTAACTACATTAAAACCTGCAGCCTCAGCAACAGTTTTTTTCTGGGGGCCTGTAAATAAACGTATCTCATACTGAGGATTGTCTAATAGAGATAGTAATAAATTCATAGTTGGATACAAATGACCACTTAAAGGGACAACTACAACATCGATTTTAATTTTCTTCATAATCCTAGCATATCAAATTTTCAAAAAAAGAACTATCACGAGGATAGTTCTTCTTAAATATTATTGGCTTTAAATCATAGGAATAGTATTTGATTTCCTCATACATTATTTGAATATTCGGGAGGAATTCATAATGTAAGAATCTTAAATTTACTATTCCACAAGGGCTCTGAAGTAGCTTTCCTTAGAACAATTCCTTATAGAAAGCAATGGTTTCTTCCAAAGTTGGCATGAATGGATTACCTGGTGCACAAGCATCAATCAAGGCATTCTTAGAAAGGTATTCAAAGTCAAAGTCTTTTTCTTCGATACCAAGTTCTGTCAATTTCTTAGGAATACCGACAGTTTCAGAAAGTTTTTCAATCTCAGAAATAGCATAAGCAGCACATTCTTCATCTGATTTTCCTTCAATTTGCATTCCCAAGGCTTTCGCAACATTACGGAAGGCTACAGGTACACGTTTGGCATTTTCACGCTCAACGACTGGCAAAAGCATAGCACAGCAAACGCCATGAGGCAAGTTATAGACAGCCCCCAATTGGTGAGCCATTGAGTGAACATAGCCGAGTCCAGCATTGTTAAAGCTCATTCCTCCAAGGAAGATAGCATTAACCATACCTTCACGAGCTTCGATGTCGTGTCCATTTTCTACCGCACGTGGAAGATATTCTTTAATCAGTTCGATCGCTCCGACAGAAAGTTTCTTAGTCACATCATAAGCACCTGGTGTTACCAAAGCTTCAACGGCGTGAGTAAGAGCATCCATACCAGTAGCCGCAGTCAAAGCTTGAGGTTTTGAAACCATCAATTCAGGGTCATTAACAGAGATAAGGGCAAGACTGTTTTTATCCACCATTACCATTTTAACCTTACGTTCTTCATCAGTGATCACGTAGTTAATGGTAATTTCTGCTGATGTACCTGCAGTAGTATTGATAGCGACAACAGGAAGGCCTTTTTGAGCAGATTTATGCAAACCTTCATAATCCTGTGGTTTACCACCATTCGTCGCGATTACAGAAATACAGCTAGCTGCATCCTGTGGAGAGCCACCACCGACCGAGATAATAAAGTCACAGTTGTGCTCTTTCAAAGCAGCAACCCCATCCATAACATTTTTACAAGTAGGGTTGGGTTCAACATCACTAAAGATAACGTAAGCAATTCCTTCATCATCTAAAGGTTTTAAAATTTTGGGCAAGATATCACTTGATTCTATAAACTTATCTGTCACCAATAGAGCCTTACTATAGCCCAACTCCTTAACATAAGGCCCAACTTCATTTACCACACCTTTACCAATAAGGTTAACTGCTGGAACGTAAAATGTTGCCATATTTTATCCTCCTTGCGCTTTTCACGCTATATATTTAGGTTAATTATATAATATATTTTCTGTATTTTCAAATATTTGTGATTTTTTTAACAAAAAGAATGTTTAAAAATATTTAAACAAAGTTTTATAAGGAAAAGATAATCAGAAAAATTGGCTCTATAATATTTGTAGTGGGTAAATCCCCTATGGATCTTATGGAGCCTATTTT
>NZ_JVHE01000017.1:0-3768 GCF_001072925.1 Streptococcus pseudopneumoniae | reverse complement strand
GACAAAAGATTTGACAGTGAACTTGAATGGCTTGACCGCTCCAGCTGAAGTTCAAAAAGGAGTAGCTGACAACACCAAAGACACAGTAGATGTCCCAGCTACATACTTGGACAAAGCGAACTTCCCTGGTCCATTCACAGCCGGAGTCAACCAAGTCATTCCATACGAATTCTTCGCTGGTGACGGTATGTTAACTCGCCTTATCTTGAAAGCTTCTGACAAGGCCCCATGGTCAGACAATGGTTCGGCTAAAAATCCGGCTCTTCCACCAGTAGAGAAATTGGGCAAAGGCCTCTACTTCTATGAAGTAGACTTGGCAGGTACTCAAGGTAAATCTGATAAAGAGCTGCTTGATTTCTTGAAACAAAACGGCACTCAAAGTTATAAAGCTACTATTAAAGTGTATGGTGCAAAAGATGGCAAGGCTGACTTGAGCAATCTTGTAGCGACTAAAGATTTGACAGTGAACTTGAATGGACATCAGTCTCTTGTTCCGATGCAGTCAGGTTCCGTCCCATCTTCTAATGGTTCAGCTATGCCGGCTCCAATGATGAATAGTCATCAAGATGCGTCTAATATGAACGCTCAAATGCCAAGTGCTAATCAAGATGAGATGAAATCTAAAATGCCAGCTACTAGCCAGGATAAGATGATGCCTAACAAAGAACAAGATAAAACCATGAATGCTAGCCAGCCTATGGCAACACCAAGTATGAAACAAGATCAAGATCAAGTTCCAGCAGCCACAAGCAAAATGCCTGATGAAGGCAAGATGGCATCTAATAACAAGATGTCAAGTCCGATGATGGCTGATCAAATGAAAGACAAAAAAGACATGCTTCCAAATACTGGTGAAGCCCAAACATCAATGGCTCCTATTGGCTTCCTTGGACTCGCCTTGGCTGGACTGTTAGGTGGACTCGGTTTGAAAGCTAAAAAAGAGGAAAATGACTAGTCTAGCTACAGACTTTCTATCTAGGATTTGAAAAATCCAGATATAGTTTAGAATGTTCGTAAAGCGATTAAAATAGTGTTATACTATTGTAGTATAGCACTGTTTTTTTCAAAGGAGAGACAGATGGGAAAGACCATTTTACTCGTTGACGACGAGGTAGAAATCACAGATATTCATCAACGCTATCTGGTTCAGGCAGGGTATCATGTTTTGGTGGCTCATGATGGAGTAGAGGCCTTGGAAATCTTCAAGCGAAAACCGATTGATTTGATTATTACAGATATCATGATGCCTCGGATGGATGGTTATGATTTGATTAGTGAGGTTCAGTATCAATCTCCAGATCAGCCTTTTCTATTTATTACGGCTAAGACAAGCGAGCAGGACAAGATTTACGGCCTAAGCCTGGGGGCAGATGACTTTATTGCCAAGCCATTTAGTCCTCGTGAGCTTGTTTTACGTGTCCACAATATCTTGCGTCGCCTTCATCGTGGGGGTGAGATAGAGGTTGTCAGTCTCGGTGATTTACGAATGAATCACGGTAGCCATGAGGCTCAAGTAGGAGATATAGCACTTGATTTGACAGTCAAATCCTTCGAGCTTTTATGGATTTTAGCCAGCAATCCAAAGCGAGTTTTCTCTAAGACAGATCTCTATGAAAAGGTCTGGCAAGAAGACTATGTGGATGATACCAATACCTTAAATGTTCATATTCATGCTCTTCGACAGGAGTTAGCTAAATATGCTAGTGCAGAAACGCCCACCATAAAAACAGTTTGGGGCTTGGGCTACAAAATTGAGAAAGCACGAGGTAGTCAATGAAATTAAAAAGTTATATTCTAGTGGGTTATATCATTTCAACACTCCTAACGATTATCGTAGTTTTTTGGGCAGTCCAGCGAATGCTAATTGACGAAAGAGAGATTTATTTCCTGATTGGAATGACTCTAATCGCAAGTTTTGTCGGTGCTGGGATTAGTCTCTTTCTCCTATCACCAGTCTTTACTTCATTGGGTAAACTTAAGGAACATGCCAAGCGAGTAGCGGACAAGGACTTTTCTTCAAATCTGGAGGTTCAAGGGCCTGTGGAATTTCAGCAATTAGGCCAAGCTTTCAATGAAATGTCCCATGATTTGCAGGCGACCTTTGATTCCTTGGAAGAAAGCGAACGAGAAAAGGGCTTGATGATTGCCCAGCTATCGCACGATATCAAGACCCCAATCACTTCAATCCAAGCGACGGTAGAAGGGATTTTGGATGGGGTTATCAAGGAAGGAGAACAAGCCCATTATCTAGCAACCATTGGACGCCAGACAGAACGGCTTAATAAACTGGTTGAAGAGTTGAATTTTTTGACCCTAAATACAGTTAAAAATCAGGTGGAAACGACCAGCAAGGACAGTATTTTTCTGGACCAGCTCTTGATTGAGTGCATGAGTGAATTTCAGTTCTTGATTGAGCAGGAGGAACGAGATGTCCATTTGCAGGTAATCCCAGAGTCTGCTCGAATTGAAGGAGATTATGCCAAACTTTCTCGTATATTGGTGAATCTGGTCAATAACGCTTTTAAATACTCTGCTCCAGGAACCAAGCTGAAAGTGGTAGCTAAGCTGGAGGATAGCCAGCTTTCAATCAGTGTGACCGATGAGGGACAAGGCATTGCTCCAGAGGATTTAAAGAATATTTTCAAACGCCTTTATCGTGTCGAGACTTCGCGCAATATGAAAACAGGTGGTCATGGCTTAGGTCTTGCGATTGCGCGTGAATTGGCCCATCAATTGGGTGGGGAAATTACAGTCAGTAGCCAGTACGGACTAGGAAGCACCTTTACCCTCCTTCTCAATCTCTCTGGCAATGAAAATAAAGCTTAAAACCCCTTTACAAATCTAGCCATTCATGGTAAAATGGATTTTGTGTGAAATATCAGCAGGAAAGCATGAAGCTCGTCAACAGGTGTCTTATAATAAGTAACCTTGGCTGTTTAGGCGAAGGGCATCTGCACGAATCAGGGCTTTCTAAGTGACTATTTCCACCGAAATATTATTTATATCAGGAGGACATTCACATGTCACGTTATACAGGACCATCTTGGAAACAAGCTCGTCGCCTTGGCCTTTCACTTACAGGTACAGGTAAAGAATTGGCACGTCGTAACTACGTACCAGGACAACACGGACCAAACAACCGTTCTAAATTGTCAGAATACGGTTTGCAATTGGCTGAAAAACAAAAACTTCGCTTCACTTACGGTGTAGGTGAAAAACAATTCCGTAACTTGTTCGTACAAGCTACAAAAATCAAAGGCGGAATCCTAGGTTTCAACTTCATGCTTCTTTTGGAACGCCGTTTGGATAACGTTGTTTACCGTCTTGGTCTTGCGACTACTCGTCGTCAAGCTCGTCAATTCGTAAACCACGGTCACATCCTTGTTGACGGAAAACGCGTTGATATTCCATCATATCGCGTAACTCCAGGTCAAGTGATTTCAGTTCGTGAAAAATCATTGAAAGTTCCAGCTATCCTTGAAGCAGTAGAAGCTACTCTTGGACGTCCAGCATTCGTATCATTCGATGCTGAAAAATTGGAAGGTTCATTGACTCGTTTGCCAGAACGCGATGAAATCAACCCAGAAATTAACGAAGCACTTGTCGTTGAATTCTACAACAAAATGCTTTAATTTTAAGATATATCTTACAGAAAGCCTACAACAGTGGGCTTTTTGCTTTGTCTGAAAATTAGATTATGAAAAACGGCTCTTTGTCAACTGTAGTGGGTTGAATAAAAGCTAACATCTGGAGAGGACAATCGTTGTC
>NZ_JVHE01000016.1:0-308 GCF_001072925.1 Streptococcus pseudopneumoniae | reverse complement strand
CGAAGAGGCTAAACGCGGCGGACTGTAAATCCGCTCCTTCGGGTTCGGGGGTTCGAATCCCTCCCCTTCCATAGTAACGGGCATAGTTTAAAGGTAGAACTAAGGTCTCCAAAACCTTCAGTGTGGGTTCAATTCCTACTGCCCGTGTTTGTTAAATTATGGCGGGTGTGGTGAAGTGGTTAACACATCAGATTGTGGCTCTGACATTCGGGGGTTCGATTCCCCTCACTCGCCTATTTATATTATTGGGGTATAGCCAAGCGGTAAGGCAAGGGACTTTGACTCCCTCATGCGTTGGTTCGAATCCA
>NZ_JVHE01000015.1:0-12050 GCF_001072925.1 Streptococcus pseudopneumoniae | reverse complement strand
TTGCTTGATTAAACGCGTATCAAAAATAGCTAAACCGAATCCCAGTCCAACAATCGGTGTCATGAGAGGTGAAATCAACATGGCTCCTATAATGACAGCTGTTGAATTCATATTTAGTCCGATAGAGGCAATAAAAATTGCACACATCAAAATCGCTGTATCTCTCAATCGAACATGAAGGTCATCGTATAATTTCTCACGGTATTCCCGTGTTGAATAATTGGCAGTCATTTGTCCTCTCCTCTTTCCTTATTTAAATTGGTATAATAATTAAAAATAACAGCTGATAAACAGCCAAAAAATATGAGCCCATAAATCGTCAAGAAGACACTGGTAATCCTTCCAATCAAGGTCACAGCTAGGAGATCCCCGTAGCCGACAGTCGTCGAAGTCACAAAAGCATACCAAAGACCGTCTCCGTAATTTGTGATAGCAGGTTCAACTAGGAAAAGCACGCCTCCTGACCCAAAAACAAAGGTCACAAAACTCAGAGCAAACCGAGTAAAACCCGTAACCTGCATAATATGCCATAACATTTTTAAACGTTTCATTTGTTCTCCTTATTCATACTAGCTCCTGACCGAGCCGTTTTTTTCCAATAATCAAAGTGAAGATAGGACATGATCTCCATCAGAGAAAGATAGACAAACTGATAGATCTGATTTAAGCTGATTATCAACTGATATTGTTTGAAAAATGACTGGAAGAAAGACCAGATATGACTGTCTTGAATCAGTCCCTTCTTAATATCAGACAGGATATTAGCTAAAGCTCCCAAGGACTGAAACGGTAAATCCTTGACATTTATATAGATCCGGTCCACCACATCATTCAGACTGGTATCTTGGATGGCATGAAATTCTCCAAAGAGAACTCCTGCCGCTCCAAGAGTAGAAACAAATTCCACCAAATAATTTCTGAGGAAATTTTCTCAACCTTTTCCCATAATGTGTTTAGTGCCATCCATAACGATCCCAACCAGAAAAAGGAAAGAAAACAAGCAAAGAAATTTTGCCGTAAATCCCAAAAAGCTTCAAGACTTGGTGTTGTTGGTTTTTCTAACTCTAAAACCAAGATGGTCATAATAATTGCTAGAACAGCATCTGTCAATACAATTAATCTGTCTTTCTTCATCGGATTGCATCCCCTTTCTTTTTTGTAACATTCTATCTTATCGCATAATATTGGATATTCTTTCATAATCCGACTACAAACAAAAATAAACCAAAAAGTATGTCCCTATTATACTATATTTAACTCTAGAAGTATTCATCCATCTAATTAATAAATATATCATATTTCACAATAAGTGAATACTATCAAAGATTCATCCCCTTTCACTTCATCATGTAGTGTTGCTTAGATTTATCAAAAACAACCAAATTTGTATTAATTTCAAGTATCACCTAGTTACAAAAATTTGGGGTGAACAGAAAAAGCATCCCGTATTTTTGATACGAAATGCTTTCAATAAGTTTAAATAAGTTTTAACGTTTACTAAATTGTGATGCTTTACGAGCTTTTTTCAAGCCTGGTTTCTTACGCTCAACTTTACGTGAGTCACGTGTAAGAAGTCCTGCGCGTTTCAATGAATCGCGGAAGTCTGGGTCTACTTGAAGAAGGGCACGAGCGATACCGTGACGGATAGCTCCTGATTGACCAGCGTATCCACCACCTACAACGTTAACGAAAACGTCGTATGAACCTACAGTTGAAGTAACTGCGAATGGTTGGTTGATTACAAGACGAAGGTCAGCGTGTGGGATGTACTCTTCAACATCTTTTTTGTTAACAGTGATTTTACCAGTTCCTGGAACAAGGCGAACGCGTGCAACAGCGTTTTTACGACGTCCAGTACCTGCATATTGTGCTTGTGACATACTTTATTGTTCCTTTCCTTAGATAAGTCCTGAAATATCAAGAACTTCTGGTTGTTGTGCAGCGTGAGTGTGCTCAGCTCCAACGAATACTTTCAATTTCATACCTTGAGCGCGGCCAAGAGTATTGTGTGGAAGCATACCTTTAACTGATTTCTCGATCAAACGTACTGCATTTTTAGAACGAAGTTCACCAGCAGAGATTGATTTCAATCCACCTGGGTGGTTTGAGTGAGTGTAGTAGATCTTATCAGATGCTTTTTTACCAGTCAATTTAACTTTTTCAGCATTGATAACGATTACGAAGTCACCTGTATCAGTGTGTGGTGTGAATGTTGGTTTGTTTTTTCCGCGAAGTACGCTAGCAACAACTGCTGAAAGGCGTCCAAGAGGTACATCAGTTGCGTCAACAACGTACCATTTGCGTTCTACTTGGCCTGGTTTAGCCATGAATGTAGTTTTGTTCATGATTTCTCCTATATGAATATCGTTTTTGTTTACAGGGCGGATGTTCCGGTCCGCAAGTTATTTGAAAGGTTCCGGGGCCTTACAAATGGGGTAAACAATACCGTCTACTATTGTATCAAAATTCTCAGATAAAAGTCAAGAGATTGGGAAAATATTTTTTTATTTCTGCCAGATTCTCAACCTTTTTTCTTCCTGTTCCTGAAGGATTGTCTGAAAAATTTTAGAGACTAAATAAATGGCACAAGTCAGGAATAGCGTAACCACTAGATAATTGATCAAACGACCGTGGTCTCCAACCAATGGCGGTTTTGTCAAAAAGCCATAATCTCCACCAGTCATTAGATTAACCACAAAAATCACAGCATTAAGGGAAGATGTGATGATTAGGGTTCGTTTGAAGTCCAATAAGCTAGCATCGTAGTCCTTCAAAAGATAAATCAAGGAATTTCCAAGGAGGGCTAGGTGTCCAAAAATAAAGGACAGGATAGCGATGTGGGGGAAGGGATAGGGATCTGGCACTGGATAAACAAAGGCTGCCAAAGTCCCAAAGGTTCCAAGCACAGCAAAGTACTGTTTGACTCTAGAAACACCAGGAAGCAAAAGCACTACAAACATAGCCAGACGGCAATGATAAAAGGGCAGACTTTCTGTTAAAGGCATCTGATTGACCAAATACCAACCGTAGAGAAGGATTAACTGGGTCGCCTGTAAAATCTGGAAAAATCGTTGGCAAACTTTTTTATCACCATAACGATAGGCAAGAAATACAGTCAATGCCAATAAAGTAAATAGACTTCCATACCAAAGAAGATCAAATTGGGGTGGCTCCGTCGGCTGCGTGCTAAATAAAGCATCCCAAACATTCATGTAACTTTCCTCATTTTCATATAAGCAGGCCTCTTACTTATCTCTATAGAGCCTAGCTTACATTTATTTCTTATATTTTTGTGTTCCAAAGTAGCTATCGGCCTTAAGATAAAGCAAAGCTCCTAATCAATATATTGTTCCCGCTCACCCTGATAGACCTGCCATAGAATTTCCATTTGTTCTTTGGTTATTCGTTTTTCAGATAGGGGTGGGAGATTCTTGATATCAAAAAATTCAAGTTCCGCAATTTCTTGATTTTCTTGAAATTGTCCATCCAATAACTGACAGTCAAAGACGAACTTGGCATACTGCTTGTTCTGAAGTTGAAAGCGATTGGTATCAAAAACTGCCAATAAAGAGCCTACTTCTGCCGAAAATCCTGTTTCTTCCTGAACTTCTTTTCGGATATTTTCCTTGGGAGAATATCCTACCTCGCCAAAGCCACCAGGTAATGCCCAAGTATCCTCTCCTTGTCCTCTAACCAGGCAAATCTTCTGATTTTGAACAATCCATGCCCTTACATCCATCAAGGGAGTTGCATAGCTACCTGTTGGTTTTAAAATTGCAGTCAATTCCTCTTGATCAAGCTCTGTTTGATCCTGCAAGACACTCCATAAAATCTGACGTAAATCCTCATAACGTTCACGGTCATAAGGATCCTTGGAATAGGTCAAGCCAGTATCAGTGATAGCCAACATTCTCTGAATAGCTTTGGCAAAATCAGTTGTGCTCATTTTCTAGGCTTTCTACTAGCTTGGCTAGATTCATAGAGTTCGAACCTTTAAGCAGAATCTGGTCATGTGCGCCAAGACTTTCCTTGACCTGCTTAACCATAGCTTCAAACTGGTCCTCATCGGCTGTTTTCTTGAAGTAGTACACATGACCAATTGGGAACATTTGACTGGCTAATTGAGCCAAGTCAGCAATGTCTTCACCGTAAAAAATAACAGTATCAAGGGCATCGGGTGTAATGCTCAAAATCATTTGATTATGAAGTTGAACAGACTGATCCCCAAGTTCTTTCATATCCGCCAGAACTGCGAGTTTCTTACCACCTTCATTGGCTGGGATGGCAGAGAAAGTCTCCAAAATCAACTTCATGGCAGTTGGATTTGCATTGTAGACATCTGATAGGATATCCGCACCGTTGGCTGCTTTTTTCCACTCGGTACGATTGCGGGTCAATTCTAGATTTTGGAAGGCTTGACCAATCTGCTCTTCAGATACTCCTTCTTGCAGGGCAACATAAGATGCAATCATAGCATTAGTCGCATTGTACTTACCTGTTACTGGCAAGTCAAGAGCCTGCTCTAAGAAATTGGCCTTGAAGGTTAAGCTATCCTTACGCTCTATTAAGTCTGTAATTTCTAGTTCTGCACCTGGACCAAAACGAACTACTTTTTGATCAGTAGGTAGATAATCCTCTACAATGGGATCAGCCGGTGCCAAAAGTAAGGCACCCTGCTCCATCCCATCAGCGATTTGTAATTTCCCTTTTGCAATTTCAGAACGGTCCTTAAAGAAAGCCAAATGAGCTTCTCCAACCAAGGTCACAATTGCTGTTTTTGGATGAGCCAATTCAGACAAAAGATGGATATCTCCTAGGTGATCCTGCCCCATTTCCAAGACCAGCTTTTCGGTATCATCTGGCATATGGAGAACCGTGTAGGGAAGGCCAATCTCATTATTGTAGTTCCCTTGTGTTTTGTAGGTTTTGTAGCTTGTAGAAAGCAAATGAGCCAACATATCCTTGGTCGTAGTCTTCCCATTTGAACCTGTGACAGCAAAGACATCGACACCAATCTTTTGAAGGTAATAGGCTGCAAGAGCTTGAAAGGCAGTCAAGACATCTTCTACCAAAAGATAAGGATGGTTTGCTACTTCCTTTTCTGATAAGGTTAGAGCAGCGCCATTTTCAAAAGCTGTCTCGATAAAGTCATGACCATCACGCACCCCCTTGAGTGGCACAAATAAATCCCCAGCTCCAATCAAACGACTATCAAACTCAGCCTTGACTAGTGGGCTATCCACATAGCTAGTCACATCATTTTTTGCACCGACGACACGCGCAACTTCGTGAATCGTAAGTTTCATATTTACTCCTTTAAAAAGGGGCAAGGAGTCCTTCCCCGCCCTTATAGCTATCTTTACAATAGGTGCGCTTCACGTTTATTAAAGCTTTCTTTAGCAAGGTCAACCAAACGCTCGATTAGTTCTGGATAGCTAATCCCCATATTGTCCCAAAGCAATGGATACATAGACCATTGGGTAAATCCAGGCATAGTGTTAAGCTCGTTTAGGAAAACTTCTCCCTTATCTGTATAGAAGAAATCACAACGTGATAAGCCAAGTCCACCAATAGCACGGAAGGCAGTTTCTGCATTTTTACGCATGACTGCTACTACATCATCACTAATCTTAGCTGGGATATCCATGGTAATCTTGTTATCGATATACTTGGCATCGTAGTCGTAAAAGGCTACGTCTTTAACAACTTCACCAGGTAGCGTGCTCTTAACATCATAGTTTCCTAAAAGACCAACCTCGATTTCACGCGCGTTTACTCCTTGTTCTACCAAGACACGACTATCGTACTTGAAGGCAAGCTCTAAAGCTTGATGGAGTTCTTCTTTATTTTCAGACTTAGAAATACCGACACTAGATCCCATATTGGATGGTTTAGTAAAGACTGGATAGGTTAATTTTTCTTCAACTTCAGCAATCTTAGAAGCCAAGTCATCCCCTTCAACAATCGCTACGTAAGGAACTTGGGCAATCCCAGCAGACTCCAAAACGCGCTTAGTTGTGATTTTATCCATGGCAAGGCTTGAAGATAGGATGTTACAACCGACATAAGGCATTTTCAAGACTTCTAAGAAACCTTGAACAGAACCATCTTCTCCCATAGGTCCATGAAGAACTGGAAAGACAACCGCTCCTTCTTCGTAGATAGCACTTGGAGCAATTTTCTTATCCCAATCAATCGTTTCATTGGTCATGAGACGTTCATCTTGTCCAGGAGTTTGGGTAAATTCTTGGGTTTTGATGAAATCACCGGACTGGCTGATAAAGAAGGTTTTGACTGCGAAACGATCATAGTTGACCGCACGCATGACACTCTCAGCTGACAAGACAGACACTTCACGTTCTGCACTGCGTCCACCATATAATAGAATAATTGTTTGTTTCATATGATTTGTTCCAATTCTAATAGAATACTCGTCCTTTAGTATATCACATTTGTCCTTTTTTTTAAACTTGTACAGCAAAAAACAAGAAAAGAGACCAAATCAAAATGAGATTCAGTCTCTTTATACTTTTAAATGATTATCTGCTAGTTCATTGCATCTATCCTTAACCTTACAGGCTAGAGTTCGGTACGATTTTCAATAGCTCTTAAGAGTGTTACTTCATCCGCATACTCGATATCAGCTCCCACTGCTAGACCTCGTGCTAGACGAGTAACCTTGATCCCCGCAGGTTTAAGAAGTCGAGAGATATACATAGAAGTCGCCTCACCATCAGCAGTGGCATTGGTGGCTACAATGACCTCTGAAACCTCGCTATCCATGAGACGAGTCATAAGGCTTTTGAGATTGATATCGTCAGGACTAATCCCATTCATAGGGGAAATCAAACCGTGCAAGACATGATATAGTCCGTGGTATTCTTGGATATTTTCCATAGCAGCGACATCGCGGCTATCCTCCAGAACCAGAATCGTTGACTGATCTCGACTAGGATCGGTACAGATGGAACAAGGATCATCATCCGTCAAACGTCCGCAGATTGAACAATAGGTCAATTCTCGTTTAGCTGCAAGGAGATTTTTAGCAAATTCATTGACGTCGTCATCAGACATCCCAATGGTATAAAAGGCCAGTCGGGTTGCTGTCTTAATCCCGATACCTGGAA
The DNA here is from genome assembly GCF_001072925.1 of Streptococcus pseudopneumoniae. Classification (GTDB taxonomy): domain Bacteria; phylum Bacillota; class Bacilli; order Lactobacillales; family Streptococcaceae; genus Streptococcus; species Streptococcus pseudopneumoniae_Q. The sequence goes on along the minus strand of NZ_JVHE01000015.1, from coordinate 4,923 downwards.
GTTTAGAATAGCTGTCAATCAACTTAGCAATAGGTGTTGGGTAAAGCATGGCTTCCTTTCTAGTTCATTGGATGGTGTTGGTTGTACAAATTGATAATGTCTCGGGCAATTGAAGGTCCGATCGTATTGCTGAGATTGGTATTATGCGGAAAGACAACTGCAACTGCAATCTGAGGGTTATCTGACGGAGCATAGGCAACCGCATTGGTATTGGTAGCCTTTTGACCATCGGCTACATAACTTTCGGCTGTACCCGTCTTACCACTGATAGAGACAGTTGCCCCATCTAGAAGAGGACGACCTGTCGTAAGAGCACTTGTTCCGTGCGACACTTGGTAAAATCCTTTTTGTAGGATGGCCATATCTGACTCAGAAATATTGATTTTATTCATTTCGGTGCTAGTTGTTTGCTGAATCAAATTTCCTAGACCACCTTGCTCATTATTATCATAGACTCCTTCTACGATATGAGGAGCCAGGCGAACACCATTATTAGCGATTGTTGCTACATACTGGGCCAACTGCATTGGTGTGTAGTTATCAAACTGTCCAAAAGCATTGTACAGATAATTAGCCAAGTCAAAGTTTTTAGGAATAAATCCTGTTGATTCCTCTGGCAAATCAATCCCTGTAGCAGCACCCAAACCATACTCACCAAAAGTTGCGCGTAGTTTTCCCATGGCAGACTCTAGTTGGTCGGTCTTAACTGTCATATCCGGTTGATAGGTTTGGCCCATCATTCCTAGGGCAGTTTGAATCATATAGGCATTGGATGAGTATTCCAAAGCCTCGACTGCTGTAATCGGGAAGGAACCGTAAGCAAGAGTATACCAAGAATTGATAGCTGGGGATCCTTGGAAAACGATTGGCTGGTCTGTCAAGGTCTGGTTCCCTTTTAAAACACCATTTTCCCATCCCGAGCTGATGGTAGCCGCTTTAACGACAGAACCTGGAACAAAGACATTGGTCACAGTCCCCAGCGAGTCTGAGGTTAAGTCACCCGTTTCCAGATTATGTTTAATTCCTGACATAGCTAACACAGCACCAGTCTTAGGATTGAGCGCTACTGCATAGACACCTTCAGAATATTTTGCTCCACCATTTGATAGTTCCGAACTGAAGTAACTTTTCAGAAGATTATCCACACTGTCTTGGAAGGTCAAATCAATGGTCAATTTAATGTTTTTGCCCTTGCTTCCTTCTTCGACATTTTCCACACTCTCCATATCACCATATTTATCGAGATGGATTTCTTTTACGGTGCGCTTCCCTTGTAGAACTTCTTCGTATTGTTTTTCTAGATAAGAAGTTCCAACACGGTCATTAAGTGAATAGCCTTTTTGCAAATAAGCATCCACATCCTCAGCTGGAAGACCTGATTTCTCACTAGAGACACTTCCAACGATAGATGAGAGAGATGTTTCTAAAACCTTTCTATCCCACGAAGTTGAAATGCTAATACCAGGTAATTCCTTGGAAGCTGAAGCAATGATGGCCACCTGTGTGTCACTTAATGGATCGGTTTGAATATTTCCTGTCGCAAAATTACCAACTGCATTGAGCTGGTTAAAGAGGTAGATAACCTTCTTTTCATCCTCTGAATAGTTCAGTTGATCAGAAGTGATACTCTCAGCAGCATTGTTATAAAGTTGAGCTTCAGATAGTTGATTTCCATCAGAATCAAAACGTTTATCCTTAGGAAGAGCCTCTACCGTTTTTTTATAGACAGCTGGATCTGCTAGATAATAATCAGCCATTTGACGTTCTGTCAAATCTGGCGAGGTAACTGTTACATACGTTAAGAGTTTAGTGGAAATATCCTTTAAATCAGTAGCTGTCATCTTATTGCTTCGTGTGAAAGCTACTACTTGTTTAACGGTATTTTCTACCAAGGGTTTTCCAGCCGCGTCATAGATTTCTCCACGAGCAGAGCCCGTTGTTACCCTAGTTTGGCTAGCAGACGCTAACTTGGTTTCATAGAAATCCTTGTTCAAAACTTGCATATAGAGCAAGCGACCAATGATGGTCATGAAAAGTAAAATAACGATTGCAAACAATAAATTAAGCCGAATCGGTATCGAATGGCTATTGAATTTTCTCATACAAATCAGTCTCATTTCTAATCAAAATCTCAATCTCCATTGTACCATAATTTGAAGAGAAAATTATGGAAAAAGAAAAGACTTTTCCTTTTTATCCCAAAAACAAAGCAACTGTGGTATAATAGAAGTAAGCGCTATTTTATTTGTTAGCTTTTATTGACAAATAATGTTTAACAAATAACTACAAAGGAGTCCCATGAACAAGCCAGACATCTCTACGATTATTGATCTTCACTTTGAAGAAATGACCGATTTAGAGCAAGAGATTGCCCGCTATTTTTTGCAGGCAGATACCATTCATGATGACTTGTCTTCTCAGCAGGTCACTCAAAAACTTCATATTTCACAGGCGGCACTCACTCGTTTTGCCAAAAAATGTGGCTTTACAGGTTATCGGGAATTTATTTTCAAATACCAGCAACAAAAGGATACCCTTTCCGTTCCACAACAGGATATGAATCCTTTGACACAAAGAGTCTTGAGAAGCTATACAAATATCCGAGAAATGACACAAGAATTGATTGATGATGACCAACTGGAGCGCATTGCCCAAATGATTGATCAATCAGAACGCGTCTATTTTTTTGGGACTGGAAGTTCTGGCCTCGTTGCGCGTGAGATGAAATTGCGTTTCATGAGACTTGGAGTCGTTTGTGAGGCTTTGACAGATCCAGACGGTTTCGCTTGGACAACCAGTATCATCGATGAAAAATGTTTGGTCTTTGGTTTCTCCCTTTCAGGAACAACTCCATCCATCATTGATAGTCTACTAGACGCTCAAGATATGGGGGCTAAAACTGTTCTTTTTACTAGTACGCCTAGCAAAGAAACTCAGGAATTTACAGAAACTGTACTGGTGGCAAGCCAAAGTCAGGCTTCCTATATCCAACGTATTTCTGCCCAACTTCCTATGTTGATCTTAATCGATCTACTCTATGCTTATTTCCTAGAAATTGATCGTGAAAGTAAAGAAAAAATTTTTAACAGTTATTGGGAAAATAAAAAACTAAATGGCTATCGTAGAAATAGAAGGTCTAGATAAGCCTTCATCCCTATCAAGTGAACAAGCATATGAGCAACCAGCGATTAAAGTCGCTGGTTTTTATACTCTTCAAAAATCTCTTCAAACCATGTCAGCTTCACGTTGGATTATATATGTGACTGACTTCGTCAGTCTTATCTACAACCTCAAAGCAGTGCTTTGAGTAGCCTGCGGCTAGCTTCCTAGTTTGTTCTTTGATTTTCATTGAGTATTAGTTTGCTCAAGTCCTATAACTGATGACTTATACACATAGAACTCTATACCTGCTACCTTCTATAAAAAGTCTCTATAAGTCTCTAAAGTTCTATAGTTAGTTGGTTTAAAAACTGTAGGGACTATAGAGATTTGTAATGATAGATAAAACAGCCCAGCAGTAAGATATCACCTATGTTCGAAATTTATAATGTATATAGATTGAGGTAAACCTCATTATACTTCTCCCTTATGAATATATTCTTAAAAGATGATGTGAGAGTTTTTCAAAAATTCAATCCTCCTTAACCTTGAGCAAGTCAAACCTATCACTTTACTTCATCTAAAGAAACGTCATTCCAAAATTTTCAATGCCGGAAATTCCTAGTATTCGACTTACCTATCACAAATAAAACTTACCAAACATCATGATCAAAAGAGAACTCCCACTCTACTATAGTGGATTGAACCTAGAATAGTCCGCTAAGGATTCTAAAACGTTTTTAGAAATTAATTTGAGTTTCCTAATCTCTTTATTCATATCTTATTTCAATCTACTATAAAAACTTTATTTGGTTTCTTCCTTTTGTTGTGATTTATGAGGGGCTTTATCTCATAGAAAGACTTGTTTCCCCAATGCATAAAAAGAGGATGGCTAAAAGATCTTTAAAATCAGAAAAACGCATAATATCAGATATTCAAAAACCTTGATATTATGCGTTTTATGTTGAAAAGATTTTCTAAATGTTATCCCTAAAGTGGGGGATAGCCTCTCTTTTCTATGACTTAAAGCAGGCCTTGATCGTCAATGTGAGTTGTTATTTTAAATAAAGTAACATTACTCTCCTAAGAAAGATGACTATTTTTCGTCTTCCTTCTTACGACGTCCAAGTGCTGCCAATCCTACAAGTCCTGCAACTACTCCGAGTACAGTTGATCCTGCAGATGTAGTTTCACCAGTATTTGGAAGTTGTTCCTTAGCCGATGTTGGATTAGCTAGTTGTTCCGAAACTGGTTTACCTGGTGTTGGATCCACTGGCTTACCTAGTGTTGGGTTCACTGGTTTACCTGGTGTTGGATTCACTGGCTTACCTGGTGTTGGATCTACTGGTTTACCTGGTGTTGGGTTCACTGGTTTACCTGGTGTTGGGTTCACCGGTTTACCTGGTGTTGGATTCACTGGCTTACCTGGTGTTGGATCCACTGGCTTACCTGGTGTTGGATCTACTGGTTTACCTGGTGTTGGGTTCACCGGTTTACCTGGTGTTGGGTTCACTGGTTTACCTGGTGTTGGTTCTACAGGTTTGTCTGGAGTTGGCTCTACAGGTTTATCTGGAGTTGGTTCTACAGGTTTATCTGGAGTTGGCTCTACAGGCTTGTCTGGAGTTGGCTCTACAGGCTTATCTGGAGTTGGCTCTACAGGTTTGTCTGGTGTTGGTTCTACAGGCTTATCTGGTGTTGGTTCTACAGGCTTGTCTGGTGTTGGTTCTACAGGTTTATCTGGAGTTGGCTCTACAGGTTTGTCTGGTGTTTCTTTAAGTTTGTATACATAGGTTACATTCTTATCGCCTTCGATAACCTTACCAG
>NZ_JVHE01000014.1:0-297 GCF_001072925.1 Streptococcus pseudopneumoniae | reverse complement strand
CGCTTTTACACGCCTGACGGTTTTCAAGACCGTTCCCTTCAGCCGGACTTGGGTAATCCTCCATAGTATTTAATGGACCTTGTAGGACTTGAACCTACGACCACTCGGTTATGAGCCGAGAGCTCTAACCAGCTGAGCTAAAGGTCCAACAAGATCATTATAGCGGCGAAGGGGATCGAACCCCCGACCTCCCGGGTATGAACCGGACGCTCTAGCCAGCTGAGCTACACCGCCATCAATCGGGAAGACAGGATTCGAACCTGCGACACCTTGGTCCCAAACCAAGTACTCTACCAA
>NZ_JVHE01000013.1:0-24988 GCF_001072925.1 Streptococcus pseudopneumoniae | reverse complement strand
TTCTTTACCAATTAATGTTACGTTGGCTGCTTTCACCATTGCATCTGCTGCTTCGATTGATCCTACCAATCCTTTGGTTTCGATCATTCCTAATGCTTCTGAAGTCATTTTACTCCTCCTTCTTTATTAAAAAATTATGTAACAAACTTAATACCTGTACTATAATCTGCTTGTCGGCTTCAAGTTATTTAATCATTTTTATTTGATTATTACCACAAATGCCTAAAGCATTTGCCTCTTCTGTATCCAAATGACATTCCAGAGTGAAGGAATCATCTACTCGAATACTAACGTTATTGATAACTCCACCTCGTTCTCCAGGAACCTCCAACGAAACTACTTGATTATTTCGAACACCAAATCGAATCGCATCAAAATGATTCATATGTATATGTCTTTTCGCAACAATACAGCCAGATTCAAGTTGTACAGATCCTGCAGGACCAATCAAGGTACAACCTGGGGTACCAGCAAGGTCACCTGATAAACGAATAGGTGCTTTCAGTCCAAGTTTGAAACAATCTGCTGTCGTTAATTCAACCTGTGTTTGTTTTCTAACCGGCCCTAATACACGCACTCTTTCTACAACACCTTTAGGTCCTGCTAAGATAATACATTCTTTATAGGCAAACTGTCCTTTTTGAGACAATGGTTTTAATTCAGAAAATGAATAATTTTTACCAAATAGTATATCTGCATCTGCTTGAGACAAATGAACATGGTGATTTGAGACTCCTATAGGAATGTTAAACTTAGGGTCACTTTTTTTGTTCACATTTTCTACTTGTTTTTTACATGGTTCACTAACTGCTTCGACTTGTTTATTGGGTTTCTCATTTATACTCTCTGATTGTTTAGGAACGCTTACACCAGAAAGTGACTTTTCTCCCCCCAAATGCTCCACAGCCAGATAAAACAAGCTTTCTAAGTCTTCACTCATTAGCTCCTCCTATTTTGTCTTTAATGTTGATAAAATCTCCCTCACAATGGCTTCATTTGTTTCATCATCTGATGCAACTGTAACATTAGAAGATATTTCATGGGCAGTCGACGGATTATTTTTTTCAAAATTTTCTTGAATTTGTTGAGGAGTTTGATTCAGAAAATCTACAGTTGTAGCAGTTTCTTTCTTCACTTTTAGTGATGCTGAGCTCAACCCATCCACTTTCTCGTTCGGACGATTACATATCGCTACTTTTGGTAAAGTATGGAAATAATCATCCTCAGCAACTATTTTCGTAACATCCTTAATTCCATAAGCAACTGTCTTCACATTTATCAAATGTTCTGGAGTAAGGTTATCTGATACCGAACTTCCTCCATCCGTTCCACATCCCAATGTAAAGGCAATTGGCAAGCCTGTGGAAATACCTGTTCCGCCTTGGCTTCCCCCTGTATTGATTAGAATTCGGGAAGCAGGTTTACTTGAGAATTTAAAGATAATATCTGGATCACTGGTGTGCAAGCTCATTGTATGCCCTATACCATTTTGCAACAAACGAATGCTTAAAGCACAAGCTTCTTCCCAATTTGTCACCACATAAAATCCTAATACAGTTGTCAATTTCTCAAAGGAAAGTGGATTACCTTCACCAACACCTGACTGAGGGCCAATTAATAGTTTGGTATCGGTTGGTACATGGATACCTGCTGCTTCTGCAATAGTTGTCGCAGTTTGACCAACAAATTTTGCATTCATCACAGGATGACCATTTGAAACACCTCGGAAAAGTAATGAACAAACTTTGTCTGTTTCTTCCTTAGTCATCACATAGCATCCTTGTGCAATTAATTCAGAAATAACAGCATCTTTATTAACTTCTTCACAAATCAAAGCTTGCTCAGAAGCACAAATGGTTCCATTATCAAATGTCTTAGATGCAATGATTGTAGAAATTGCTTTCTTCACATCTGCTGTTCGTTCAATATATACAGGAGAATTTCCCGCTCCTACCCCAATAGCAGGTTTTCCACTACTGTAGGCTGATCGAACCATTCCTGGTCCTCCCGTTGCAATAATCAGGGCAATATCTTTCGAATTCATCAATTCATGTGTCGCTTCCATTGTTGGGTTCTTCACACAACCGATGATATGTTCAGGTGCACCTGCTTCTACAGCAGCCTTCAATATTAATTCAGCCGCAGCGTAACTACATCGTTTAGCAGATGGGTGTGGAGCAAAGACGATTGCATTCCGAGATTTGATTGCAATCAGTGATTTAAAAATGATCGTTGAAGTTGGATTGGTCGATGGAGTAATCCCAAGAAGCAATCCCATTGGTTCAGCCACTTTAAATATTTTTTTTGATTCATCAAAACTTAACACACCGGATGTCTTATATTCCTTCATCTCATTATAGAGTAATGTTGAAGCGGCATAATTTTTGTATGCTTTATCATTAAGTTTTCCAAATCCTGTTTCTTCAACTGCCAAATCAGCTAAATAATATGCATTGGCCTCTATTGTCTTCACGATATTTTTTAAAATTGAATCAATTTGTTCGTCAGAATAAAATGCTATCTTGTCAGCAGCAGCTTTTCCACTTCTGACTAAGTCACGCGCTTCCTGTATCGAACAAAGATCTACATCGATAGTCGTCATACATTTTCTCCTTTCTAACTATTTTTTTCAAAATCATCTACTAATATAGCTATCAACTGCTTTTTAGTCAAAGTCATGACATCAGGCTCTTTATCAAGAGTAATATTTTGATGAGTTACTTTATCACGTAACTCAGAAACTCTTAGTTTTTGTAAACTTCTTTTATACTCCTGAGATGTCATTGATGATTTTTCTTCACTAGGACGGACCAATTCCGTATTTTCCTCAACTTCTAATGGAATGTTCGTTTCATTGCAAATTTCTTCAACCACTTCCTCTACTGATTCCCCATCTTGGATTACGGTATCTTCGATTTGTATTTCTTCAACAGGAACCATGTGTTCTTCCTCTATAGGATAGAAAGATTCCAATTGAAGATCAGGTCGCGGAATAACATGTGAGCCATAAAGCACTTGTAGACCTAATCGATTTACAGCAGTAGTAGCTGCTTCAACCGCCGTCTTTACAGCACCAACATCTCCTGTGATACTGACTAAGATTAATCCCCCTTTTACAATTTCCTTTTTTAAAAGAGTGACATTTGCTGTTTTCAGCATTACGTCTGCAGCTTCTATAGCTCCAATTAAACCATATGTTTCAATCATTCCCAATGCTTTCATGGCTTACTCCTACATTAAATCAGGCCAATTGGATGGAAATGTTGTATAGAAAATTTTTGCTTTATCAGGTGAGCCCCAAACAACGCTAGACCCAGAAGGAACATAAATAACATCTCCTTCTCTAGCTACATAGGTTTGCCCATCAATTTGTACTGAGACAGTACCAGATATCACATAATCAATTTCTTCATACGGTAAATCCCAAGCAAATGATGAGTGATCAATTGTTAGAAAACCAGCACTCATCTTTGATTCTTCCTTATGAACCAACTCTTGGTATTCTACTTTTGCTTTAGGATTTCCTGTATCAAAGTTATCTAAACGAACCGTAGATCCTTTTACAACTTTCATGCCATCGGGGTGTTTTACACAACGATAAGGTAATGGAACAGTTTCTTCATCTGTCTCATTTCCCGCTAACATTTTTTTTAACAAACAAAGAATTTCGTCACTTGTAATTCCATGTTCATTTGTTTCTTTAGACGATTCACAACGACCTGAGCATTCACTTATTTCAATACCTCGTTTTTTTGCCTCGTCTATTGCAGCAGGTGTGACAATTGTCCTTGGTTCAATGTAACAAATTGACTTTCCTGCTTCTGAACATTCAATAATGTCCTTAGCCGTAATTAATTTCGACATTTGTTCTATCCTCCTTTAAGAGAATCGCTGAATTTCTCCGTTTTGTCTCTTCACTTCATCGTAGTTTTCATCAATGATACCAACAATAGCTGCATCCACTGGCATTTCATCATTTTCCATCATCCGTCTCGCTGCAGAACCCGTCGCTACTATAACACGGTCCCCAATTCCAGCGCCGATCATATCCACAACGACTAGTAGTTCACCAGATCTTCGACCACCTTTTACTTCTGCTAATAAGAATTTTACTCCATTAAGTGCTTCCGATTTCCTAGTAGCCCAAATTGTATCTACCAATTCTGCAACTAACATACGACTCTCCTTCTATATTAATAAATAACCTCATCAGTACAATTCATTGCAATACCAATCGGAGTAACAAACATTGGATTTTGTGGCTTAATTGTTTTAATCTGAGTTTCTTTTTCGATAATTTGCTCAATCCCAGTTAAGCAACTTGTACCACCGACCAAAAATATGGTCTCAATATCAAATTCCTCTATGTTTCTACTTATAATAGATGCAATTTTTTCGACAACAGGTTTTAAGGTAGTTAATAATTCTTTATGATTTGTAGGATTTTGTTTATACTGATCTGCTTCCTCGTAAGGCATATGATAAGCACCTGAAACAACTAACGTAAAGTGAGTCCCACCAGTTGGCTCATCTACACACTTAACAACTTGACCATTTTTTATGATTGAAATTCCTGTCGTGCCTCCACCAATATCAACGATGGCACCATCTTTCATTCCAACAATGGTATTAGCTGCAGTTGGTTCATCCAAAATGGCTGTTAATTCAAAACCTGCACTCTGAATAACATTTTTAATGACACCGCCATCCAACAAATCTGTTCCAGGAGGGATCGCAGCAGACGCAAAGACTAATTCTGTGTCTAATTTGCTCTCTAAATCCTCCTTTAGTTCCCTAACAATCTGAACAGCACCAATGTAATCAACTACCATACCGTCACGAACAACTGACGCAGAACGATGAGCACCAGCAACTATTCTCTTATTTTCATCTGTAACAACCAATACAATATAGGCCGTTCCCAAATCCACTCCAGTGAAATAGGGACCTTTCCCATCCGTGATTGGTTTCTTCTCCACTAATTCGAAATCCGCTACATAATGATCACAAGATTTCAATAAGTCATTGTGGCCCATCAACTTCTTTCTCCTCCTTACTAAGGTAATAAGAAATTAAATTTCCTAATCGTGATAAAGTAGTAACAAATCGCAAATCATCTGAATTTCTATTTTTTTCAGTATAAGCTAATAAACTAAAGTAAATAGGATATAGTTTCAGTAGAATTTCACCTTTTTGAGTATTGATAAACAATCCTACATTAGATAATTGCTCTACTATGACTGTCTGATTAACATCTTCTTCAGTTTTAAAAAATGTAGAAGATGTAATACTAGCTGTTCCATATGGAGTAGACAGGTAACGTTCTAACAATTTTAACTCTTCTGCTATCGCCTTATCTAGTCCATACAACATTTGCGCTGCTGATAGCATATCACAACGAACACTAAGTAATTCAAAATCATTTGTTTCAAATGATGCTGCTGAGGCTTGAGGTTGGCCTCTACCACTATAATGGTTTATTTGACTCCTGGTTTTCCCATTATTATCCTCTATAATTTTTATTTTTCTATCTGATAAGAATGTCCTTGCTCCTGGAGTCAATTTTTCATCGCTACGAACTGTGAAAACTTCGAAGGGAATATCACGATATGCTATTCTTAAATCATTTTCAGTTAAATACTTCATAACAGTTTCTTCCAATCGAATTTCAATTTTGATACATATCCTAATGAAAGCAAAATTGCTCTCTCATTTATATACTTCTTGCTAACGAATAATAAATCGATTCTAAATCGCTTTTTGTAACTTTGCGTGGGTTTGCCGGCGTACATGCATCTGCCAAGGCCCGTTCAGCCATCTCTGGAATATGCTTAATGAAGTCTGACTTATCAATTCCTAAATCATCGAGAGTCCCTTTTATTCCAAACTGAGCAGATAGTTGCTTGATCCCTGAGATTAATTTTTCCACTCCTTCTTTTTCATTTTGAAAATCGAACTGTAACATAGATGCGATTTTTGCATATCTAGAACCTGTTGGAGTTACAGTTGGATGGGATAAAGAAGAATTAAAAGCTATAACATACGGTAATAATACTGTATTGATTCTTCCGTGAGGACTATGGAAGAAAGCTCCTATTGCATGAGATAAACTATGACAGATTCCTAACCCTGCATTATTGAACGAGATTCCTGCTAAGGAAGATGCATTATGCATCTTTTCACGAGCAACTTTATTATTACCGTCTTTATATGCAAGTGGTAGATTTTCCCAAGCTAATACGATTGCTTTCTCTGCACAAGCATCTGAAAAGTCACTAGCTCCATCAGCTACATAAGCTTCCAAGCAATGAGTCAAGACATCCATACCCGAATCTGCTGTAACAGCTGGAGGTACGGTCATTGTAAACACTGTATCTAAAATAGCAATGTCTGGAACCAAAGAATCATCTACCAGAGCGTATTTTTCCTCTGTCAACAAATCAGAAATCACTGCAAAAGAAGTAATTTCGCTTCCAGATCCACTTGTTGTTGGAATTGCTATTAAAGTTGGTTTTGAAACTTTCTCCAAACTTGTGTATGTTAGGATAATAGCTTTAGAGGAATCTAAGGCAGAACCACCTCCCAAAGCAATAATGGTATCTGGTTTAAATGCTCGAATTTCAGAAATACTTTTTGAAATACTCTCGACAGTGGGATTTGGAACAACTCCTGAAAAAATCTTGGTTTCAACAGCCCCTTGATCTAGATGATCTAACACATGATGAATCATTCCACTCTTTGCCATATAAGGATCACAGACAATATAAGCTTTTTTAATAGATAGATTAGAGAGCTCACTGATTGCGTCCTCACCAAAAATAAATCGTGGCCCCACATTGAACTCTTGTATTTTCATGAACTACCTTCTTTATCTAATCTTATTTTTTGTAAAAAACGATTACACTCTACTGAATTTTTCAAATTCAATTCAACTATTTCATTCACCCCAGCATTGATTAACTCCATTTTACAGTCAGAAACTCTTTTTTTCGATTGAGTATCATCATACAATATCACTCCGATACTTGGAACTCGAAAGGCTTTAGCAAAGTTCGGTGAGTAAATTCCTCTTTTACTGTTACAAGAGGCTAACATCAAGACATAATTAGCGTTTTGTTGCATCGCTATCAGATGCTTTTTCATCCACGGACTCCGTAGATAAGTACTGGGGAACAAAATCGTCTTATCATAATACATGATGGAGGGTCTAATGCGTAAGTTCTTATTGTTTTCTAAAAGATATAGGAGATTTTTATTTTCTTCATCAGATGGACCCATTAATAGTAATCTTTTTCTCATGATTTTGTTAATGGAACAGTTGAAAAACCCAAGGAGTTCTTAAAATACTCCAAAATGTCATCCAATGATGTTTCGACACTTTGGACATCACCATTAAACATCACGGAACCTGTAAATCGATCAACAAAACAAATATCAACATTTGCAGCTTTTCCAGCTATATCTGCTGCTATAATAGCAGTTTCATTTGGAGTCAGTGAGACAATTCCTATTGCTCCAGTATGCTCCACTCCTAAGCTTTCATATACCGCTTCAATTGGAGCTGCAATAACATGGGCTAGAGTGATTTGTTTTCCTGGTACAGATTCTTGGATAATCCGTTCTATTTTCCCAAGTTCTTCAATCAATTCTACTCCTCCCCTAATTCAGTTAATGTTTCACTACAGTTACTGGGAAATCTGCTGCTAGAATGTACTTTTCTATTCTATCCAAATCATATTGGCTGAGAGAAGGATCTCCTTCAATTTCATAGTCCATACCTAATTGATAATATTTATTTACCCCCAATTTGTGATAAGGTAATAAATCAATCCCTTTAAAATTAGGAAAATTTTTATAAGGAGCTAAGAAATCAATGATTGCTTGAATTTCTTCTTCACTATCATTAATGTCTTTTAGCATCGGCATCCTGACTTTTACATTATAACCACCCTCAATGACTGATTTGAAGTTACTTAAGATTCGCTCATTGCTTACTCCAGTCAATTCATTATGACGTTTTGAATCCATATGTTTCAAATCGAATAGAAACAAATCTGTATACTCTGCAACTTTTAAAATAACTTTATTAGGAACGTATCCTGCAGTCTCAACCGCAGTATTTAGTCCATCTTGTTTACATGCTTGTAATAAGGCTAACGCTCCCTCTCCTTGAGCTAAACACTCTCCTCCAGATAAGGTGACACCTCCTCCAGACATCTCATAAAAAGCATCATCCTCGTGGATAATTTCCATTAATTCAGAAATTGTTTTTGATTCTCCAGCGATTGTTAACGCCCCTTCTGGACAACCTTTAATATCATCGACAGTCGGTTTTTTCTTATCAAATTTTTTGATATCTATTGGATGTTCCTTATCTTCGTAATCATAAGGAATGTTATCTTTTGTTTTATATTTAAAGCAGATATCTCCCAGTGGACAAGATGTTGCGCAAGCATTGTAGGGTTTACACAAAGTTTCTTTGTACATCATATTGGGTCCAAATGTTAAACCTTCTGGATTTGCACACCATTTACAACGCATGTGGCAACCTTTAAAGAATACAATTGTCCTGATACCTGGACCATCATATAAATTATATTTCTGTACATTAAAAACATTAATGCGTGTTTCATGTTTTTTGTTAACTGCTTCCACAATCTTCTCCTAACAATTGTTGTAGCGGTTTCTCAAATTTCAAAACCACTACAACAATATCTATTTTCAGACTATAATTGTGTCAAAACTGTACGAGAGATAATTTCATCTTGAACATCTTTACACAATTCAACGAAGAATGCACTATAACCTGCTACACGAACAATCAAATCACGATAGTTTTCAGGATGTTTTTGTGCATCAATCAAAACTGCATTGTCTAGGTAGTTAAACTGCATTTCACCATTTCCCAGAATACTTGCTGTACGAAGCAAGGTAATCAAGCTTTCCTCACCTTGAGGTGTATCTAGTAGACCAGCCATAATCTTGAAGTTATGAACAAGTCCAATGTTCATATTTTCATTTGCCATCTTAGATACAGATTTAATAATCGCTGTAGGACCTTTTGTATCCATTCCATGGTCTGGTGAAATACCATCAGATAAAGGTTTCCAAGCTCGGCGTCCAGAAGCAGAAGCACCTGTAATTTGTCCTAATGGTGTGTTATTTGAAATGGACAAAGTTCCATGACTAAGAATAGAGTATAAAGTCTTATATTTACGGTGCTCGCGTTCTGTAAATTCGATGATATCTGAAGTAAAGTAGTCTACATAGTCATCGTCATTACCGTATTTAGGAGCAGCTAGACAGTCTGCTCTCACTTGGTCATATCCTTCAAAGTCAGCAACCAAAGCTTTATTTAATTCATCCAGTGTATATTTCTTATCTTCAAACACAAGTTTCTTAATAGCAGCCATAGAATCCGCATAGTTTGCTAATCCAGACCAAACAACACCAGGTCCGAAGTTATACATTGCACCTCCAGCTTTCACATCTCGACCATGTTCTAGTGTTCCTTCATACATGATAGACATAAGAGGAACTGGAGCTAACTCACGTTGAACACGTTGTGAAATTACAGTCATGACGGAAGTCCATTTGGTAACATACTTAATAGTTTCCTTCACTGCATGTTCAAACTCTTCAAATGTCTTATATTGATCAAGAGGACCCATGTCAGGTGTTACAGGTTTTCCATACCAAAGTGGAATACCATGGTTAAGCGTTGTTTCGATCAAGATTGGCCATTGGGTATATGCTGTAGAAGTCCATTGATACAAACGACCAGATTTTTGTGGTTCTACACATCCCATTAAACAATAATCACGCGCATCTTCCATTGATACACCTTTGGCAAGCATCATTTTAATATGCGTATCATCAAAGTGACAAGCTGGGAAACCAACTCCTGCACGAACAACATCTACAATCTTCTTCAAATATTTGCGAGGAGATTTATTGTTAATCCGTGTTGCTAGTGTTGGTTGGTAAACTTTCACATGGCGAACTGCATCCATCAATAGATACGTTAAATCATTAGTAGCGTCGCGTCCTTCTCGAGTCACACCGCCCACACACATGTTTACAAATGGTTGGTAACCAGCAAAGAATTGAGATGAGCCTTCTGAGGTAAGCCACATCATTTCAGACATCTTAATGAACATACTACCTGCTAATTCAAAAGCTTGATAGTCATTCATACGACCTGATTCTTTATCCTTTTTATAGAATGGATACATATATTGGTCTACACGTCCAATTGAAAGTCCTGTTTGGTTTTCTTCACATAGCAACAAGTGTTGGATAGTTACAACGTATTGCATTGCTTCCCAGAAAGTTTCTGGTTTATGAGCTGGAACGTTTGCATTTACACGAGAAATCATTTCCAATTCTGCTTTACGTTTTGGATTTGTTTCCTTCGCTGCCAACTGAGCTGCATATTCTGACATACGTTGTGCATAGATCATTACACCTTCAGCAGTTAGAATACGAGCTTTGTAGAAATAAATCTTTTCAAGATCATCAGGATTTGCATAGTCTAATTCTCTCAAGCAAGCTTCTGCTTCTGCTTTGATATCCAACATCCCTTTCTTCATACCAACAACGTCATAACCAGGGTTAGAGTCACCCCCACCTGATTGCGCATGGTAAGAACAGTCTGAAACAAAAGATTCTCCAGAAAGTTCCCAGGCACCTGCTTCACGGTATTGGGATTCGCAAGCTTCATCGACTGATTTGCCTTCCCAATATGGGAAGATTTCTTCACGTAAAATTCGCTTGTTTTCTTCCGATAGGAAATATGGGTCTTGAGGACGAGTAGATACTGTATCAATCTCATCACGGAGCCAACGCCATGAAATATCTGGAGAGAATGCTCCCCAACGAGCACCTCCATTTGGTGCACCTACTAACAATTCATGGTCTTGAATGACAAGCGGAGCTATTTTACAAAATTCTTTAAAGGCGGTTCCTCTTAGGATCGCTTTCGGCATTCCTTCATTTGCTTTTGAGATTTTTGTCAGATTAACTGCACGAATCAAAGAAATCGTTGGTGTCGCATTCAAATATTGATTTTTCAATGCTTGTAAACGAGGAGTAATTCCATCAGGAACGTCTACACCTTCTGATTCTACATATCGAGAACCAGTGGTAACAAAATCTGGTTTTGTTATATCTTCTGAAACGCTTTGAAAGATTTTAACTAGAGAAGCACGATCTTCAGCGCTTAATTTCTTAGTCGCTTCTTCTAACTTAGCGGTAAATTCGTTCATATCCATTTTGAATTTTCCTTTCTCTTATAAAATATTCAGGCAGAATTATCACTATTCAACTTTAAATCCAACCTGACGTCTGTATGTCCAATGTTTTGGAGTAACATTTTCGGAAGTGTATCCCCTACCAGTAGTAATCCCTCCAAGAATTAAGGAGGTAGCTAAATTAGACATGACCCCTGTTGCTACACAAACAGTAGGAGAATTTACGACCATACGTCCAACTTCTTTAACAAGGGCAAATTCTTTGATAACTTCCCAATTTTTAGAGTGAATGGTCAATGTATGTCCCATTTTCATCTCTGCCAACAAACTCATACATTTCTTACAGGCCATCTGCCAATCAGGTTCAAGATATACGATAATAATGGGACAAAGTAATTTTTGATTGAAAAAATCTTCGTGATTAATATAGTCTTGCAAGGAGACAAGTACCCTTGTTGAGTCAGGTACTTCAAAACCTGCCATTTTAGCTAACCATGTAGCCGAACGACCTGCAAAATGACACAAAATATTGTTTTTTGAACGATTCAAGAACTCAATTAATTGTTCACATTCTGTCTCATTTAAGATATAAGCCCCTTTACAAGTCAGCTTATCTCGTATCTCTTGTTCAATGACATTTTCTGTAACCAAGAATTGTTCCGATCCTGGTAAAATTCCATTATCAAAACTTCTCGAATGAATAATATCTTCAATGGCTTTATCTATATCTGCTGTTCGTTCAACAAATACTGGTCCTGAACCTTCTCCTCCATAAATTAAAGGAGTGCTTGTTTTAAATTGTTTATTTATATATTCAGGACATCCAATATTCACAATCAAGGATACTTTTTCACTATTGTATAACTCCAAAATACTTGAATCACTAATGGTTTCTGTGATTCCGATGCCTCCTTCGGGATAACCAACTTGTTCTACCAAGGTTACTAAACGTTTAAACACTTCAATCGTCACTTTCTTGGTATACTTATTAGTAACAACTACCATTGTATTCCCTGACTTCATAGCTAACAAAATTATATTAACCAGAAGAGTAAATGTGGGAAAAGCAGGCAGTAAAACTGATATAACCCCTAAAGGTGCTCCTATTTCTATAGTTTTTTCACTAATATCTCCTTCAAGAATACCAATATAATTTTCTTGTTGGATCGTTTGTTTAAATTTATCTAGAAAATGGTGGAATAGAAAGATTTCGTCAAATTCCAGACCGTATTGATTTTCTGATACAAAATCTTTAATCAATCCGTCTGCTTCCTTTTCTATTTCTTCTATAAATTTTTCACCATAAACATTTAATTCATTTTGTTCAAGATTTTGTAATTGGAGAAAAGATATTTGAGCATTTTGAATGAGATTCCTCATTTCCTGAATAGAATCTAAATCGTTATCTATATATCTCATCAAAGTAGATCTTTCTTATTCTATCGTTTCTTCCGGTAACAAAACTGACAAAGAATAACGATCAATAATCTTTCTCAAATCTTCATGTGGACCAGGGATTACAACATGACTGTAAACCTCTGTTCCCATATTTTCAACAGCCTTCACACCTGCATCAACAGCAGTTTTACAGGCTGCAGTTTCACCTTGAACAATAACAGAAATATAACCCGATGCAGTATTTTCATAACCAATCACTTCTACATCAGAAGCCTTTACCATGGCATCTGCTGCTTCAAGTATATATACAAGACCAAATGTTTCAATGGCTCCGATAGCTTGATATCTTTCCATGATATTCTCCTTAATCAATTATCAATATCATGCACTGAAACAATATCCCCTACAGAAGGGATTGGTCGTGGCATAACATTATGAGACGTTAATTTTCCAATAGCTGCTGCTGCTTGTGCACCAGCTTCAACAGATGCTTCAACCGCTGCTACATCTCCTACAACCATAATTGTAACCAACGTTGAACCGACATTTTCGTAAGAAACTAACTTCACATTACTTGCTTTCAACATCTTGTCACAAGCTTCTAAAGCCGGAACTAGACCGACAGTTTCTACGAGCCCCAAGGCTTGTCCTCCATGATATCTCATTAGACTTACTCCTTTTTATCTTACCTTACAATATATTTCTGAACAGCTTGTTTACCGTCTTCATTAATTTGGTAACGAATACTTAGTTGTCCATCTGTATTCAAATCATATCCAGTCTGAACTAAATATCCATTGCATTCTAATGACATTAAATGTTCTAAAAAAATTGGAACTGTAAAATGTTTTTCTTCACCATAAATACTTTTAAGCGCTTCCATAACTTGGTAAACATCTGCTTCATCTACTGTATTCATATAATTTAATACAGCTGTTCTAGCTGGTAGAATTGCCATGTTAAACCTCCTTCTTTCGGAAGAAATCGAGTGGATTTGTTGTTACAACGATTGCACCAACGATAATAACGATAGAACCAACTATAATTGTTGTTGTAATTGGTTGTCCCAAAAACAGAATACTGAGTAATACGCCCCAGAATGCATAAGTAATATTCAAGGACATACCAATCGCTGTTCCAATCATCGCATTTGAACGATACCACTCCATGTAAGAAAAACCAACCAAAGTTCCTGAAATAACCAACATTAGCACTAGGAAAGGAGATGCTACTGTTGAAACGAATAAGCCACTTGCACCAATCAGTGGAACAATGAGGACCATTTGAATAAGCCCTGAAACAAGTTGTCTCAATGTTACCGTTACCTCTGAGTCAAGCATTGCCCCCCCAAAGGCTGAGATAGTCCCTTCAAGCCCCCAACAAATAGCTGCAACAATCGCTAAAATAATTCCTAGTGTAAAGTTTGGAGCACTGTCAGGTTTAACTAAGTTGATAATAACAGCTCCTACTACACATAACAACATTCCCATAATTACACGGAAACTTAATTTTTGTTTTAGAAAAATAGCAGAGAATAGGGCTCCAAACGCTGCTGTAGTAGCAGAAATTGGGATTGCAAAAGCTCCTGCAAGGTACAATCCTACTAGATATGCCCCATTTGCAACAGGACCTCCTAAAACATAGCCCAGTAACATGATTTTTCCTGGTTTAGTTGCTAATGTTCGTCCCAATTCTTTAAATTTTCCATTTCTAATAACATTTAGTAGTAAAACACATCCACCTAATAAATCATTCAGAGCTCCCATTACAAATGGCGCTGCTAAAATTCCTACGGCTGATTTAATTGGATCAAAACCTTGCAAAATCATGATTACAAATGAGTACAATCCATAAAACAGACCTGAAATAATCCCACTTCTAATACCAGCAATATGAAAAGATTTTGTTGTTTCCATCATTTTTTGATGAGCAACTGTCTGATTACCAGCAGGAGAAGTATTGATAATACTTTGACTAGCTTGTTCCATATATTATTACCTCTCGTTGTCCTGTACAAATTATTTACCATGTGGCAAAATCGTCTCAACTTCTGTGTGAGGACGTGGAATGACATGTACCGAAATTAATTCACCAACTCTTTGAGCTGCTGCTGCACCCGCATCTGTTGCGGCCTTTACTGCACCCACATCTCCACGAACCAAGACAGTTACTAGACCACCTCCTACATGTTCCTTACCAATTAAGGTGACATTTGCCGCCTTAACCATTGCATCAGCCGCTTCAATTGAACCGACTAAACCTTTAGTTTCAATCATTCCCAATGCTTCGGAATTCATGTCACTACCTCCTTTTAAATTTATTTTCTTTATACAAATTTGTATGAATGACATTAAAGTATGTTTACTTTATCACATATTGATTAATTTTATTGTAAACCCTTACACAAGGTCAAAGTCAAGCCTTTTTATGAAAAACTTTTTTATTATTACCTTATTATTTTGATAAACTCTAAAACACGCTCAAGCTTGTTATAATACAGTTTCTTATATTTTTGCTCTATTGTATAAAATTAAATTTTTAGAATATTTTAATATTTAACCTTTTTTTTATTGTTTTTATATTTTAGCTATTACAAAAACATTCCACTAGGGTTAAACTTTTTATTTAAAAATAGTTATAAAATTAAAATGACCGAATTTTCTGTATTTTTTGGTAAAGATAAAAAATCTTGAACAAAGATAATCCAATAGCAAAATCATTCTGACATAGTAATAAATGACATAAATTCTTTCTTTAACAGAAGAGTATAGTATTTTCTATTTCCTCATCTTTAAGTTTTTTTAGATTATCTAATCTGAAAAGAATAGAAAAATAAAAAAAGGTTGAAAAAACCTTTTTAGTTCAATTTCAAATAAAGAGGGGAGATCATTTTTTAATGATCTTCCCCCAGTGCTAAACTCATGATTTCTACTTTATTTCATCTTTTTTTATGACAGGAATAATTACTTCTGTTACAAACTCTTCTTCTCGTTGTGTAACCCAATAATCAATGACATGTCTCTCATAAGTTTCTTCTTGTAGTGAAATTCCATTTTCTTCTGCATAAGAAACAATTTGTTGATACGTATCACTAATCGTTTCAAGAGGGCCAATATGATAAGCACTTAAAGCTAAGAAACCACCAAAAGTATAAGAGCAGTATTCCTCAGGAAAACAATGTTGCATAATTGTAGCAAAATTAATAGTTCCTTTCATCTTTTCTGAATAGGAATCGTATTTTAATATTACTGGTCCAGTAACTTCTAACTGATTCTCCTCTAGGTATTTAATCCATTCTAAATTAATAATTGATTCTTTAAAATTATAAGAAAAACTTTGCTTTATTTGGCAGAAATGTTTTTCTTCTGGATGATATTTAAGACTGATACTCGATTTCTTTTTCGAAGGATACGATAAAGCTTGGTTTTTCAAGCAAAGTTCTCCTTCAATAATCAACTGCATCCAATCATCAACAGAGGCCATTGAAACAAGTAGCTTTTCTTTCTCAGCTTTGATTTCATCTTTTCGTTGTTCTAAAAAATAATAATGATTGAAACAACTATCTTCTGAAATCAGTTCTTTAATTCTTTTCAGATCCAAACCAATTTGTCTGTAGTATTTAATGACGGGAATCAATAAGAGAGTCTCTCTGTCATAATAACGATAACCATTGTCATCTGATACTTTTTTAGGCATAATCAATCCCAAACTCTCATAGTATCTTAATGTTTTCGTAGATACTCCGCTTACACTTGCTGCTTGCCCGATAGAAAATAATTTGTCTGCTACCATCTATCCATACCTATCTTCATCATACTTTTATATTCCCATTGACCACTTAAAATTTTGCTTTTAAACGATCAAATAATTATTTTTTTATCCGCTATTTTGCTTTCATTCTACTATGAATAATTTAAATAGTCAAATATAAAACAAAAATATTATTGTTTAAAATTATTTTTTTTAGCATAATTTACTTTTTAAAATGTATTTTAATACTGAATAAAATAGTAATTTTATACCACTTTATAAAAATATAATAAGCCTACTTAACATTATTTTAAACTTTATGATTTCTTTAAATCTCTTCAAATAGGGCAATAAGCATTTAAATTTATCAAATATTTTTACTATAATAAATTAAGAGGTGATTAGTTTAACTCGACAGTGGATACTGATAAAACTGAATATTTAATTATACATATAAATTTTTTTAATCTCACTTATTCTAGAAGAATTACTGCTTGCACCCTATAAGTAGTCCAATATATTTTATGTCCATTCACTTCTTTCAATCAAGGATTAAAAAATATTAGATATCCTCATAGTTAGAGCACTTTATTCCACATTTTATTAGATAATCAATTATCCATATATTCATTTATCTAGCATTCAAATTTTCCATATAGTCGTTCCACCTTCTACAGTCACTATGAGAGCAAGGAATTACTCCTTGACGAGCTCTGTCGTTATCTCTTTCATCATCTTTTTGAACGTGAGGAAAATATAACTACAAAGACTTACTTGACACATATCTTTTCACATTTCAAGAAAAATCAAGACCATATCACCAGCCTCCTTTTCTCAAAAAATGACTACTTCCTCCGTCAATTACAGAAAGAATTGGAACACCATGTCTATCCAATGGTTGCCAAAGACTTACAAGTTTCCTATCCTAATATTCCTACTTCCTACCTCAAACACTTTGTTGTAACTAACTTTATCGAAACACTAACCTGGTGGCTCAAAAAAGGGAAATCTTATAAGGAAGATCAAGTAGTGAGATTTTACTTAGACGTCATGGAAATGACAACCAAACAAAAATAAATCATCATTATTCTATCTAGTAAGGAAATCTTATGAACTTCGTTATTATTCTTGCTATTTTTTTAGCCTTCTTAGTCCTTGCTTTTCCTCTCCTTCATTTATTGGCTAGCCTTTCAGAATTAAGAAAAGGCAGCTTTAAAAAGTCACACCATATCATCAGAATTACATTTGCTATCTTATTGACACTTATATTACTTTTAATTTAATACAAAACCCCATCTTGTCTTAAAAGAAAGATGGGGTTTATATTAGTAAAAAGTCTTTTTACTTTTATTTTTGAAGAATTCCTTCTTGAAGGAGAAAGTCTCGTGCTACTTCTTCAGCAGACTTGCCTTCTACTCCGACTTGATAGTTCATCTGACTCATCTGGCTCTCAGTGATTTTACCAGCTAACTTATTAAGAACAGCTTCCAACTCCGGATGTTTTTCGAGTAATTTAGCTTTCATGAGTGGAGCGCCTTGATAAGGAGGGAAGAGATGTTGATCATCTTCTAAAATCATCAAGTCATACCGAGCAATTTCAGCATCCGTTGAGTAAGCATCTGTAATTTGAATGTCACCTGACTGGATGGCTTGGTAGCGAAGAGCCGGTTCCATTGTTGCCACATTGAGATTTAGTCCATAAACAGACTGCAAGCCCTTGTTTCCATCCTCACGGTCATTAAACTCCAGAGTGAATCCCGCCTTGAGCTGTCCTTCTACTTTTTTCAAGTCTGAAATCGTCTTAAGCCCATATTCTTGCGCAATTTTTTTAGGAACTGCTATAGCATAAGTATTTTGATAAGCCATGGGTTTAAGAAAGGCTAGTTGATCCTGTTTGGCAATGCCGTCACGAGCCACCTCGTAAACCTTTTCTGGGTCATGCCCAATTTGTGGAGATGGTTGGAGGAGACTCTCTGTCACTGTTCCAGAAAATTCTGGATAGATATCGATATCACCCTTTTTCAGCGCTTGATAAAGGAAATCTGTCTTCCCAAAGTTAGGCTTGACCGTCACCGTCATATCCGTATTTTCCTCAATGAGAAGCTTGTACATATTCATGAGAATCTCAGGTTCAGGTCCCAACTTCCCAGCTATAACCAGATTTTCTTTCTCTTTATTTCGAATCATGCTTGGAGCATAACTTGCTCCTAAACCAAGCACCATAACAGCAAAGGCTGCAACAATTGTACGCAACTTTGCCTTTTCCAACCATTTGAGAACAACATTAAAGAGAATGGCCAAAATGGCTGATGAGATTGCACCGATTAAAATCAGACTAGCATTCCGACGATCAATTCCCAAAAGGATAAAGGAGCCTAATCCACCAGCTCCAACAAGAGCGGCTAAAGTCGCTGTCCCAATGATCATAACGGTTGCTGTACGAACCCCCGATACAATGACAGGCATGGCAAGTGGAATTTCAAACTTCTTGAGTCGCTCCCACTTGGTCATTCCAAAAGCAATCCCTGCCTCCTCAAGACTAGGATCAATGCCGTTCAAGGCTGTAATCGTATTTTCTAAAATCGGGAAAATAGCGTAAATAACAAGGGCTGTGAGTGCTGGTAAGGTTCCAATCCCCATTAAAGGAATAAAGAGCCCCAATAAAGCCATTGAGGGAATGGTCTGGAAGATACCCGCAACTTGTAGCACCCAGTTCGCCGCTTTTTTGTGGCTATTTAGATAAACAGCAAGTGGAATGGTCAGAAAAATAGCAACCAATAAGGTCAAAAGCGATAATTGTAAGTGTTGCCCAAGAGCGGTTACCCATTCACTAAAACGCTCTTGAAATGTTGAAATCAAATTAGACATGAAGGCTACCTCCAAACAAGTTTGCTACAAAGTCTGTCGCAGGCGCTTGTAAAATTGTTTCAGGTTCTGCCACCTGGCGAATTTCTCCATCCTGCAAAACTGCAATTCGATCCCCTAATTTTAAGGCCTCATCCGTATCATGTGTTACGAAGATGGTAGTCATGCCGAATTCTTTATGTAATGCCTTAGTCAATTCTTGCAACTGCTTGCGAGAGATGGCATCCAAGGCTGAAAAAGGCTCGTCCATCAATAGAATCTTTGGTTCCCCAATGATGGCTCGCACAATGCCAATCCGCTGTTGCTCCCCACCAGATAACTCGCTTGGTAACCGATGAGCGTAGTCTGCCGCAGGCAGGCCAACCTTATCCAAGAGTTCTTCTGTTTTAGAAGTGATTTGCTCCTTGCTCCAGCCCTTCATCTCAGGAATGAGAGCTATATTTTCCGCAACGGTCAAGTTAGGAAATAGGGCAATGGCTTGAAGGACATAGCCGGTACTGAGACGTAATTCTCGTTCATCATAGTCTTTGATGCGTTTCCCATCCATATAGATATTGCCATCTGTCGGTTCCAAAAGACGGTTAATCATCTTGATCATGGTGGTCTTACCAGATCCTGAAGGGCCCACTAGCACCATAAATTCTCCATTTTCAATGCGGAGATTGACATCTTTTAAAATGTCCTTTTCCGTATAGCGCAAGGCTACATGTTTGTATTCAATCATTTAATCTACCTCATTTTTCACGATAACTTTGCCAAAAGAATGGCTTCCTTCCAGATAAGCATGCGCTTCCTGAATTTGGTCAATCTTATAAACTTTTTCAGGTCCTACATCTACATGATACTGCTCGACAAAATCTACCAAAGCCTGAAGCTTGTCTTGACACACATTGCCAGAAGCAAAGGTCGTCAAGTAGAGATTGCGAGAGAGCATTTCGATTGGATCAAAGTCTGGAACAGTCCACTGACCACCCAGTAACCCACAAGAACAGATAATCCCGCCTTCTGCTGTCCGCGCAAAAGTATCGAGAATAGCGCTTGGACCAACAAGATCCAAAACCTTATCGAACTGCTCTTTCGTGTGCAAGATACCATCCTTCTCCAAAATCACCTGATCAAATCCGACCGCTTTCAGTTTCTCTTCCTTAGCTAGGTTTCGGCTAGTTCCTGCCAAGTGAATATTAGGAAATTTCTCTTTCAGCAGTTTAGCAAAGGCAATTCCTACACCACTAGTAGCCCCGCGAACTAACACGCTATCTTTCTCCTCAATCTTGAGGTTAAGAAAAGAGCCAAATGCCGTGTAATAGGTTTCCGGAAGGGCGATCAAACTTTCCAAATCAAGTTCTGTCTTGATCGGATAAATTTGCTCATTTGGGAGAAGGGTATACTCTGCATAGCCTCCATCAAAGGCTCGGCCCATCTCCCCCATAATGGAAATGATTTGCTGGCCAATCTTCAAATCCGGTCGTGTCGTTTCTTCCACAAGACCGACACATTCAATCCCTAACACACGTGGAAATTTCACAGATGGAGACTCTCCCTTACGGGTAAAAATTTCACTATGGTTGATGCCAAATCCTTGGATTTTCACCAGGGTCCAACCTGCCTTCAGGACTGGTTTTGGTCGTTCGATAACTTCTAATACCTCTGGTCCACCTGGAGTGCTCACCACAACTGCTTTCATAAGATCCCCCTTTTTAAAACTTCCCTCTATTGGTCAAGTCTTCTACCTTAGGCATCACTTCCTTATTATCCCAATGTTCAACAATTTTTCCATTTTCTAAACGGAAGATATCGTATTGAGCATAGGCAACGCCATCAATCAATACCTGACCATAGCTAACTGCAAAATTCCCTTGTGTCAAGAGTTGGAAAACAAAATCATAGGACACATGGTGCTCAAGTACGTAGTCCTTATAAGCTTGGCTTCCTTGCCCAATCTCATGATTATGCTGGATCAGATCCTCTGCCACAAAGTCTTCCCATTGATCGAGCTCCTTGTTTTGGAAAATTTCTGTCAAGAAACGACGGACCAATTTTTTATTTTCCGCCGTCTTCTCCAAATCCTTGATTTCAAAATCTCCAAAGATCTGATCTAGTTGTCCATTTTCAGGTGTGCGATAGTAGTCAATAACGTCCCAATGCTCAACGATACGACCATTTTCATCTGCACGGAAAGTATCTGTCGTCACCCATTGGGCTTCTCCACCGTTAAGGTATTGGTGCACATGAACAAAGACCAGATTTCCATCTTCAATGGTACGAACAATCTTGATTTCACGTTCTGGATGGCGCTTAAAAAAATCTGCAAAGAAAGCAGCGAATCCTTCTTTCCCATCTGACACTCCTGTCGAGTGTTGGATATAGGTATCCCCTACAGAGCTCGCCTGCGCTTCTGCTACACACCCATCTTGAATAGCATGAATATATAGATTTTGTGCGTTTTGTGCTTGAAGGGACATGATTTATTCCTCGTTTTCTTTTTTCTTTAAATTAGTGATAATACGCGCTTGATAAGCTTCAAATTCTCGGATTTCTTGATCAGAAAATCCTTGATAAAAAATCTCTCCCAGCTCTTTGCTGACACGGTCACCAATTTCTTTTTGAGCCCAACCTAATTCTGTCAAAGAAATATATTTTTTCCTTTTATCCTGTGTGCAAGGTTGAATCGTAACCAAGCCTTGTTCTTCCAATTTCTTAACCATGCTGGTCAATGTATTATTGGCTAGTCCCGTCGCAAGAGCGATATCGGTTGCAGTAGCACACCCCAACTCTTGCTTCCACAAAATCGTTAAAATTTTTCCCTGTTCACTTCTGTATTGAGCATCTGGTTCCTTGCTAAGCAACTTTTGAAAGATACGTCCATTTAATAATCGAATCTGTAGAGCTTGGTAGCCCCCAAACATCTTGTCCATTTTGACTCCTTTTTGTTCTATATCGAAATATTGAAGCTATTGTATCATCATATGTTACATCTGTCAACTATTTCGATATAGAAATAATAAATAACTTCCTACCAAAAAGTAGAAAGTCATCATTTTTATAAAATTAAACATGAATCACATCTGAAGCATTCCTCTTAAAAAAACTACTATGCACCAGATAAGGACCACACTTAGAATTTTGACTATAAACCAACCATAAGGGAATGATAAAAATTTTTATAAAGTAGAGTAAGCAAAAAAGTAAAAAAGAACTAAAACTAAGAGTCTTTAAGTCAAGAAAGTAAAGATAAAATAAAAGTAAAGCATTTAATAGAATATTAAAGCCCGTAGCAAAACTAGCTGATAAGATATTCGTCTTAATCTGAGGATTAAAGAGTTTGACAGCAAATAAAGCCAATAAAGAAATATTATAGACACAAATTGGCTTGTAATCATGACGATAAAAAACTAAACATTTATTGTTATAAAAATTAATCCCACTACTAAAATTACTCGACTTGTTAATCCAAACATGCGAAACTCCACTAATATCACTCCAAGGTACAAATAAATCTAATCTTCTAAGATAAATCCCATTAGGAGATATAGAAAATTTCCAAGGGCAAAGAAAGTTAATTCCAATACCAACTAAAATTAATAAAAGAAGGAAATACCCTAACTGTCTTTGATGAAAGCTAAAGTCGTAATTAAATATAGTAAATTCTTGAATTTCTCGCCCAGCAATTTGATAGACAACAAAAAGATATAAAAAAACTATAAATAGAACAAATCTATAATAAATACTATGAAACTTCACAATTTTTGGCATATATTCTCCTTACTGATAAAGTCATCATCAAATGACACTTTTCTATCTAACTTAACACAAGTATACCATTAAACACTCAAAAAGCATAAACATGGAAGAAAGAGATTTTTTAAAAAGAGCTTGGCCAAGACCAAACTCTTCATTTTTCTACTCTTCCTCAACTAAGCGTTTAAACTCTGCTTGGATCTCTGTATTCTCTGTCGGTTTTAAGTACATGACACCACCATTTGTTGTTGGAGAATGAAAAACAATCGCTTCCCCTGTATCAGTTATCGCAAAAAAGTAGCTATGCACGTCCGGGTATTTATCCCAGTTACTATAACGTTCCACAATTCGATACTTAGCGTTACCTAAACCTGTATCAGTGTATTCCGCATTCATTTTCTCGCTTGGTCCATCTCCAAAGCTATAGAGATTATCCGCACCAACATCACCACCAGAAATTCCTTTTTTGTAATTAGGTTGACCTAGTCTTTCGCCCCATCCTTTAATGAAGGATTCTAATTTTGCAGATTTGCTTGCATTCCAAGGAGCTTTTTGTTTCTCCTCAGAGATAGAAGAGCTAGTAGGAGTTTCAAATTTCTGCCAATCAAAACTTCTTAGGTCAATTTGATCAGATTCAGTTTTTCCAAAATTAGATCCAATATAATTAGATTCTATTTGAAATTCTTTTTCCTGAAGTTTACTAGCCCCCTTTTGCTTTTCATTTAACTTATAAAGAGTTCCATAACCTTTACCAGTTCCTGACGACCAACTTAATTCAAGAATCTCCCCACCTTGATAAATAATTGCCGCATTCCTAGCTCCACCATGACCTGCAGCAAATCCTTCTGCTAAAAGCACAGGTTTATCTTCTTGTAAAGAGTACACTCCAGTTAAAAAGTATTTTCCACTTAAATTTAGATCCGCTATAAGTAACTCCTCTACGCCATCATCATTTAAATCAACAAAAGAGTAACGCATATCATCTGAACGATTTATAGCATTTTCAATAGACCAACTATTGATAGGACGTTCAGTAGCTTTTAAACTTTGATAAAGATTTGAAATTGCAGTTGAATCATTAGAAGTAGAAAATATTTTTTGGTAATCATCAAAAACTGACTTGTACAAATCTTTATAATCTTTCTTAGACTCCCCGGACTTTATCTCGTTACTAGTAGTTGAAGTAGATAAACTAGTATCTTTACTAGAAAACTCAGAATTTTGATTACTACAACCAACTGTAAAGAAACTAAATATAAGAATAAAAAGACTTCCTGCTATACTTTTATTACCCATATAAATCTCCTCTTAAAATGAATGGTGACCATAGCTTTGCTTATATTATATCAAATATTTGAGAGTTTCGGTAAGATAAAAAAACTTATATATACAAATACTAAGTAAATAAAATCTATAATTCTTATATTCGATACACCTTCAATAAATACTATGTAGCTAAATTTATTTTAGAAAAATCTCATAGAACCCATAACAAAAGAGATTAAACTGTTATTTAAAACTAACCTATAATACAGTTAAATGATTATACAAGCTTACAGGAAATTAAAGAAAAGACCATTAGCCCATTGAAACAATAAAATATAAATGAAAGATAGGAGCTAAGAAAAAGTCACGAAATCATTAAACAATACTTTTATACTCCATGACTTTAATAAAATTAAACCAAGACTCTTCCTAAACTTGAAAACAAAAAGAGCGAACTATTTTGTTTCGCTCCAGATAGTAACAATTCCTCACTCAACCACAGTTGTCAAAGAGGGCAAATTTGATAATTAAAGGCACAAAAAAAGAGCTAAGAAGCTCAAATTACGGAGAATAAGGGATTCGAACCCTTGCGCCAGTTACCCGACCTAACGATTTAGCAAACCGTCCTCTTCAGCCTCTTGAGTAATTCTCCTATTAATGGGCACGAGTGGACTCGAACCACCGACCTCACGCTTATCAGGCGTGCGCTCTAACCACCT
>NZ_JVHE01000012.1:0-546 GCF_001072925.1 Streptococcus pseudopneumoniae | reverse complement strand
TTTAAAGTTTTCAAAGTTCCGGAAGCCAAAAGCATTGCGCTTGATGACCTTAATGAGGTTATTAGTAGCCTCCAGTTTCGCGTTTGAGTAGGGCAGTTCCAGTGCGTTCATGATTTTGTCCTTGTCTTTCAAAAAGGTCTTAAAAACAGTTTGAAAAATAGGATTTACACAAGAAATCGTTTCTTCAATCAGTTCAAAGAAATTGTCTGTTTGTTTCTCTTGGAAATGAAACAGTAATAGTTGATAGAGTTCATAGTGCTTTCTAAGTTCTTGAGAGTATGCAAGGAGCTTTTCGAGAATCTCTTTATTGGTCAAGTGTGAGCGAAAAGTCGGGCGATAAAATCGTTTATCGCTGAGTTTACGGCTATCCTGTTGAATGAGTTTCCAGTAACGTTTTAGTGCCTTATATTCGTGCGATTTGCGATCAAAACGATTCATGACTTGGATGCGAAGACGATTCATAGCTCGACTGAGATGTTGGATAATGTGAAAGCGGTCGAGAACGATTTTAGCGTTAGGAAAAAGTTTTCTGGCAATATCATAGTA
>NZ_JVHE01000011.1:0-1107 GCF_001072925.1 Streptococcus pseudopneumoniae | reverse complement strand
GATGGAACAGCTAAAGTTCTTATCGCGACTGTAGGCGACATTGCGGATAAAGAATTTAACAACCGTGTTACACCTCCAGAAACTCCTGAGTTCAATCCAGAGAAATATATTCTTAATGAAGAGAAATTTGATATCACTGGAAATAAACTCCTTGATGATGATAAAGAGTTGACTGATAAAGTAACTGATACCAACAAAGATCCATACGTGGACAAAGTTGATAATAATGAAAAGCAAAATATCAATACTCAAACGCTCCATAAGGGTGATAAGGTTGTTTACCAAGTATGGTTAGATACAACTAAATTCACTGAAACTCACAATATTCAATCTGTTGGTATTACAGATAAATATGACAGCGAAAACTTGGATGTTAACGTATCTGAAATTAAGGCTTATGATTCAGTAACTGGTGAAGATGTAACAGCTAAGTTTGATATCTCAATTGTGAATGGTGTCATTACTGCTACATCTAAGGCTGACTTGACTAAGTCACTTGGAGATGCAGAAAATACTCAAGTAATCGACACTGCTAAATTAGCATTTGGACGTTACTACAAGTTTGATATTCCAGCACGTATCAAGGGAACTGCTAAAGAAGGTGTAGATATTGAAAATACAGCTTCTCAAATTGTTCACCAATATGATCCAACTAAGAAATCAGTTGAAAAACCAGAAAAACCAACTGAAAAACGTGTTGTTAATATTCCAGTGAAAGTTGAATTCAACTTCACGAAGAAATTGGAAGGTCGTGCGTTGAAGGCTGGTGAATTCAGCTTCGTATTGAAAGACAAAGATGGTAACGTGATTGAAACCGTAAGCAATGATGCTGAAGGTAAGATTAAGTTCTCAGCTCTTGAATTCAAACGTGGTCAAGAAGGTACTTATATCTATCATGTAGAAGAAGTGAAAGGTACAGAGGCTGGAGTTGAGTACGATAAGATGGTAGCGACTGTTGGAGTTACTGTAACTAAGGATGGTAAAGTGTTGACTCTTACTTCACAAATGCCTGAAGATACTGAGTTTAACAACAAGGTAACACCGCCAACACCACCAACACCACCAACACCACCAACACCACCAACACCACCAACACCACCAACACCA
>NZ_JVHE01000010.1:0-204 GCF_001072925.1 Streptococcus pseudopneumoniae | reverse complement strand
AGCATCTGAGTCAGCGTCAACAAGTGCATCAACATCAGCGTCTGAGTCAGCGTCAACAAGCGCGTCAACATCAGCATCTGAGTCAGCATCAACAAGTGCAAGCACATCAGCATCTGAGTCAGCATCAACAAGTGCGTCAACATCAGCATCTGAATCAGCAAGCACAAGCGCATCGACCTCAGCATCTGAGTCAGCGTCAACAAG
>NZ_JVHE01000009.1:0-491 GCF_001072925.1 Streptococcus pseudopneumoniae | reverse complement strand
TACCAGTGTTTGGCAATTCTTTCGCTCCTGCTTTCTTAGCTGGTTCTTGAGCAGGTGAATCTTGGTTAACAGCTGTAACAGCTTTTTCAGCTGGAATAACTGCTACTGATCCATCTTCAAAGGTTACTACTACTGATCCATCATTGTTAACTTTGATATCTTTCGCAGTTGGGTTAGCTTTCTTAACTTCTTCTGCTACTTTAGCTTTTTCAGCGTCAGTCAAGTTACTTGGATCTGTAACCGGAGTTACTGATGGATTCTTAACGCCATCTGATTCCTTAGCTTTGTCTGATGATTTTTTAACAGTCTTATCTGCTGGGATAACAGCTGTTGTACCATCTGGGAAGGTTACTGTCGCTGTACCATCTTCACCAACTTTAACATCTGTTGCTGTTGGGTTAGCCTTCTTAACTTCTTCCGCTACTTTTGCTTTTTCGGCATCTGTAAGGGCTGATGGGTTCGCTACTGGAGTCACAGCTGGGGTCTTAACG